>NZ_JBJKOP010000035.1:0-195865 GCF_046707225.1 Caproicibacter sp. | reverse complement strand
CAAAACTTGGGGATGAATCCGGTAATGCGGGATCAAAATGCGGCACTTACAACCGGTCTGCAGCGCTTCCTTGCTCTCACTTCGCTAAAGTCTCTATTTATGCCATTTGTTCAGAGGTTCCTTAATTTCGAGGATGTGCCCATCAGCAGAAACGCCGATGTCTGTATCCTTGCCGGTAGCGGCAGGGGCAAAATTTACGGTAACGCAATTTTTTCACGAATCACTCAGCTCACCGTGGTCGATATGCTTTATATGGGTGTAATTTTAAGCGATTATAAAAGATTTTCTCGGGCATTGGATCAAAGCGGTTCCATGATCGCGGATCGCGGTTCCCCTCCCTTGTAACTTTTTCTTTGCATGACAGGGCTTGTTGCGGTTTTTTCTACAACAGGTCCTGTTTTATTTTGTAGTTTTTAACCAAATCAGCGTTAGTTTTTTAATTCCTGTTAATGGAAACTTGCTATGAAAGATGATAGAATTGGGCACGAAATCAACAAATTTCTTCAGGCACCCCCCCTGAAAAAGACACGCGGCGAATTGAAAGGAGTTCAAAAAGTATGCTACATAACAGGGCCTGCAAAAATGCCCCCGGCTTGCGAAGCCGTAAAAGAAACCTAAAACCGATATCCTGCGTTTTCCTCGCGCTGTCCCTTGTTTTTTCGATCACCGGATGTTCCGGCGCGGGCGGCAGCAAAGCGCCGTCTGCAAAGGAGGACAAAATCGTAACATACGGTCAGCCGGATGACTGGGCAAATTGGAAAGAAATGTTTGCGGCCTTCAATAAGAAGTACGGTTCAACCCATGTGGATACCGATATGTCAAGTGCCGAAGAAATCCAAAAATTCGGCGCGGAGAAAAACAATCCCGTCGCGGATACGGCTGATATCGGAATGATGTGGGGTCCGGTAGCCGTTTCGCAGGGTGTAACAATGGGCTACAAAAATGCGAACTGGGATAAAATCGGCGACTGGGCGAAGGATCCCGACGGGAACTGGTTCGGCACCTATGTGGGTGTTCCGGTATTCCTTGTAAACACCGACGTTGTAAAGGATGTTCCTCAATCGTGGAACGATCTGCTGAAAAGCGAGTATAAAGACATGATCTGTATTGCCAATCCACAGACGTCAGGTTCCGGACAGAATATGGTTCTGGCTGCGGCTTACGCGTTAGGCGGAGACATCACAAAGGTGGACGCCTCCATTGATTATTTCGCAAAACTGCAAAAGGAAGGCAATATCAAAAACATATCGGCATCCGTCGCAACCCTGCAAAAAGGGGAAGTCCCCATCTACATCGTCTATGATTTTCTCGCAAAAGGATACCAGGAAGACCTGAAAGGGCAGGCGAATTTTAAAATTGTATTTCCGAAGGAAGGCTCCATCTGGGCCCCAAGCGCTTTAATGATCAACAAATGGTCCCCGCACCCCGGTCTTGCGAAAAAGTTTGCGGATTTTGTTTCTTCCGATGAAGGCCAGGCGATTTTCGCAGAAGGACACGCGCACCCCATCCGGTATGTCGAGGGAAATCTGAAACTGCCGGACGACGTTAAAAGCGAATTGCTGCCGGACAGTTTTTATACCAATTGCGGCAAGCCATCCGAATGGAACAGCGTTTCGCCGGATGAAATCGCGCAAAAATGGGGCAAGGAAGTTTTGGGGCAATGATAAAAAAGGCAAAGGAAAAATACAAGAAAAACGGTGTTTCACTGCTCCTGATTCTTCCTTATCTGCTTTTTTGCATCCTGTTTCTGGTCCTGCCGATGATTTCGATCATCATTCACAGTTTTGACAGCGGAATCGGCGGATGGGCGGCCGTTTTAAAGAACAGCACTTATCTGAAATCGCTGCGCGGCAGTTTGCTGCTTGCCCTCTGGACTACGGCGGAATCCTCTCTGCTGGGTGCCATGCTTGCTTTGTTCTGGGCAAATAAGCTTTCAAGGCACGGCTGGTTTATGGCGTTCATCAACTTCGGCGCAAATAACGGAGGAATCAGTCTGGCGTTTTCCTTCATCGCCCTGATGGGTGCAAACGGTATGCTGACGATAATCCTAAAGCGCTTCGGAATTGAACTTTACCCCGGATTTCAGTTGGCAAGCCTGATGGGCCTGCACTGGGCGTACCTCTCCTTTCTCATCCCTTTCATGTGCATGATTTTTCTACCGGCGGTCGGCTGTGTCCGAAAAGAATGGTTCGCTGCCGCCCGCACGCTCGGCGCCGGCAAATTCCAGTACGCTCGAAAAGTCGCGGGGCCCGTCCTGCTGCCTTCCTTTCTTTCGTCGGCCACCTTGGTTTTTCTGCAGTCTCTCGGCACCTATGCGACGGCGCAGGCCATAACCGACAACCGCATTAATTTAATCACCCTTCAGATTGGGTATCTGATCCAAATGTCGGTTTTTAACCGATCGGACGCAAACGTGCTCTCCATTATCCTTTTGGCTGCCATGGCTTTCACGGTCTTCATCTATCGGGCGGCCAATCAAAAAGCGGCGAGGTGGGCCGGATGAACTTTCAGTGGATGCGCAACGGCAATTCCCGGACCAATGCGGACAAACGCTTCGCCAAAACGGTTTTTCTCCTTGTGACCGCATTATTTCTACTTTACATCATGGCTCCGGTTCTCGCCACGCTGTTTTTTTCACTGTCCCAAAAATGGACCAATACCATTTTGCCGCAAATCTGGTCTACAAACGCTTATGCTGAAATTTTTAACGATCCGGATTTCTACGAAGCCTTGGGAAGAACTGTTGCGCTTTCGACCGTTGTGGCGTGTCTTGACGTTATGATTACGGTTTTGGCGTTGTTTGGCGTGGAAACGGGAAGTAAAAAAGCCGGCACGCTCATTGAAGTGCTTTCCATTATTCCCATCGCGCTGCCCGGCGTTGTGCTGGCGCTCGGCAGCATCAAGTTTTATGGCGCCGTAATGCCTCAACTTCTCGGCACTCCGTATCTTCTGGCCGGTGTGCAGACGGCCTTTAATCTTCCGTTTTGCTACTGGACCATGTCAAATGCGTACAGAGCCATCGACGCCGGTGAACTGTACAGCGCTTCTAAAACGCTCGCGTGCGGAACGGTTTCTTTTCTTATAAGAATCCTTTTCCCTTCCTTAAAAAAAGGAGTTCTGATTTCCGGCGCAATCGCGTTCGCCGGCACATTTGATAATTATGCTCTGCAGCAGCTGATCACGGGCGCCGGATGGAAAACCTTTTCGGTCTTTCAGTACAATTTCTATAAAGTGGACGGTCATCTTGTCAGCGCGCTGTCCGTTATTGCGATGCTTGTCATTTTCGCCATGTCTATTCTGGCAGGATACGCAAGCGGTACAAAAAGAGAAAAGTAGGAAAGGCGGTGTTTTGAATGGAACGGCTAAAATTGATGAACATAGAAAAGAAATATGGAAAAATAAAAGTTTTAAAAAACATTAATCTTGAGATCGAAGTCGGCAAGATGGTATGCCTGTTGGGGCCGAGCGGCTGCGGAAAAAGCACTCTGCTGAAAATTATCGCCGGACTGGAAGATGCGGACGGCGGCAGCATCGAGTTCAAAGGGCAAAGCTGGGACTTCCTAAGCGTAAAAAAGCGGCATGTCGGCATGGTGTTTCAGCAGTATTCCCTGTTTCCGAATCTGAACGCGCTCCAGAATGTGGCGTTTGGTTTGGAAATGAAAAAGATGCCCAAAAAACAGGCCGCCGCCGAAGCGGGGAAATGGCTTAATAAAGTCGGCTTGCAAAGATTCGCAGCCCATTATCCCTATCAGCTCAGCGGCGGGCAGCAGCAGCGCGTGGCCCTTGCAAGAGCTCTCGCGCCCAGCCCCGATATTCTGCTGCTCGACGAGCCCCTGAGCGCGCTTGACGCAGCGGTCCGGCTTTCACTGAGAAGCGAAATTCGGCGGATTCAGCTTCAGCTTGGCATTACGGCGGTTTTCGTCACGCACGATCAAACTGAAGCCCTGGCGATTGCCGATCAAGTGGCGCTGATGAAGGACGGAACCATCGTTGAATCCAACACGCCGAAAAAAATGTATTCCGAACCGAAACAGCTCTTTACCTCATCTTTTATCGGCGTGGTTTCCAGCTTTGACGGGGTTATCTCATCGGTAAATCCCCCTGCGGCACAGGTCTTCGGTTCCACGTTCGAGCTGCCGCCGCTGTCGGAGCCTGTGAAAATCGGCACCCGAATCAGGATCAATGTCCATGCAGGCGACGTTGTGCTTCACAGCAGGCAGGAAGACTTCACGCCGCGTCTCAACCGCGTCAGCGGGCAGGTCGTGAATCTGAATTTTTTAGGCGAAACACAAAGGTACGAAATAAAAATGCAAAACGGCAAAAGATGTTTTGCGGACATCCGAGTGAATGAACACCGTGATTTTGCGATGGGCGAAACCGTGGAAATCGCCTTATCCCCCCTGAAAATGCATGTGTATAATTTGGAAAACGAAGCATGTATTCAATCCGACCCGAGGGAAACCGTTTCGCAGATCAAGGAATATGCGAGAAGCCGTGCAGAACGAGCGCCCGCCCTTGAGCGGGATATTATTTGATTCACGGGAGGTTCCGACATTGGGTAAAGTTTTGTTTGTCTTGATCGACGGCCTGACAGCCGACGCCGCTTTTCGCCACATGGGATTCATGGAGCACTTGGCGGAAAAGCAAAAAGCTGCGAAGTACCGGGTAAAGTCGGAGCTTCCATCCCTGTCGAGACCGATTTATGAAGTCCTTATGACCGGCACACCGGCTTGTAAAAACGGCATTGTGTCCAACGATACCGTCCGAAGGTCGAGAAAAAAGAATCTGTTTCAGCTTGCGACCAAAGCCGGTATGGTGACCGCGGCCGCAGCGTACTACTTTTTCTGCGAATTATATGTCAGCGCACCGTTCAACCGGCAAACGGACCGGTTCCTTTCCGACCCGGAAGCCCCAATCCAGCACGGTATTTTTTATTATGATGATTTCTATCCCGATTCGCATGTATTTTCCGACGCAGATTACCTGATCGGCCGCTACCATCCGGATTTTGCATTGATTCATCCGATGAATACCGATTTTATCGGGCATCGGTACGGCGGAAAAAGCGAAGAATACATCAAAGCCGTCGCAAATATCGACAATATTCTTTCCACGTTTTTACCCGGATGGATCGCCGACGGTTTTGATATTATTGTGACCGCCGACCACGGCATGAGTGAAAGGAAACTGCACGGGGGAAACAGCGCGGACGAACGGGAGGTTCCCATGTACGTTCTGGGAGAAAATGCAGTCGTTAAAGAGGAAACCCAAACACTTTTTGACCAGCTTTCCATTGCCCCGATGGTGTGTAAAATGCTTGGGCTAACTTTTGACCATGAATCGCATCCATCGTAAATTCTTCCGCGGCGCTTGTAATCGGCCCGTGCGGTTGAGCTGCGTAATACGCGGAAAAGGACCGAACAATCGTATGAAAAGCCCGGAATAAAAGGAAGGAGCCCATTACATACTGTGAAAAACTATAAACTATTGACCCCGGGCCCGCTGACCACAACGTGGACGGTGAAGCGGGAAATGCTGTTTGACCACTGCACCTGGGATGACGACTATAAGGAAATCACGCGGAAAATCCGCGCCAAACTGTTAGGGCTTGCACACGTTTCGGCCGATCTGTACACCGCCGTTTTGATGCAGGGAAGCGGCACCTTTGGAGTGGAATCCGTGCTTTCCAGCGTGATTGGACCTTCGGAAAAGCTCCTCATCTGCTCCAACGGCGCGTACGGAGCCCGCATGGCGGAAATCTGCGAATGGAACCGCATCCCCTATGTGCAGTACCAAGAACCCTGCGACCAAATTCCGTCCCCCGATAAGGCGGCCCGCTTTTTGGACGCCGATAAAGCCATTACCCATATCGCCATGGTTCACTGTGAAACGACGACCGGCATTTTAAATGACGCTCAGAGTATGGGCGCTCTCGCGCGGGAGCGGAACAAAACCTTTATTCTGGACGCAATGAGCAGTTTCGGAGGAATGGAGATTCCGGTTGGGGACTGGAACATCGATTTTCTGATCAGCAGCGCCAACAAGTGCATCCAAGGCGTGCCCGGGTTTTCCTTTATTCTGGCAAACCGAAAAAAGCTGACAGAATGTAAAGAAAAAGGAAGAAGTCTTTCCCTGAATCTTTACAGCCAGTGGAAAGAAATGGAGCAGGATGGAAAATGGCGTTTCACTTCTCCCACCCATGCGGTTCTGGCTTTCTCCAAAGCACTGGAAGAACTGGAAGAAGAGGGCGGAATTTTCGCCCGCAGCCGCAGGTATACGCAGAACAACCGTCTTCTGATCAGCGAATTGAAAAAGCTGGGGATTCGGCCCTTTCTGGGGGCAGAGCATCAATCCCCCATCATTACTACTTTTCTTTATCCGGACCGAAACGATTTTTCCTTTCCTGATTTTTACCAATATATCAAGGAACGGGGCTATGTTATTTATCCCGGAAAGCTGACCGAGGCGGATACTTTCCGCATCGGAAACATCGGAGAAATCTATCTCCAGGATATCGAAAAACTAGCGGAGATCATCCGCGGATTTTTAATCGAACATGGAGGAGTTTAAAATGAAAATTGACGCGGTTATTTTGGACTGGTCCGGTACGGCCATCGATTACGGCTGCTTTGCGCCGGTTCGGGCGTTTGAGGAAGCTTTTCATGAATTCGGCGTTGATCCGACGCCCCGGGAAACGAGGGAACCAATGGGCGTGCCAAAACGGGACCATATAAACGCGATGCTTGCCATGCCGAGGATCAAAGAAAGATGGAAAGAGATCCATGGACATTACCCCGAAACGGAGGAAACGGAAAATTTATACCGGAAGTTTGAAGAAAAGCTGTTCCGCATATTGCCGGAGTATTCCAAACCGAAACCGGATACTCTTGAAACCGTAAAAGAACTGCGCTCCAGAGGAATCAAAATCGGCTCCACAACCGGATTTACAAGCAGGATGATGGAAATCGTGGCTCCCGCCGCACAGGAATACGGGTATGCGCCGGACCTATGGGTCAGCCCGGATTCAACGCAGAATTTTGGCCGTCCCTATCCCTATATGATTTTTAAAAACCTTCAGTCCTTAAAGGTGCCGTCCGTAACCCATGTCATTAAAATCGGCGACACGGTCGAAGATGTTCTTGAAGGAAAGAATGCCGGTGTCCTGACGGTAGGCGTCACGGAGGGCAGTTCCGAAATGGGTCTTTCCGAAAAGGAATTCAATTCCCTGAACGAAAAGGATCGTGCGCAAAACATCCGCAGAGTCGGGGAAAAATTCAAAAATGCGGGCGCTGATTTTGTCATAATTCGTCTGAAAGAAATCATTCCGCTGCTCGATCAGCTGACTCAGATCGATTAATATTTTTGATTCACAGCAAAAAATACGCCCCGAACGGCTTTCGTCCGTACAAGGCGTATTTTTTTATGCTCTTTGTTGCAACGGCTCCCGTAGGCAGCGGACTGCCCCTCAAGGTGCATTTTCTAAAAGCTATTATGCTGCGATCCCTTAAAGCGCTATGCGAAGCGGCACTTTCAGATGGTTGGCCGGGTAAGAAATCTCTTCGCCGGTCAGAACCTCCACAATTCCCTGCGCCGCCGTCGTGCAGCAGCGTTTTACCGCCTGCTCCGTGGTTGCCGCGGCATGTGGCGTAGCCACCACCTGCGGCATTTTCAGCAGCGGATGATCCGGGCCGATCGGCTCCCCGGCGTAAACGTCCAATCCCGCCCCAAGGATCTCGCCGCCCCGCAGTGCTGCGATCAAATCGTTTTCCACGACCACATCACCGCGCGCCACATTGATAAACGACGCTGTCGGCTTCATCAGCCGGAAGTCCCCGGCGGCAATGCTGCCGCGTGTCTGCGGGGTCGAGGGCATGTGCAGGCTGACAAAGTCCGCTTCCCTGAGGACCTCTTCCTTCGTTTTCAGTTCGATGGGAGCTTTCAGCTTTTCCTGACTGAGAAACGGATCGTACCCGATGACTTTCATCCCGAAGCCGTAGGCCGCTTTTTTTGCGAGCAGCTGTCCGATTCGGCCGCACCCGAGCAGTCCAAGCGTCATTCCCTGCAATTCAAAGGTATTATGAAGCGTATACCGCACATTGAAATCGCCTCCGCGGAAGATTTCATCCACATAACGAAATCGCCGCGCGCAGGCAAGTATTAAAAACAAGGCGTGCTCCGCGACGGAATTGGAGTTTCCCGTCGGGGCGTAAACCACCTGGATTCCCCGTTTCGTGGCATAATCCAGATCAATATTGTCCAGACCCACCCCGTGCTTTGCAATGACCCTCAGGTTTTCGGAAGCGTCGATCATGGCCGGCGTCACCTTTCCCGTGCGGCACAGAATCCCCTCCGCCTGCGTCTCTCGAAGATCCCGGATAAAGTCCGCTTCGCTGTTTCCATGGCTCACCAGGACTTCAATTCCGTTGTTTTGCAGGATGTCCCGCCCGGACTGATCCATTTCTCTTAAAAACAGTACTTTCATTTCCCCAAGCTCGCTCCTTAGATAAATCGTTTTCTGCGACGTTTTCCCTGACCCAAAAGTATCTTTTTCAGTGGATACGTTTCCTGTTCATGGCAAATCTTTTCCGCATCATTGATTATATGCGCGATGTATTATATAATCAAATATATATAGTTGTATATGAACTATATTATTTTATTTATATCGAGGGAATCACGGGGCATGATGGATTACAAGTACGTTTACGAAGTTTACCGGGAACGCAGTTTTTCCCGCGCCGCCAAGAACCTGTATGTTTCTCAGCCCGCCCTGAGCGCGACGGTAAAAAAAATAGAAACCCGGCTGGGGTTTCAGGTCTTTGACCGCAGCACCTCCACTCTTGAGCTGACGGAGGAGGGAAAAGCCTATGTGGATGCGGCGGAAAAAATCCTGAAGATCGAGGAAAACTTATACTCTTATGTAAACGACATTTCCAACCTGAATGCCGGGAAGATTGTCGTCGCAGGGCCCGCGTTCTTTTCGTCGTTCATCATTCCCTCCATTGTCAACCGGTTTGCCGCGCTGCACCCCGGCGTTACGCTTGAGTTTATGGAAGCGGATTCCGTGGAGCTGTATGAAAAAGCCATGGACAATAAAATCGATCTGATCGTCGATTCCGGCATCTGCGACCCGAAACTGTTTACGTCCGCCGACCTGTTTACCGAGCAGATTCTATTGGCCATCCCGCTGAACTATCCGATTGTGAACCGGCTGCGAGACTCTGCGCTGACCAATGAGGATATCTGTGAAAACAAACACCTTTCACCGCAGACAAGGGGCATTGACCTTACCCTGGTCCGCGATCTGCCGATTATCCTTTTGAAAAAGGACCACGATATTTACCGGAAAGCGAAAGCCCTGTGCAGCGAAAGGAATTTTTCTCCGAAATCCTCCATCCGTCTGAATCAGATGCTGACCGCCGTCAACATCGCTTCTCAGGGGCTGGGCTGCGTGTTTATTTCCGATTCTCTGATCAAACACTCTCATTCCGCCGTCAACCTTGCTTATTTCAAGATCGACACAAAAGAGGAAAATCTTTTGAAAAGGGAAGTGTTTATCGCCTATAAGAAAAACTGCCATATGACAAGGGCAATGAAAAGCTTTCTTTCGGTCGCGGCGGATTTGTTCCGTCCCTCCGCCGAAAGCGGCGCCCGGCAACCCGCGTGAGAGGCCCCGTTCCCCCGGCGGAAATCCGCTTTATAATTTTACTTGTGTAAAACGTGTGAATATTGTAAAATACATACATTGGAATAGTAAAAATAAACAGGTGATTCTTTGTATCGTGCATGTATCTTTGATTTGGACGGAACTTTGGCAAACACGCTCTACTCCATCGCCCACTTTTCGAATACGGCGCTGAAACAGTGCGGATACCCCGAAATTCCGGACGAGGATTACAGAAAAATCGTCGGCGACGGCGCCGATATGCAGATTCGGCGGATGCTTGCCGCCGTTTGTAAGGAACCTTTTACCGAGCAAGAGGCGGCGGAGCTGAAAAGGGTTTACAGCGCCCTTTACGAAAGCGACCCGGTGCATCTTGTGCGGGAATATCCCGGGATGCGGGAAACGCTGGCGGGGCTGAAAAGAGCGGGCGTTCCAGCCGCGGTGCTCACCAACAAGCCCGACGCCTGGGCCAAGGCGATCATCGCCTCGCTGTTTCCGCCGGAAAGCTTTGAATTGTGCTTCGGCCAGCAGCCCGGCCTTCCCCGCAAACCGTCCCCGCAGGGGGCGCTGATGATTGCGGAAAAATTCCGGCTAGACCCGCGGGAAATCCTTTATCTCGGCGACACCAACACGGATATGAAAACAGGCGCAGGCGCAGGTATGGAGACGGCCGGCGTTCTCTGGGGGTTCCGCGGCCGCCGTGAACTGGAAGAAAACGGCGCGTCCTATCTGCTTGAGACCCCGGATGAAATTCTTCCGCTCATTTTTGGCGGCAAGGGGTGAATTATGGAACGGTTTTTCCGTTTTTTCCGGACGAATCTGCGGCTTGGCCTTCGAATTATCAAAACGGGGATCGCCGTGACATTCTGCATCGCGGTTTCCAATATCTTACATCTCAATCAACCCTTCATTGCGGTGATTGCCACCGTGATTTCCATGGGGAAGTCCATTGATCTTTCCGTCAAAGCCGGTAAAAACAAAATGTTCGGGGTTGTGATCGGTTCCGCCGTGGGGGCCGCGTTCGCCGCCGTCTCACCGGGCAACGCGGGCCTGTGCGGCATTGGAGTGATTCTGTCGCTGTACCTGTGCCATTTCTTTCATCTGGAAAGCGCCGGGGTTCTGTCCAGCTTTTCTTTCGCCGCGGTCATGTTCGGCGCGGCCCGGAACGCGCCCTGGCAGTATGCGCTGTCCTGCACGGGCGCCGCGCTGCTTGGAATCGCCATGGCGGTCCTGGTCAACCTGGTCGTGATGCCGCCCAATCATGCGCTGGAAATCAAAAAAACATATTCGGAATTAAAAAAGAAAACCGCGGAAGCGATCGAGAACGCCGCGCAAAAGCAGACGGTCGGCTCCAAAACCGTAATCGAAGAAATCGACCGGATCTCGCGGTCGGTAAAGCTTTATATCTCGGAAGCAAAAATTCTGCGCTGGAATGACGACGAGGTTTTTCGCATCTCCTCCAGCATAGCGGTTTACCGGCTGATTCTGGACGAACTGAAAGCGGTTGAGGCCATTCGCCTGACGGAAAACGGCGAACCGGACGAGGAGACGCGCACGGTTTACCAGTATCATATGAAGAGAATGCGCGAGCTTTTTCAGCGCGCGCAGGAATCGGAGCAGGGGTAGCCGCGGCTCCAAAAAAAGCAGCCTGAAAGCGTTCCCGCTTTCAGGCTGCTTTCATAATGTCCGGGTTTTTAAAACGCGACGTCCTCGCCGTAATAAGCGCAGGTAAGGACTTTGAGCATATTCTCCGCGTTTGTCGTTCTCGGGTTGGAGGAGGTGCAGGGATCCTTGACCGCGTTTTCCGCAATGGTCTGCGCATGGGCCTTGAAATCCTCTTCGCTCACGCCGTTTTCACGGTAGGTGGGCTGAATGCCGAGCTTCTTGTTTAACGCACGCACAGCCTCGACCAGAGAATCCGTAAGCTGTTTGTCCGTCGAACCCGGCAGGCCGAGCATCTTCGCAATCTGGGCATAGCGCTCCATGCACGCTCTGGAATTGTACTCTATGACAAACGGCAGAAGAATCGCGTTGCAGCAGCCGTGCGGAATGTGGAACATTGCGCCGGTCTTATGCGCGATGCTGTGCGCGATGCCGAGCAGCGCGTTGGAGAAGGACATGCCGGCCAGGCACTGCGCAATGTGCATCTTGCCGCGCGCTTCTTTGTCGCCGTTGTAGGAATCGAGCAGGCTGTCGAAAATATCGGAAATCGCCTTAAGCGCGAGGGCGTCCGAAAAATCGGAACGGGCCGTGGCAACGTAGGCTTCGATTGCGTGAGTCAGCGCGTCCATTCCCGTGTGGGCGGTCAGGGTTTTCGGCATGGCCTGCGGAATATCGGTATCCAGAACCGCGATGTCGGGCGTGATCTCAAAGTCCGCGAGAGGATACTTGATATTGGTGGAGTAATCCGTAATGACCGAAAACGCCGTAACTTCGGAAGCGGTGCCGCTGGTGGAGGGAATCCCCACAAAAATGGCTTTCTTTCTCAGCTTCGGCATGGTGAACGGGTCCTTGATGTCGTCAAACGTCTTGTCTGGGTATTCATAGAATACCCACATGGCTTTCGCGGCGTCCATTGGGGAGCCGCCGCCGATCGCGACGATGACGTCGGGTTCGAATTCGCGCATGGCCTTTGCGCCGTCAAAAACGCGCTCAATGGACGGGTCCGGCTCCACGCCCTCATAAATTCTGGTCTCCAGTCCCGCTTCTTTCAGAACGTCTTCCAGCTTCTGCAAAAATCCGGTTTTCCTCATGGAATGTCCGCCGGTAACAATAAAGGCTTTTTTATAACCTTTCAGATTTTTCAGTTCGCCGATTGCACCCGCTCCGAAATAAATGTCGCGCGGCAATGTGAATCTCGCCATAAAAAAAGTCCTCCCTTTTTCGTTTGTTATTTATTAAACAATCTTTTCTGTTTCTATCTTACCATACCGTTTTATCTGTTTCAAGCATTGGCAAATATTTATTTTTTTCCATGCATCAGGCGCAGAAGCTGATCCGCATCGTCAACCGGAGGGTAGCAGCGATGGCCCTCGCACACATAAGCGCGCGGCCCGCTATTTTTCTGCCCCGCGCCAAAGTCTGCGGGATTTGTCCGCACGGTCAGAAACGGGAAGTACCCGCTGTGAAGCACACCGTAAAACGGTGCAAGCTCCGTTTCGTCGCGCGCGGTCAGCGTGACGTCCGTCCCTCCGCCGCGCAGATACAAAGCCGCGCCGGCCGCGGTGGGGCACGCCGCAGGCGCCCGGGATAATTCCAGCGGGAACGCTTCCAGAATCCTGGCCGCGCGCTTTTCCAGTTCCGGCCTGTCCGCCAGGCGGGCAAGACGGACCAGCTGGAACGCGTGGACGGCGTTGGCGGACGGCATGGAGGAATCCCAGATTTCTTTGCCGCGCGCGGGGGAACGAACCGCTCCCGCCTCCGCGGAATAGAATCCTCCGTTTTCCCGGTCCTCAAACCGTTCTGTGAACACCTTCTCCAAACGCAGGGCGCTTTCAAGCCGGCAAGGCTCCCGGCCCGCTTCGTACAGCTCCAGCAGGCCCCAGAGGAAAAAGGCGTAATCCTCAGCAAAGCCGGGCACCCGGGACGGACCCTCCCGGTAAACGGCAATCAGCGAACCGTCCCGCGCGGTCATGTTTTCCAAAATAAAATCCGCGGCTTTACGGGCCTTTCGCAGATACGCTTCCTCCCCGAACGCGCGGGCGGCCAAGGAAAGCGCCGCAACGGCAAGCCCCGTGCGGGACGGGAGAATTTTGTCGTCCAGAAACGGGGGGACGCGTCCGGAGCGGCAGGCCAGCACCTTTCGGCGGCAGGCTTCGGCAAATCCCCTCCGATTCTCCGGAATTCCGCCGGACAAAAGATTCGGGATGTTTTTTCCTTCAAAATTGCCTTCTTCCGTAATTCCGAGCAACCGGCTGAATTCCTTTTCGTCCGGGCCAAGCACCTGCCGGAGCTCCTCCGGTGTAAAGGTATAATACTTTCCCTCCACGCCCTCGGAGTCCGCGTCCTCCGCCGTGTAAAATCCGCCGTTTTTCGACTGCATCCGGCCCGTGAGGTACGAAAGGATTTCCTCCGCCGTCCGACGGTATTCCTCTTTTCCCGTAATCTGCCAGCACTCGGTATACGCCATGCAGAGTAGGGCGTTGTCCGACAGCATTTTCTCAAAATGGGGAACCAGCCAACGGCTGTCCGTCGAATACCGGCAGAATCCGAACCCGATCTGGTCGTAGATGCCGCCCCGGCGCATGCAGCCGAGCGTTTTCTCGCACATATTCAGAGCCTTTTCCTTTCCGGCGGCGGCATAAAAGCGCAGCAGAAACAGCAGATCCTGCGGGGATGGGAACTTCGGCGCCTCGGAAAAGCCACCGTATTTTTCGTCAAACCGCCGTTCAAGCTCCCCAAACACGCGTTCCGGCATATTTTCATCCACCGGGGCCGGGCTCTGCGCATGGAACACGGCTTCGCGCCCGATGCGTTCCGCCGCGCCGGCGATTCGGTTCCGGTCGGTTTTCCAGAGCGTGGCAATCTGCCCGAGCAGCGTCAGAAATCCGGACATTCCGGGGCGGTCGTATTTTGGGAAATACGTCCCGGCAAAAAACGCCTTGCCCTCCGAGTCAAGAAAGACGCTGAGCGGCCATCCGCCCGAGCCGGTCATTCTTTGGCAGACCTCCATATAATAGCCGTCCACATCCGGGCGCTCCTCCCGGTCCACCTTGATGCTGATAAAGTCCCGGTTCAGCACCCCCGCGACCTCCTCATCCTCAAAGCACTCCTCCGCCATGACGTGGCACCAGTGGCAGGTTGAATATCCGATGGATAAAAACACGGGCTTGTCTTCCCGCTTCGCTTTTTCAAAAGCCTCGTCGCCCCAGGGATACCAGTTCACCGGATTACGGGCGTGCTGTAACAGGTAGGGACTTTTTTCATGAATCAGGCTGTTGAATCTCACCGCGTTCGGCATGTTGTCCGCCCTCTTTCGTCCTTTGCATCCTATTGTTCCTCCGGCTCACGCAAATATAACCGTTCCGGTACACGGATTCGGCTTGACCGCCGGTTTACTTTCTCCGCGGATCGGATTATAATTGTTAAAATTCCCGAATGCGGGCCATATCCAGAAAGGGGAGGAATCGGTATGAAGATCAGAAAAGCCGGACCGGAGGATGTTGAATCCGTTTATGAACTGATCTGTTCGCTGGAAGAAAGTTATCCGCCTCACGACGCCTTCCGGCAGACTTATCTCAACAACCTGAAAAGCCCCGGAATCCTTTACCTCCTGTGTGAACATCAGGGGCGGGCGGCTGCGTTCGGAAGCCTGCACATCCAGCTTTTGCTGCATCACTGCGGGGCGGCGGCGGAAATTCAGGAATTGGTCGTACAGCCGGACCTGCGGGGAAACGGGATCGGGGCGGCTCTTGTCTCGGCGCTGAAAGAAGAAGCGCTGCGGCGCGGCTGTGTCCTTCTGGAAGTCTGCTGCAACCGAAAGCGGGAACACGCCCACCGGTTTTATGAAAGCTGCGGCATGCGGCGGTCCCATTTCAAATTTACCATGAATTTATAACGGACTGCTGCAAAACAGGCTTCTCTAAATATCGCACAAAAAATGCGTCTTAATCCGGCTTTGAGAGCCGTTTTAAGACGCATTTTGATTTGTCTGTTCGCTATGGTAAATTCATTTTTTAACAGCCCCGTCATTCTTCCGCCGGTTTCTTTAAAATTCGTCCAAGCTTCCGACCTGTTCGAACCCGGCGCACGCGCCCCGGTCTTCCAGCAGGATCCTTTTCCCTTCCGTCAGGCGGACCGCCGAGTCACAGCAGGGATACTCCCGGATTGCGCGGGACATATCCCCCAGCAGCGGCGCCTTCAGTTCCCGGCTCACTCCGGCGCGGACCCGTATTTCCAGGCGGCGCTCTCCCTGCCGGGCGGCAATACAAACGACGTTCCCCGATCTTCGGACCCGCTCCAGCCCGCCGCCGAAATAAGTCGCGAGCCGGTACTCCCTGCCGCCGGCCCTGCACACGCCGAGCAGTCCGTTGAATGCCCGCGGGCCGATCGGAACCCGCGCGGCGGCGAGCATGACCCCGTCCCCGGGGCGGGAAAAGCAGTTCGACTGGTACCAGACCCACGCCCTGGGAAAAGACTTTCCCGCGTCCCGCTCCAGGTAACCCGTTCCCCCCGTCAGGTTCAGCGTCTCCCCGTTGACGTTCAGCGCCCCCTTGAGTGAATGGTTTATGCTGACGACGTCGTGGCTGCACTCCAGAAACCGAAGGTAGGAGAAGGGTCCCATTACGGTGGGGCAGTAGAAGCTTTTGCGGATCGGCTGAAACGCGGAGTACGCAATTTCGCCCGAAATCCGCATCCCGTCCTGAAGAATGGAAACCGCCGCTCCGGATTCACCGAAGACGCTTTCCCCGACCCGGATGCGAAGCGGGTGCCGTTCGACACGGAAGGATTCGGCCGGATAACGGAAAAAACGGGACCATTCCGGAGAAATCACCTGGAGAAAGGCCGTCTGTTTCCCATCCGGCGCGGCGGAAAGGCCGGGAATAAAGGAGTAGACCATCCCCCCGGCGCTGTGCTTAAAATACCACCCCTCAAACCGGCGAGCGCCGCCCTTTTCCGTCAGTCCGGCCCCCTCTTTTCCAACGGGAGAAACGCGGGATTTTCCAGAATGTTTCCATCCGCGTCGAATCTGGAACCGTGGCAGGGGCAATCCCACGTTTTTTCCTCCGGGTTCCATTTCAATGGGCACCGCATGTGTGTGCAAACGGTTTTGACTCCGTGCAGCTCGCCGTCCGCATCGCGGTAAGCCCCGATTTTTGCACCCTCAAACTCCACAATACCGCCCTCGCCGTTTTTCAGCTGCGCCACGCCTCCTTTGGGGATTTCCGTATATCCGTGAAAAAAATTCGCGGCGGTGTCGGCCGCCTCCTGAAAAAATCTGCCCGCCTGCAGGCGAAAGTCCGACCTTCCCGGAGAAAAAACATCCGCCACCTCGCTCTTGCCGGATAAAATCAAATCCGTAAGGATTCCGGCCGCGGCCATGCTCCCCGTCATTCCCCATTTGTTGAAGCCCGTCGCCAGATAAACCCGGTCGCCGAACTGCCGGTACCGTCCGATGATCGGGATATGGTCGTTTGTCATGCAGTCCTGCGCCGACCAGCGGGATTCGACCGAACAGCCCGGATAGAGCTTTTGCGCCTCTTCCTCCAGCTTTCCGTAGTGGGACACGTCCGTTTCATGGCCCGTTTTATGCGAACCCCAGCCCAAAAGCAGAACCGTTTCCCCGTTGACGCGGGCGCTGCGGAACGACAGTCCCGCTTCCTCACAGTCGAGATACATGCCGGAAAGCTCGGGGGCGCCCTTCAAGGCGGCCAGGTAGGAGCGATTTTGCACAATCCGTGTAAAATAAAACCCGCGCAGGTTTGTAAACGGGTAATGAGAGCAGATGAGAACGCTTTTGCCGTAGACATGGCCCGCTCCGGTCAGAACCATATTGTCGTCCAAAGCGACAGCCGGGGTATTTTCATAGATTTTCACGCCGCGGTCCCGCAGAATCTCCGCAAGGCGGCAGGCAAATTTCATCGGATGAAACCTTGCCTGCCCGGAAAAACGGACCGCCCCCCGCACCGGAAACGGCAGCTCGCCGCATTTGTCCGTAAACGATGCGTCGATGGAAAGCCTCCTCGCCGTTTCCGCCTCTTCCTTCACCCGCTGCGCGCCCTCCGGCGTACAGGAATAAACATACGCGTCGCAGGGGACAAAATCGCAGTCGATCTTTTCCGTCTGAACAATCTGAGCAAAGCGGGAAACCGCCTCTTCATTTGCCTTGGCGTACTGCCAGGCGGCTCTGGTTCCCATTCCCTTTTCCAAAGAGCTGTAGATTAATCCGTGCTGAGAGGTGATCTTCGCCGTGGTCCGCGCGGTCGTTCCGTGCAAGACCCTGCCCGCCTCCAGAATCACGATATCCCGCACTCCCCTGCGCTGCAGCTCATACGCGCACAACAGGCCGCAGAGTCCTCCCCCCACAATGACCGCGTCGGCGTTGCAGTCGCCCGTCAACTTTGGGAATTCCGGCGGCGCGACCGTCTGCCAGCAGGATTGGAACCGGTTCTCCTCCATTTTTTCGATCACATCCTTTTTCCCTATTTTTACCGGTTTTCAGGAAATCATTCAGGCCCCAGAAGACCAGCGTGTCTTTCCCGCCGCGCTGCGCTTTCACAAAAGTCTCCTCGAAAATTCCCGCCGTTTTCGCCCAAACCGGATAGCCAAATGGTTCGGGTATGGAGGAAACCGGATGGCGTTTTAAGGAAAAAGAACGGTAAGATCACAATCGATCCATCGTCCGAACGAGTTGATAATGCCCAGTTTTTCCGGAACCATTTGACCATATTTAGCGAAAACACTGAATTCGGCGTAAAAGATTGACTAACGGTCATTTTTGATCTATACTATCAACGCAAACACAAAATGACCGTTAGTCATTTTTAAAAAGGCGGTATCAAATGGCAGGAAAACTGTTGGAAAACAAAAAAATCAAAATGGGCCGGCTGTATGACGCCGCCTACGAGCTGTTCACCTCAAAAGGCGTACACGCCACCGTGGTGGACGAAATCGTACAGCACGCCGGAGTGGCCAAAGGGACGTTTTACCTTTACTGCAGGGACAAATACGATTTGGTCAACAAAGTGATTCTGAGGAAAACCTCCACGCTGCTGGAGGAAACCATGCGGGCTCTGACGAAAAAGAAGGAAGAGCAGCCGATGAGCTTTCAGCAGAGCGTCGTATTTTTTGTCGACTCCCTGATCCGGACGTTTCGCAACGACACCCGGTTTCTGGAGCTTGTTTTCAAAAACCTTTCCCCCACATTGTTTGAACGGCTGTTCCGATGCACCGAGCTGGAAGACGTTCGGAAAGAATTTGTTGAAAACTTTATGCTCCGCGGCGGCACCAGCGAGGCGGCCGGGCAGCGCCTGTATCTGATTGTGTGCATGGTCGGCGCCGTCTGCTACAGCTCCCTCATTATGAAAATGCCGTACGGCTTTGACGAGGTTCGCCCCGAGCTGTACCGTTCCATCGAGCAGATTCTCGCCTGAGGCGTAACCTTTCGCCGCGGCCGGAATAAACTCAAACAAAAAAGCATTAACAGGAAACGGAGAGATGCCGATTGCTTTCCAGATTTGCAAAAATTCTCACCAGACACCCCACTATCGTAACCGGAATTGCGATTTTACTTCTGATCCCCTGCGCTCTCGGATTTATCAAAACAAGGGTCAATTACGACATTCTGTCGTACCTTCCGAAAAATCTGGATTCCGTAAAGGGCGAAGACGTTCTGGAGGATACGTTCCACGATGCCGCAACCTCCATGCTGGTCATCGACGGGATGTCAAGCAAGGATATTTCGGACCTGAAAGAGAAAATCAAAGAAGTCCCGGGAGTCAACAACTGCGTCTGGGTTGACGATGTGGCGGACCTGAGCGTTCCGGAAGAAATGCTGCCGGACACCGTGAAAGATTTGTTTTACAGCGACAGCGCCGACTCCACCATGATGCTGATTACCTATAACGGTTCCACTTCATCGGAAGAAACCTTTGACGCCATCGGAAAAATTAAAGGCCTTTTAAACAAGCAGTGCTTTCTAAGCGGTTTTTCCGCCATGCAGCGCGACATGAAAAATCTGCTGGAAGGCGAAATGCCCTACTACGTGCTGCTGGCCGGCGGGCTGTGCCTGGTTGCCATGATGTTTTGTCTGGATTCCTGGCTATTGCCGGTTGTTTTCCTTCTGGGCATCGGATTCGCCATTCTGTACAACATGGGAACCAACATTTTCCTCGGCGAGATTTCCTACATCACCAGGGCGATCGCCGCAATCTTGCAGCTGGGCGTCACGATGGACTACTCCATCTTCCTCATCAACCGCTATGATGAGGAAAAGCCGAAATTCGAAGACCGGCGCGACGCGATGGCAAGCGCGATTCAAAGCACCTTCCTCTCGCTCGCGGGCAGCTCCCTGACCACGGTCGCCGGGTTTCTGGCCCTGTGTTTTATGAGCCTCGCGCTCGGCAAGGACATCGGCATTGTCATGATGAAGGGCGTCGTGATCGGCGTATTCTGCACGGTCACCGTCCTTCCTTCCCTGATTCTTCTGTTTGACAAGCCGATCCACAAGTACACGCACCGAATTTTGATCCCGCCGTTCGAAAGGGGCTCCAATTTCATTCTCCGGCATCGTGTCATTTTTGTCGCGTTCGCGCTGCTGCTGATCGGACCAACCTTTTACATGCAGTCGCACGCGCAGGTTTATTACAACATTGACAAAACGCTGCCCGCAACCACCGATTCCGTGGTTGCGACCGATAAGCTGAAACAGGATTTCAACATGGCGACCACGCATTTCATTATTCTGGACGACAGCCTGCCGTCTTATAAAACCAAAAACATGATTGACGAGATTAAAAAACTGAACGGCATCGAAACCGTCCTTTCTTACGACGATTTGGTCGGCCCGGCCGTACCGTCCGACTTTATCCCGGACAGCGTTAAGGAAATCTGTAAAAAGGACGGCCGGCAGATCGTCATGGTAAACTCGCAGTACCAGGCCGCCGAAAACGAAGAAAACGAGCAGATTGCTCAAATCACCAGAATCACCAAAAAATACGACCCGACTTCCCAAGTGACCGGCGAGGGCGCCCTGACGAAGGACCTTGTTGAAATTGCCAACCACGACTTCACCGTGACCAGCTATATTTCCATTATCCTGATGCTGATTATCGTGGCCGCGGTGTTCCGTTCCATCGCCGTACCCGTAATTCTTGTCGCCGTGATAGAGCTGGCAATCTTCCTGAATCTAAGCGTACCGTACTTAACCGGAAACGTCATTTCCTTTATTTCCCCCATCGTCATCAACTGCGTACAGCTCGGCGCCACCGTCGACTACTCCATTTTGATGACCACAAGGTTTCAGGAGGAACTGAAGTCCGGAAAGAACCGCCTTGACGCGATTAAAATCGCGAGCTCCTCCTCGTTCCGTTCCATCATTACAAGCGCGCTGGTTTTCTTCTGCGCCACAACCGGCGTCTCGATGATTTCCAAAATGGGGATCATTCAGAACATCTGCGCGATGCTGGCGCGCGGCGCCATCATCAGCGCGGCTGTCATTATCCTGATTCTGCCGGCGGTGCTGTACGTAACCGAACCGGTCATAGAAAAGCTCAGCTACCATTTCCATACAAACTGACAATCCTTTTGTGCAAAGGAGGTTTTTAAAATGAGAAAACAAATTTACTCCCGCGCCGGACGGATCGGCTGCCTGGTTCTCGCCCTGATCTGCTCGGTATCGCTGCCGACGGCTGCCGCGGCAAGCGGGGAGTCCACCAAAAAAGACGAGACTGTTTATGTCAACCTGAGCGCGGCCGGAAGCGTGCAGAGCACCACGGTTTCCGACTGGCTGCACTCCGATTCCAGCAACGTCCGGATTGCGGACCGGTCCAATCTGACCGATATTAAAAACGTCAAATCGTCGGACCAGCCGCTGAAAACCGGGGATAATCTGACCTGGGTGCTCAGCGGCGGCGACAGCGGCGCAGACGTTTATTATCAGGGAAAGACGACCTCCGCAACCCCGTTAAAGGTGGCCGTCTCCTACGAACTGAACGGCAAATTCGTCACACCGGAACAGCTTGCCGGAAAATCCGGAAAAGTAAAAATCACCGTGGATCTGAAAAACACGGACGCGCACACGGTTCAGGTGGACGGCAAAGACGTTATCATGTATACGCCCATGACGGCAATTGTGGCGGCCACGCTGCCCTCCGACACCTTCAGCAACGTCGCTGTCAACAAAGGCAAGGTGATCTCCGACGGGAACAACCAGTTCGTCACGTTCCTATCCATGCCTGGCCTTTCGGAAAGTCTCGACCTGAAAAACTGCGGAGTGGAGGGGCTCGACACCATCGACATTCCGGAGGATCTTGTCATCACTGCGGACGCGAAGGACTTCACCCTTAGCTCAATCGCCATCGCGGCGACGCCGGAGCTGCCGGACCAAGACGAGCTCGGCAGCGAAAACAGTCTGGATGATCTCAAGGACGATCTCGACAAGCTGAGCAGCATGCAGGACAATATTGAAGCAGCGGACCCGAATAAAGACATCCGCTCGCTCTTCACCAATCCCGACCGCACCGCCGCCGCCCGGCTGATCGTGGACGATGTGTTCCATTTTTACGATCTTGACACGGCCGCGCTCGACGTCATGCCGAAATATGTAACGGATCAGAACATCAGCCTTTACGACCGCGTGACATCGGATATTGATAAAGCGGATCTGAAATATATTATGGATAATCAGATTATCCGCGGGCTGAACGACCGCCTGACCGACGAGAACGTCGCAAAGGCCAAGACCCTGCTTAAGGATTACGATGATATTGAAACCTTCAAGATTGGAAAACTGAACCGCGTGATTCAGGTTTTGAATCATTACGACAAGGCCTACAACCATCTGGACGATATCATGAAAGACGCAAAACATATCCTTTACCGTCTGGATGACGACGATATCGACACTTTGGCGGCTCTGAGCGATTCCAGCGTGCAGAATTCCCTCTCCGACACGCTTGACAGCATGAACACCCTTTCAGAAATACAGAAAAGCTCCGGACTCTCCGGTGATGCATTGGATTTAACGAAAGATGATGTAAAAGCACTTTTGAACAGCATCGTCAATCGGAAGCTGACCCCCATCACGGAAGAAATTACCAATCTTGCAAAAGAAGACGGAACAGGCAATATCAACGCCGCGAAATTAATCGGCTTCTTAAGCACGCAGGACCTTGGTCAGCCGGATCTTGAAGAAGAAATAACGGAGGAACTTACCAGTGCTTTCATTAAAGCAAATTCCACAATTACGATTCCCTCTTCTTCATTATCTTCTTTAAAAACGACCGATAATCTGACCTCCGACGACATCAAGGGTCTTCAGACAGAAATTGCCGCTTTAATCTCTGAAGGAAAATTGTCTACGGACGGCAATGGCAATTTGTATGTCGCCCAACTGCTCTCCGATCTGCCCGGCATGGGTTTGCCGAGCGAAGCGGAAGCCGATTTACAGAGTCAGATGATTCAGATTGTACTGCATTATAATTCTGATGCCACCATCCCGGCGGGGGATGTCAACGATATCATGAGCAGTCTTGATACGGATTTAAGCAATCAAATGGACGGCCTTGCTTCACAACTGACCCCCGCTTTAAAAAGCCTTATGAGCAATTCAGAAACGCTGCAAACCAGCCTGACGAAAAAACTCGGCAGCAACTACTCCTCCAAACTGACAAGCGCACTTACCACGTTAGGAAAGACCCAGCATTACATCAATGATTTGCAGGACGATCTCGACGACCTTGACGATGACGACGAGGCGGAACTGGAGGATGATTTTGAAGACGCAAAGGACCTCCTCCTAAACAAAGACGATATGGACTATCTGATTACCTGGGCCAGCAAGCTCAAGAGTATGAAGACCGATATGGACGACAACACGGAAAACATCTCCATTCTGCGCGACCTGATCAACCTGAACGACGACCCGAAAATCAAAAACTTCCGCGGCATGGTCCCCTCGCTCCTGAAAGATTACGACGATTCCGAGCCGATTCTTGACTCGATCAAAGCTGAGCTGGATGATCCGGCCGTCAACGCAAGCCTGCACAAAATGCCGCAGACCACTCAGGTTTTAACCAAAATGGAAGACGACATCCGCAGCAACAGAAAGATTATGGAAATTTTCCGTCTGACCACCCAGCCGAATACGGTATCGCTCTTTCAGGATACCTTCAATCATCTGGACGAGTTCACGCAAAAGGGCACGGCGGACCACATGCGTACCCTGATGGATAAGAAAGACGCTTACACCGATCTTTCCGACCAGTACAAAATCTTTACCGAAGTTGCCGACGGGGCGGAAACCAGTGTAAAGTTTGTTTATAAGACCGCCGAAATCAAAGAGCCGGAGCCGGTGAAAACCGCAGCGGTTCAGCCCGCTGAAAATTCCGGCAAATCTGATTCCGGGTCCGGGCTTTGGGGATGGATCCGCTCCGCCTGGAACAGTGCGGCAAGCACGATCAGCCATCTGTTCTAATCGTTCTTTTCCATTGAGCCCTCCCGGCCAGTCAAAACAGCCGGTGCGGAAAAAATCCGCACCGGCTGTTTGTTTTTTGTGTCCTGTGAAACCCCCGGGGCTGTGCCGGGGTGTTCAGAAGAGCTTTAGCGTTGAGCAGAAAATGCGCATCGAGCCTACCCCAAACCCCTCCCATTTTAATTTCGAAGCGAAAGCAGGCAGCCCCCATGATATGGGGGGCTATGGCAGGGAGGAGGCGCAGCCCCCTCCCTTCTCGTCCCTTTTGAATCGGATTGCTTTCGCCTTCTGCTCTGCTTTGTGTGCGGGAGCGGGCAGGGGGTGTTGCTAAATAGCTTCTCAAAAAAATGTTGCACAAAAAATGCGCTTTGAATGGGTTGAAAAGTCCATTTCAAGGCGCATTTTCTTGATTTTGTGGTGGCTCATTTGTATGATTCTCTATTACAAATTCGTTTTGCAACACCCCTTTTCAGACAGGTTAATTCCTGCGGGCTAAAGTTGTACTATATTTGTTAACAAATAATTGAAAACTTATATTGACAATTTAAAAAAGCAGATGTATATTATGAATATATTATCAATGTTTTTAGTTAAAAATATAGATAAAAATTAGTATTACTTCCGACAGTATCGTTTTTAAAACGGTTTAAGCCGTTTTTGTATTTACAATTCGGCTTTCTTATTTTAATTTAAGGAGAGAGTGTAAATGAACCGTGTATTGAAAAGCATCGTCGGAGCAACGCTCAGCCTGTGCGTGCTGGTTTCTGCGGCCGCCTGCACAAGCACACCGACCAACACCGCCCCCGCAAACGCAGGCACAGACAGCCAGGCCGCAGCCTCCTCGTCGCCAACGCCCTCAGCCAAAGGCAAAAAAGTTGGCGTGGCCATGCCGACCAAATCCTCCGAACGCTGGATCAGAGACGGAAACAACATGAAGGATCAGCTTGAAAAGCTGGGCTACGCCGTAGACCTGCAGTATGCGGAAGACGACGTCCAGGCGCAGGTTTCCCAGATTGAAAACATGATTACCAGCGGGGCGAACTGCCTCGTCGTCGCCTCCATCGACTCCAGTGCGCTGGTCAACGTTCTGGAGGAGGCCAAAAAGAACAGCATTCCCGTCATCGCCTACGACCGTCTTCTGATGGACACCGATGCGGTCTCTTATTACGCAACCTTTGACAACAAGGGCGTCGGCACTCTGATCGGCAAATACATAGAGGAAAAAGCGGGTCTCAAGGACGGAAAGGGGCCGTACAACATCGAGCTGTTCGCAGGCTCCCCGGATGACAACAACGCGCATTTCCTGAATACCGGCGCAATGGAGGTCCTTCAACCGTATATCGACGGCGGCAAGCTGAAAGTGGTTTCCGGCCAGACGGACTTCGATAAGATCTGTATCCTGCGCTGGAGCCAGGAAACGGCTCAGAAAAGGATGGAAGACCTGCTTTCCGGCTACTACAGCACCGGGAAGGACGTCGACATCGTACTGAGCCCGTTCGACGGCATTTCCTACGGCATCGCCGCCGCTCTGGAGGGCGCAGGTTACAAGGTCGGCGAAAAGTGGCCAATGATCACCGGGCAAGATGCCGAAACCATGGCGGTCAAGAACATTCGATCCGGCAAGCAGTCTATGACGGTCTTCAAGGATACCCGCGTGCTCGCCGCCAAATGCGTCACGATGGTCCAGGCCGTCCTGGAAGGCAAGGAGCCTGAAATCAACGACAAGACTTCTTACAACAACGGCAAGCTGGTCGTTCCGTCCTACCTCTGCAACCCCGTGGCTATCTACAAGGATAATATTCAAAAAGAGCTGATCGACTCCGGTTATTACAAGCAGTCGGACATTTCCTGATCCGATAACCACATCGTTTTGGGCGGCAGCCGGAACGCTGCCGCCCAAATCTTCCATTCGATCACGGGAAAAGAGGGATTGAAACGTCATGTCCGAAATTATCTTGGAAATGAAAAACATCACGAAGGAATTTTCAGGCGTAAAGGCTCTCGACGACGTCAACCTTTCTGTGGAACGCGGCGAGGTCCACGCCCTGTGCGGGGAAAACGGCGCGGGGAAGTCGACGCTGATGAATATTCTTTCCGGTATCTATCCCTACGGGGAGTATACCGGAGATATTCTGTACAACGGAAAGGAGTGCAGGTTCCGCGATATCCGGGAAAGCGAACGCCGCGGGGTCGTGATCATCCATCAGGAGCTTGCGCTGAGTCCGTACCTCTCCGTTGCGGAAAATGTGTTTCTCGGCAACGAGATCACCTCCGCCAAAGGCGTCATCGACTGGCACAAAACGCACCAGCGCGCCGCCGAAATTCTGGAGCGCGTCGGTTTAGCGGAGGAAAATATCAGCATTCCGGTCAGTAAGCTCAGCATCGGTAGACAGCAACTGGTAGAAATTGCAAAAGCGCTGGCGAAAAAAGTAGAACTCCTGATTCTGGACGAGCCGACCGCCTCTTTAAACGATGAAGACAGCCAAAAGCTCCTCAATATCATTCTGAGCCTGAAAGATCAGGGAATTACCTGCATTATGATTTCCCACAAGCTGAACGAGCTCAGCTCCGTCGCAGACAGCATCACCGTGATCCGGGACGGAAAGACCATAGAAACGCTGAAAAAAGGCATCGATGAAATCACCGAAGACCGCATCATCAAGGGCATGGTCGGCCGCGAGCTGACAAACCGTTACCCTCCGCGGGAAAGAAAGATCGGCGGCGTCGCGTTTGAGGTCAAAAACTGGAGCGTCCGCCATCCGGACGACCCGGAAAGGACTGTCATCAACAACGTGTCGTTTCATGTCAACACGGGGGAGGTGGTCGGGTTCGCGGGGCTGATGGGTGCCGGGCGCACCGAGCTTGCTATGAGCATTTTCGGCAGGGCATACGGATGCAACATTTCCGGTAGTCTGAAAAAGAACGGAAAGGAACTGCGCCTACGCTGTGTGAAAGACGCCATCCGCAACGGGATTGCCTACGCGTCGGAGGACCGCAAGGGATACGGACTGGTGCTGATCAACGACATTCGCTGGAACATGACTCTCGCGAGTCTGCCGTTCCGTTTTTCCAGAAAAAGCGTAATCAATAAAAGCGACGAAATCGTCGCCTCGGAGAAGTTTCGGAAAAAGCTGAATATTAAAGCGAATTCGGTCCAACAGACCGTCGGGGCCCTTTCGGGAGGCAACCAGCAGAAAGTCGTGCTCTCCAAGTGGATTATGACAAGCCCCGATCTTCTGATCCTTGACGAACCGACCCGTGGGATCGACGTAGGGGCAAAATACGAAATTTACGAGATCATCAATGAACTTGCAAAACAGGGAAAGACCGTGATCTTCATCTCCTCCGAGATGCCGGAGCTTCTCGGAGTCTGCGACCGGATCTACGTGCTGAACCAGGGGGAAATCGCCGGTGAACTAAGCCGGGAGGAGTTTTCGCAGGAAACAATCATGAAGATCATTCTGACCCATGCAAGAAAGGAGAGACCGGCAATATGAGTGAAAAATCCGCCGCCAGGAAAAAGGCGGGCTCAATCAACGCGAAGCAGTACGGAATGCTGATTGCCCTAATTGTCATTTACCTGATTTTCACGCTGCTTTCAGGCGGGAAAAATGCAAGCCCGATGAATATTAACAACCTGTTCATGCAGAACAGTTACGTCGTGATTCTCGCGGTCGGCATGCTGCTCTGCGTGCTGACCGGAAACGTCGACCTTTCCGTCGGCTCCGTGGTCGCCTTCACAGGGGCAATCTGCGCCATCTTTGTGCTCGACCTGAGGATGTCCATCCCGCTCGCGTTCCTTCTGGTGCTACTGTCCGGGGTGCTGATCGGCATGTGGCAGGGCGTGTTTATCGCCTACCTCCGGGTTCCGCCCTTCGTGGTCACGCTGGCGAATATGCTCATCTTCCGCGGACTGACCCTCGTCGTGCTGAACGGGCAGACCAAAGGGCCGCTGCCCGCCGGTTATGTGACCATCGGCGCCGGCTATCTGCCGGAAATCAACACCTATTTCCTTGGCAGAACAAAAGTTGAGATGCTGTCCGTTCTCTCGGGTATCGCGGGTTCGCTGCTCGCGATTTTCATGGAGGTCCGTTCCCAGCGAAAAAAGAGCTCCTACGGCTTTGCGGTCCCGCCTCTTTGGCAGACCGCCGCAAAGCTGGCAATCATTATCGTCATTATCAACTTCTTTACGGTCAAGCTCGCCCTGTACAACGGCCTTCCGGTCGTATTGGCCATTATGCTGCTTCTGATCGTGATTTACACGTTCCTTACGGACAACACCGTCCCTGGGCGGCAGATCTACGCGGTCGGCGGCAACGCAAACGCCGCAAGGCTTTCCGGAATCAAAACGCAGCGCGTTATGTTCTGGATTTACACCAGCATGGGACTGATGAGCGCTCTGGCCGGCATCGTGCTTTCCGCCCGGAACGCTTCGGCAACGCCGAAAGCCGGCGATGGCTTCGAGCTCGACGCCATCGCCGCCTGCTACATCGGCGGCGCGGCCGCTCTGGGCGGAAGCGGAACCATTATGGGAGCCGTCGTTGGCGCTTTGATCATGGGAGTTCTAAACAATGGCATGTCCCTGATTGGCTGGTCCGTCGACGTTCAGAAAGTAGTTAAGGGGCTTGTCCTTCTCGGAGCTGTAACGGTCGACCTTCTTTCAAAAAAGAGAAACGCGTAAGCTCCAGCAGTTTCCCCGCCGTCTGAAAGTCCTACTTGTATTGACAATTAGAGAGCGATGAAGTATGATGATTTTTGACTTTTAGGAGGCGGAAACATGTCAGATATTCCAAAATACATGACTCTGGTAAACTGGATCCGGCAGAAGATA
Source organism: Caproicibacter sp. (assembly GCF_046707225.1). Classification (NCBI taxonomy): domain Bacteria; kingdom Bacillati; phylum Bacillota; class Clostridia; order Eubacteriales; family Acutalibacteraceae; genus Caproicibacter; species Caproicibacter sp. Next base: position 167,239 of record NZ_JBJKOP010000035.1, on the reverse strand, counting down.
GAATCAAAAGAATTAAAATACGGGGATAAGCTCTACTCTGAAAATGAGCTGAGCAGCATGTTTGAAATCAGCAGGCAGACGATCCGCCAGGCCATTAAGCTTCTGGAGCAGGAAAAGCTGCTGGAAAGCAGACAGGGAAGCGGAACCTACGTCGTGTTCGACCCTTCCGCAAGAAAGCCAAATATGACGATCGGCGTTGTAACCACCTATGTGGGCAGCTACATTTTCCCCAACATCATCAAGGGAATTGAAAAAGTCCTGACCGAAAACGGTTATTCCATGCAGTTGGCCTTTACTCACAACAAAGTGGAAAACGAGCGCAGCGTGATCTCCTCCATGCTGGGAAAGGGTGTCGACGGCATGATTGTGGAACCGACCAAAAGCGGCCTGCCAAATCCGAATCTGGATCTTTATCGAAAAATAAACGAAGACAAAATTCCAATGATTTTTATCAACAGTTTTTACCCGGCCCTAGATCTTCCGCACGTGTCGCTGAACGACCACAATGCCGGATTTCTGGCGGCCGACTGCTTGATCCGGAAGGGCCACCGGCGGATCGCCGGAATTTTCAAACTGGATGATTACCAGGGCCACCGGCGTTACGCGGGCTACGTCGACGCGCTGATCCGGTCGGGCCTAGGCCTGCGGGATGAAAACGTCCTGTGGTACAGCACAGAGGATTTCTCTTCCCTTTCCGGCGACGCGAAACGGATCCTGTCGCGGATCGACGGCTGCACCTCCGTCGTCTGCTACAACGACCAGATTGCGATCAGTCTGGTCAGTCTGCTGAAAAGTAGGGGGTTCGGCATTCCAGACGACGTATCCCTCATCGGGGTGGATAATTCCGATCTCGCCACTCTGTGCGAGGTCCCTCTCACCAGCGTTTCTCATCCGAAGGAACTGCTGGGCGAAACGGCGGCGCGCAACCTTCTTCACCTGATTTCGGATCCACGTTTTTCCGCGACGGTCGAATTTAAGCCTGAGTTGATGGAACGGTCCTCGGTAAAGCAGCTTTGACGGATTCCCTTCCGGCCCAGAGCGCTGGCCGAGTGGGATTACCGCATAAGTTGTCCGTATAACTTAAAAGAAACTATGTCATCGGAGTGGACTTCGGCACTTTTGTCGGGACGGGCGCTGCTGGCGGACGCGAAAACGGGAAAGGAGATTGTCGCCTCCGTTTTCGCGTATTCTCCGGGGTCATGGATCGGTCACTGCCCTGTGGGACAGAACTGGTCCGGACTGGGGGCCTTAAAAACCCGCGGGACTACCTGGACATTCTGAGCCGCACCGTAAACGATGCGCTTGCCCGGGCTGGGAGTGTTCCACATCGGCACGGATTTGCCGCGTGTACGATCCTCCCCGTCCAGGCGGACGGTACCCCGCTCTGCTTTCGGGAAGAGTCCAAAAATCTGCCCCATGCCTATGTCAATCTGTGGAAGACGTCTCGCAGGACAAGGCAACCTAGCCAAATAAAATCACAGCCGAGCGCCGGGAGCCCTGGCCTAACAACTACGGAGGAAAGATTTCTTCTGAGTGGGCCACGAAAATCTGGCAGGCGGTCGATAAATATCCGGAATTGTACGCGGCCGACCGCTTTCTAAGGGGAGTGTTGCAAAACGAATTTGCAATAGCAAATTGTACAAATGAGCCGCCCAAAATGCAAGAAAATGCGCCTTGAAATGGACTTTTGAGCCCATTCAAAGCGCTTTTTTTGAGCATTTTGCAACACCCCCTGTGCGGAAAAGGGTGCACAATTCCTGCGCCGCCAGGTACAAGAAAATCCGGAACAAACGCACAGGCCTATCTCTCGAACGACTTCTTTTGCGCGCTGGACCCCATGTTGGAACAAATGGCGGACAAAAAGCTGTCCCGCGACATCCGTCCGCTCGGCCGATGAAGTCACGCCGAAAGCGGCGGAGCTGACCGGCCTTCTGCCCGGAACCGTGCGGCTTTAAGAGCCGCCGGCTCCGCGTGCTGCGAATCAACATGCGCGGTGTCTCCGTTACAGAATGAAACAAGGTCGAGGCACAGCCGGCGTGCGCCTTAAGCAGGGGCTCCCATATGCTGGAGGTCTGTCCCTCCGGCGTTTCATACCATAAGCTGACTCCCGGCAAGATTTCAAACACATTCAATCGGCGTGGTGTAAAGCATTCTGGGATCGTCCGCCCCGCCTTCACATTATTACGGCCCGGTTCCTTGCACACGCACGATAACTCCGAAAGAAATCAGGGGGCAGTATGAAAAGGGAACCAGGCGCGTGTTTGTAGAAACCCTCCGCGACGGAAACACGCAGAACGACGTTCCGGTCGTTTCGAGACGTATTTTCATGTTCTGCGGGGAATTGCGGCACGCCCGCGCTTCGGTTATCCCGGTCCCGGGCAGGCGGGCCTCGCAGCCCTTCCTGAAGTGCCGTTTCAGCTCACAATCACCGTCACGCTGGCACAGCTGTTGGAAAGAGGGTCAATCGCGTAAACCGTTGCCGTGCCCGAAGCAACCGCGTGGATTTTACCGGAATCCCGGTCCACGGTGGCAACGGAATCCGACGAGGAAATCCACAGCAACGTGGAGGCGTTGACAGACGCGCCGTTCAGGGTGATGCCGCTCATGGTATTGTCTGAGCCAACGTTCAGGCTGACGCTCTGCTGGGGGAACACCAGCCCGACCTGGTTAACGGAAATGGTTTGCGCAACGCCGGACGTACCCGAAACGGTGACCGGCATCACGGCGGAAACCCAGTTGTCGTTTGCCGATTTTTTATACCAGAAGCTGACCGTGGTAGACCCGGCACTCACCGCCGTAACGACCACATGGTTTTTGCTGTCGATCGAAGCGCAGGCGACGGTGTCGTCCGCCACGCTCAGATGCAAAACCCCGAAATAACTGTCGGAAATATAGCTGGTATTTGCCGCCAGCGTCACATTAGAAAGATTCACAGTGGAAACCGCGCTCTCCGTCGTTGTAGCGGAAGCGGTGGTCACAGCCCATGCCGCAATCACAAAAGTGGCGATCAGCGCCGCGGCTGTCACCGGGATGATTTTTTTCAGGGCTCCGGTTCGCGCCAGATTCATCTTAAGCACTCCTCTCTGTTTTTCGGTCTTATGCCAGCGCGGCATCCGCCTCGTCGCCTTCAAAAAGCTCACCGTCAATAATCTTGACAATTCGCTTCGCGCTTTTTGCGACATGCAGGTCGTGCGTGATCATGACGATCGTATTGCCCATTTCGTTCAGCTGCTGGAACAGCCTGAGCACCTCTTCGCCCGTCGAACGGTCTAGCGCGCCGGTCGGTTCGTCGGCAAGCAGAAGCTTTGGGGAACCGACCAGCGCGCGCGCAATGGCGGTGCGCTGCTGCTGCCCGCCGGACAGCTCGTTCGGTTTGTGGCCGGCGCGTTCCTTCATGCCGAGCATTTCCAGCTTTTCCATGGAAAGGTTTTCGGCCTCTTTACGGGACATTCCGCGGATCAGAAGCGGAATCATCGTGTTCTGTAAAACGGTGTACTTCTGAATCAGATGATATTTCTGAAAGATAAACCCAATCTGCTGGTTTCGAAGAATCGTGAGCTGTGCGTCATTCATTTTGTTTACAAACGATTCCGTCAGCCAATATTCTCCTTCCTGAAACCGGTCCATACATCCGATGATATTCATCAGCGTGCTTTTTCCGGAGCCGGAAGGCCCTAAAATCGCAAGATATTCGCCCTCCAGAACCTCCAGAGAGATTCCTTTGAGGACTTCCAGCCGGTTTTCACCCTGATTGTAAAACTTTCTGATCTTCTGCATTTGAATGACCTGTTCCATAGCCGTCCCTCCTTTTCAGGCCGATTCCGACAGAACCGCAACTTTTACGATTCCCTGCGTTCCGTCGCCGAGCGTTTTTTCCGTAATCTGCAGGATCATTCCTTTCGTAATGCTGGAAAAATCCCGCGTCCTTTGGGTCGTCATCGCGGTCCCCGCGCCCTGAGCGGACCCGGACTTGCTGCCCGGCGTTCCGCCGGACCCGCCGGGGAATTTCCCTCCTCCGGTGGTCGGTGCGCCTCCCTGTGCTTCACTCTGGGAATTCCCCGTGCCGCCGCCCGATGCCCCGCTTCTTGTTCCGCCCATAGTAAGCGACAGGCCGACCGGAATCAGCACGGTCTGCGTTTCACCGGTCAAAGTGATCAGGCTTGAAGACGTTCCTTCCATTTGCGAAGAAGCCGACGAAGAAGAGGAGGGTTCCGCGGACGAAGGCACGGAGCTTGACGAGCTTTCCTGATTCGATCCGGAGCTGCCGCTCCTCTTTCTCTCCCCCGAACCGGACGACCCGGACCGCGCCGAACCGCTCTTCTCCCCGGAGCCGCTGAGGGTGCCGATCGCAAGCGTCACCTGGTTTCCGACAACCGACATTACTTTACCGACGATCTGAGTCTGTGAAGAGCTGTCCTGGGACATTTTGCCCGTCTCGACGCTGTCGGCGCCGCTCCCCTTGGAACAGGCCGCCAGAGGGACCAACAGCAACGCGGCGCAAAGAGCGGCACAAATTTTATTGTAAATTTTCATGAAAAGTCATATCCTCCTATTCCTGTGTCAGGGCTTCAATGGGCATCAGGGCGGCTGCCTTCCACGCGGGGTAAAATCCAAAGATCGTCCCCGTCCCGACCGCGAAAATCATGGAATAGATCGCGCTGGCCGCGACAGGTTCCACCGTCATTCCGCTGAGCCGCACAATCGGAATCAGCGCAAAGCCGGAAAGCACGCCCAGCAGCCCGCCGAAAACGCTGATAAAGGTGGCTTCCAGCAAAAACTGGAGCAAAATCACCCGTTTGGAGCTGCCGAGCGCTTTCAGAATGCCGATTTCCTGCGTTCGTTCCTTCACGGAAACGAACATGACGTTCATGATTCCGATCCCGCCGACGATAAAGACGATTGCCGCCACAATCATCAGCAGCATGGACAGCGTTTTCGCGGAGGAAGTCGCGGACTCCAGCGTGCTGCCGGCATCGGTGACATTAAAGGCGTTCTCCTTGACATTGGAATGATTCTCCATTAAAACAGCCTTGATTTCCGTAATCTTATCGGAGACCGAGCTTACGTCGGAGGCGATGGCCATTATCTGCGGGTCGGCGCTCTTCCCATAAATATACTTTGCCGCCGTCTGATACGGAACGAAAATGGAGTCATCCGGGCTGGTCCCCGAAGAGACCGACCCCATTTCGTTGAGGACTCCCACGATTTCGTACTTTTTCCCTTCGATCGAGACGCTGTCCCCGTACGCGGAGAACGCGCTTCCGAAGATCGTCTGCGCGAGCGTGTAGCCGATGACGGCTACCTTGCTCTTGTCCTCGTTATCCTCGTCAGTGATAAATTCACCCTCAAGAAGGTCAAGATTGCACATCTCCTGATATTCGCTTCCCACGCCGGCCACCGTTTCATCGGTTTCTTCCGTCAGGTCGCCGCCGTCGACGGAGCTGGTGCCCGTCGTGTAAATGGATACGCTGGATAAGCCGGACACCAGGGACGCAATATCCTGTTCATCGGTCTCGGTCAGCGTAACCGATTTGCCTCTGGTCCCGCCCCCCATCTCGCCGAAGCCGCCAAAGCTGCCGCCTCCCCCGTTTCTTCGGGTGCCTCCGCCGCGGTTCCCATTTGCTCCGCCCGGTGTCCCGCCCGGCATCCCGCCGCCGGGGATGCCGCCGCCAAAGCCGCCCATCATCTGGTCCTGCATCTGAGCCGCGGTGCTGGCGGCCACATTGATTGAGCCCGCGTTTAGGGTTTTATATTCGTTCTGCACTTCCACCTCACCGCCGTGGCCGACGGCAATGACCAGAATAATGGTCGCGGAGCCGACGATAACGCCCAGGGAAGTCAGAAAAACCTTGAATTTGCTTTCCATAATGTTGATCCAGACCAGGTGCATGATTTCGCCGATGCGCATTTGGCCCATGGACAGTTTCCGCTTCGTCATTTCTTGCTCACCGTGCTTTCCGCCAGAACGGTCTCTCCCTTCTCAAGTCCGCTGGTGATTTCCACATAGGTTCCGTCCGAGAAACCTGTTTTCACTGTTTTTTTCGAAGTGCTGCCGTCCTTATTTTTCACAAGCACGCTTGAAACACCGTCCTGAAAAGTCACGGCCCTGTTGCTGACATACAGAACATTCTTGGCCTCATGCTGAATCATCATGGCGTCGCCGCTCATTCCATCGTAAACCGTCCCGATGTCCGAAACCTTCTCGGTGCTTTTTACCACGACGGTATAAGTTACGGAAGAGGAACCGCTGCGCGCCGGTTCCGCCGTAATGCTGTCGACCGTCGCGCCGAGCGTCTGCCCGTCATAGGCGGAAAGGCTGATGGAAGCCTCCTGCCCCACGCTGACATTGGTGATGTCGTCCTCGGAAACCGAGACGGAAACGGAAACGGAGTCGTTTCCGGAGATGGTCATGACGGAATTGTTCGCCGTAACGCTTGCGCCGCCCGTATAGGAAACGCTTGCGACCACGCCGTCGCAGGGGCTGGCTACAATGCCGTTGTTGGAAAGGGCGCTGTTGATCTCGTCCATCTGCCGCTGCAGCTTGTCATAGGAATTCTGTGCCACCGTAACCGCCTCTTTCAGCTGGCTGACGGTCAGCTGATAGGTCGCGGCAGCATTATTTGCAGTGTTCAAATCCGTTTCTTCCGTCTGTTTGGCAGTGACGGATGAAATTTCCGAGCTTTTCTGTGCTTTCTCCAGATTGTACTGGTCGTTCTCAACCGTTGCTTCCAGCGAAGCCACCTTATCGTCAATCTCCGTCTGCGACATTTCCGAACTGCTTGACTTGTATTTCTCGTCGAACGTGTCCTTGTAATCGTTGTAGGCGGAGGAGTAATTGTTATATTCCGCAGTATACTGTGCAACTTTGTCCTCCAGCGCTTTCTGCTGCGTGATAACCGTGTTGGCAACGGAATCGTTGTATGCGTCGAACGCGTCGCGGTCCTCGTCCAGGATATCGTCCCACTCGTCCGCGTCATAGCCGTCGATGGTCGTATCGCCCCTTTTCGCGGCAAGATATTTCTGCTCGTCGGTATCCACAGTGGATTTCAGGCTGGTATAGGTACTGATGACACTGCTGTTGTCGTCCTCATAGTTGCTCAGCTGCGTTTCATAGCTTGTTTTACAGCTTTCGGCGTCAGTCATCCATTTTTTCAGATTTTGAAGCTTTGCGTTATCGGCCGGCCAGCTTTTCTGCAGCTCCTTGTATTCGTCCAAACTTTTCTGGTCGTTCTTCAGCGTTGCCTGCGCGGACGAGATATTGTGCGCGATTTCCGCCTCTTCCAGTTCCTCCGTAATCGGCGCGGAGGCTGCCAGATACTTATTCGAGTCATAGGTGATTTTCGCGGTTTCCAGCTTCGCCTGCTGGTCGTTGATCGCGGACTGGAGAGATATCTTGGCATCCTCCAGCTTTGCCGTTGTGTCCGCGCTTCCGTCGGTCACGCTGTCCATATCAAGCTGCAGAATGGGATCTCCCTTTTTCACCGTCGTGCCGGATTTGACCAGAACCGAGGTGATTTTCACGTCGATTGGAAGCGAGACGGTTTCATCATCCAGGGCAACCGTGCCGGATTCCGTCGTGCCGACCGTGACGTTCCCGTTCGCGACGGTGTATTCCCGGTAAGACGGTTCCGTTTTTGTGGATTTTCCCCTCCATATTATAAAAATCGCGATCAGAATTCCTACCGCCGCCACAACGCCGACTGTCACAAGGATGGCGATCCGCTTGTGAAGTTTTGCGAAATCTTTCACCGTTCCTATTTTCCCCTGCATCAACTGAACCTCCGATTCTTCCGATACCCCAAGACTGGAATTTATGTCTAATGTTACTGGAAGAATGTGAGTAAAAATTGAAATGCAAATGAGAAAAGCATGAAAAAAAGCCGAACCGCTACGGTTCGGCTTTCTGCTCCCCCTGACAGGGGCCTGCCAGTTCCGGCAGACAGACGGTGAATTTTGTTCCGCTTCCCGGTCTGCTGCTTACACGGATTTCTCCCCTGTGCCGTTCCACAATCCATTTGGCGATGGAAAGGCCCAGTCCGGAGGAACCCTTGCCTCGCGTCCTTGCTTCATCCGCCTTGTAAAAGCGGTCGAATATGTGGGGAAGGTCCTTTTCGGAAATCCCAATGCCGGTATCGGCGACTTCCAACTCAACAAATCCGTTCTGTTCCCGGCAGGAAATCGAGATGGCTCCCTCCGGCGGCGTGTATTTCATGCCGTTGTCCACAATCGCGCGCATTGCCTGTTTTAAAAGCGCATAGTCCGCGGTCAGGAAGACATCCTCTTCCATATTTTCGGTCAGCCGGTGTTCCTCGTCAATCATCCGGGTTTCTTCCGCAACCTCGCGCATCATGTCGGTTACGCTGAAGCGTTCGAACCTGACATGCTGGGTTTTCCGGTCCGCGCGGGCAAGGAAGAGCAGCCTGTCGACCAGCTGCTGCATATTGCCCGTTTCCTCAATGATTTTTTCCACGGATTCTTCCAGCACGTCGGGGCTGCCGCTGCCCCAGCGCCGCAGCAGATTGGCGTAGCCGGAAACGACGGAAAGCGGCGTGCGCAGCTCATGGGAGGCATCGGACACAAACCGGTTCTGCTTTTCATACGACTCCTGAATCCGGTCCAGCATTCCGTTGAAGGTTTCGGCAAGTTCCCGGAACTCGTCGTGGGAATCCACCGTATCGATCCGCGTGCTCAGGTCTTTCGCCGTGATCGACCGCGCCGTACGGGTCATATCGTAAACAGGCCGAAGCATCTTGCGAATCATCAGTCCGCCGAACACGGAGGAAATCAAAAGAAGAAGCAGGATCAGCGCGATAAAAGCGCCGATGGAAAGCCCCGCCGGGCCCGGACTGTCACTGCTGACCACCCGGATCATCAGGTGCCGTGCGGGCGAGTTGACTCTTCTTACGGTATCCATATGCCCCGCGACATTGATGCTTTTATCGCCGTAAGAAGAAATGTTTCCCGTGTCGTTTTCCTTGATTTCGATATAAATCCTGTTTGCCTCTGCAAAACTGTCAAGGCCCGTTTCCGGGTCGTCGGTAAACTCAGAGGAACGGGATCCGGCGTCGGCGCTGTGGCCCGGCGCTTTGGGCCGTTCGAAACGCCCGGCCACAAACGAGGCGAGCCTGTCCAGATTCTGGGAGCGCACCGCAACGGTTGTGTAGGCGCTGGTCAGGCCGACCACCACCCCAACCAGAATCAGGCTGAAAAGCAGTGTGTAAACCGCCGCGGTCTTAAAGGCAAACGGAATCCGAATCCTTTTCCCCTCTGTGCCGCGGCAGTGTAAAAATTTAAGTTTCATAGGTCTTTATGATATACCCCACGCCCCGTATGGTGCGAATCAGCTCAAGATGGAACCGGTAGTCAATCTTATTGCGGAGATAGCGGATATAAACATCCACCAGATTGGTTTCACCGCTGAAATCATATTCCCAGACCTTCTCCATCAGCTTATCCCTGGAACAGACAATGTCGTGATTCTCCATCAGGTAGCACAGCAGGTCGAATTCCCGTTTTGTCAGCTGAATCGGCTGACCGGCATAACTGACCTCCCGGGTGGAGCGGTCCAAACTGAGCTGCCCGATGGAAAGAGTTTTTTTTCTGTCTCCGTCGGCCGCGCCGTTCTTTTTCAGCGCCGCACGCATACGGGCAAGCAGCTCTTCAATCGCGAACGGTTTGGTCAGGTAATCGTCTGCGCCGCCGTCGAGTCCCAGCACCTTGTCACTCACGGCGTCCTTTGCGGTCAGCATAATAACGGGAGTCTCCGAAACCCTGCGGAATTTCTGCAGAACCTCCATCCCGTCCAGACCGGGCAGCATGATGTCCAGCAGGATTAAATCAAAATTTTCCTGTGTGGCACGCTGCAGCCCCCGCAGCCCGTCGTATTCCTTTTCAACCAAATATCCCTCGTGTTCCAGCTCGAGCTGCAGAAACCGGACGCTGTTCCGGTCATCGTCTATGATCAGAACCTTGTTCTGCGCCATAATTCTTCCCCGCTTTCCGATCCTTTTTATTCAGCTTACAGGGAAATTATGAGGAAGATATAAAACGACTATGAAAATTGTGTGAGAAAATAATTCTGTTCCGCCTGCTGTTCGTCTTCACCATTCGGAAGGGAAAGTGAACGCTGCAGAAGCTCCTGCGCAAAAAGCTGCAGAAACCGGCTGTAATCCTCCGGGGTAAACGAAACGGACTTTGTACCGAAACCGCCAGCCGCAGCGCCGGATTCCCCCGCGGCAACCGGAACAGAAACGTCCCCGCCCGCATAGGACAGAACTTTTTTCACATAATTCTGCGTTTCACGAAACGGCGGAATCCCGCCGTATTTTTCCACGTTTCCGCTTCCCGCGTTATAGGCTGCAAGCGCCAGCTTCGGGTCGCCGTATTTTCCAAGCAGAGAACCAAGGTGCTTGGCCCCGCCCATAATGTTCTGCTCCGGGTCAAACGCATTCGAAACCCCCAGCGATTTCGCCGTCGAGGGCATCAGCTGCATAATTCCCTGCGCGCCGCAGCTTGACACCGCGTCGGCCTGAAAGCCGGATTCCGCCTTTGCAACCGCTTTGAGCAAATTTTCGGGCACGCCGTACGCGTCGGCCGCACGCTGAAAAATATTATCCAGATTCTGCCCGCCGCTTTGGCTCACCGCGCTTTTCAGCGCTGCGGCAAACCCGCCTGCCGCGGCGCCCGCTTTAGCTGGCTGAGGTGCCTGATATTGCGCCGAAGCGACCGCTTCTATTTTCATCCGGAATTTCCCTCTTTCCATTTCATCTATTTCTTATCATACCTGTAATTCTCTGAAAAATCAACGATTCCATTCAGAAATTGCATTTTTCACCGAAAGCCGTTTTCCCTCATAGTATTGAAAAGGAATTACAGGACGGAGGGGAAACAAAATGTCTTTCGGAATCGCTTTAGCCGGGGGCGGAATCCGGGGTGCGGCCCATGTCGGCGTATTGCTCGCGCTGGAGGAAAACGGCCTTCGGCCGGAATCTGTGGCGGGTACCAGCGCGGGAGGGATTGTCGCGGGGCTGTATGCCGCCGGCGTACCCGCCGCGCGGCTGAAAGAAATCATTCTGGAACTGTCGCAATCCGGTCCGTCGTTTTTTGATCCGGACCTGACGGGACTCACTTCCCTGATTCCGAATTTGCTGTTCCGCAGGACTTCCGGATTTTCGGGACTGCTGAAAGGGAACCGGCTGGAACGGTACCTGTACCGGCTGACCGAGGGGAAATTTCTGTCCGAATCCCATATGCGGATCGTGATTCCCAGCGTTGACCTATGCTCCGGCAGCACGATCGCCTGCACCAACACACTGAAAGGAATTCGCCCAGTCCGCCGCGTGCGCTGGACGGATCGAATGCGGTTTTCGGAAGCAATGCGCGCCACTTCCGCAGTGCCGGCCGTGTTTCGCCCCAAGATCATCGACTGCATGTGTCTGGTGGACGGCGGCGTTACGGATGTTCTTCCCGTCGACCTGCTTCTAGCGGCGGGGGAACGAAACGTGCTTGCCGTGGATGTGTCGGAGGATTACGAGATGCCGAAAAACCTCAGCCTGATTGAAGTTGCTTCGCATTCTCTCGCGATTATGGAAACACGCCTGCGCGAATGCGTTACGCGCGGGGAAAAGATGATCCTCGACCCCGATCTTCCGGAAACCGACGGCCTGCTGAACCTTTCACAGATGCCCATGTGCATGGAAGCCGGATACCGCGCCGCCCAACGGACGATGCCGCGCATCCGGAGCCTGTTCACATAAGCGTATAAAAAAGGGAACTGCTCTTTGCAGCTCCCTTTTTTATATTCATAACCTTTATTCGTGAACCGGATGATTCTGCAGATACAAAAGCGCGGAATGCGCGGCGTTGGCGCCGTCGGAGATCGCCGTGACAATTTGGTACAGCTCCTTTTTTCTCAGGTCGCCGGCCGCGAACACTCCGGGGAGAGGTGTTTCGCAGGATTCCGGAGCCTCAACGAAACCGTCCTTTAGCGGCAGAATTCCTTCGAGCAGCTGTGAATTCGGCAGAACCCCGATTGCCACAAACACGCCGTCCAAATCCAGAATTTTCTGTTTCCCGCTGCTCCGTTCCTTCAAAACCAGATGTTCCACCTTTTGCGACCCCTGAATTTCGACGGATTCGTAACCATACAAAAACTCGACGTTTTCGTGTTCCTTCGCGCGTTCGACCAGATACTCCATTGCGCGGAGCTGATCGCTTCGGTTCACCAGAATCACACGTTTACATAATCCTGAAAGCTCGATGGCGTCGCCGACCGCCGTGTTGCCGCCGCCGATCACCGCCACCGTGCGGTTCCGGAAAAAATTCCCGTCACAGGTCGCGCAGTAGGAAACGCCCCGTCCGGCAAACTCCTGTTCACCCGGAATATTCAGTTTCCGGCGTTCCGACCCCTGTGCCAGAATCACGGTATTCGCCGAATAAGTTTGTTCCGCCGTACGAATCGTCTTCACCGCGCCCGAAAGTTCCAGTTTCTCAGCGCTTTCCGCCGCCGTTTGCACGCCGGCGGACTGGACATGCTCCGAAAGCTTCTGCGCCAGGTCGGTTCCGTAAATCACCGGAAAGCCCGGATAATTTTCCACAACGTTGGTGTATGCGACCTGCCCGCCCTGTGCCGGTCCCGTCAGCAGGAGCGTGGAAAGCCCCGAACGCGCCGCATAGATGGCGGCGGTCATCCCCGCCGGTCCGCCGCCCGAAATCAACACATCATACAACAAATCCGTATCCCCGCTTTCAATTTATTCTGCTTTCCGCTCCCGTCACAGAGCGGCTTTTACAACGGATTCCAGTTCCTCCGGAGTCACGGTCGGCTCAAACCGGCGCACGCTCTCTCCGTCGCGGCCAATCAGAAACTTGGTAAAGTTCCACTTAATGCCGTCGCCGGTCAGGTTCTCGGGATAATGCTCTTTGATCACGCCGTAGATAACCTTTCCCATTTCCTTTGAAAGCTCAAACCCCTGAAACGCCGCTTTCCCCTTTAACCAGGTGTAAAGCGGATCGGCTTTCGGGCCGTTCACGTCGATTTTTGAAAAAAGCGGAAACGTTACGCCGTAATTCACTTTGCAGAACGAGGATATTTCGTCGTTGCTGCCGGGGTCCTGTTCCAGAAACTGGTTGCACGGGAAGCCGAGAATTACAAGACCCTGATCCTTATATTTTTGATAGAGTTTTTCCAACCCTTCGTACTGCGGAGTAAAACCGCATTTGCTCGCGGTGTTGACCGCCAGAACCAGTTTGCCCTTATAATCGGAAAGGGATACTTCCTCTCCTTTGATATTTTTCATTTTAAAATCGTACAGGCTCATTTTACTCCAACCTTTCTTAATAATAGTAATCTTTTTTGTTTCTGGTATTACTATAGCACAAAGGGAAACATTTGTAAATAGTAATTATTATTATTTTTATATTTCTTGCACTAATCTTCAATAAATGTTATTTAATATAGGCAAGGCTTTTTTTCGTATCAAAAACAACCATCCCCTGGTTTGAGCGGTTTCTAAATCCCTTAAAAAATAAATAATTTTCTATATTGTTACTCGTCAAAGGACACCAATTCAAAACATCTTAATGTTTTCTCATCAATTTCTCATTTTATTATCAAATTATATTGACTCTAAAAAAATTATAATTTAGAATAATAGAAATTATTCTAAAAAAGGAGATTGGTAAAATGGCTTTCAAAAGAAAATTGATTGCGGCGTTTTTAACGGCAGCACTCTTCACTGGTGTTTTGCCTACCGGCGTTTCCGCGCAAGTAAAAAACAACACTCAAACGAAAATTCAATTCGCTGACGGGGTGACAAAAGAGCAAGTCCCGGACTATATTATTAATGACCTGATTAATTCAAATCCCGATGCAGACTGTATTACCATCTACGGTATCAGTGAATCAGAAGACACGACGCCCCCAAAAATTAATGTGAACGGATGGGACGAATATCTCGATATTAAAACTACAAAGCAAGTTACTAAACGTAATGTTATCGCAAAAGATATTTGTCAATTTACGGTTGCAAAAGGAGAAACACTAACCCTGAGCAGAACCTATTCAGAAAGTTACACCAGCTATTATTCTGGTGACATCTTCGATTCCGCAAAATTGGGAATAGGAAAAACTGTTACCGGTACATATTACGAATCCCACTCTTATAAAGGGCCTGGTGAAAGCAGCCGTTACAATAGCAGGGAATTTAGAACACGCTTTTATGAAAATGTAGGCACATATAAACAAACGGCTCATGTTTATGAAAACTGGGGAAAAGGCGTGGTTGAAGATAAAGGAATTGAAACAAAAACCGGCAGCTTTCATCAAGCCACCCGTAGTGTTAATTATAGTAAAGATATTTTAGTTTAAGTCCGCTCTTATCCAACACCATACTATTCATTCAAATCATTATGAGGTTTTATGATGAACAAGAGTCAGTTTGGAATTCTCCTGTTTCTTTCCGGCTTCATCAGCGGCGTTATGCTGCTGATAATGCTGGTGGCAAATCATCTTGCTTTATTCGACAATTTAAACGACCAGCCATCCCCCGCCTATTACACGGTATTTCTCTTTGTATTCTTTCTCATGGCCCTGGTCGGCCTTGGTATTTGCGTATATGAAACCTACTTAAAAAAGCTGAAATAGTCATTTGCATTTCTGCGAAAACATCCGCCTTTCGGAAAACCGAAAGGCGGATGTTTTATTTCACAGGGAGTTTCCCCGTGTCATACCACTAAGCAATTCTTTTTTTCTCTTCGCACTCGAAACGGCGGGCCGTGCCCGTAGGTTCAGCCTGCCTAGCGCTCGAAATCGGTGCCGCCGAACTCGGAAAGCCTGAGTCCCTTGTTGTGGTCCAGCGCCCATTGGATGCTCCAGCTGTTGCAGAACAGCAGCAGATTGTTTCCGCGCACATCCTGCACGCGCTTGGTGTCGCTGGTCAGGTCGAGCGTTTTCAGATCGAGCTCCGTACTCTCGACCCAGCGGATTTCCTCATAAGGCAGGGACGACATGCGGATTTCCACATTATATTCGTTTTTCAGCCGGTACTGCAAAACGTCGAACTGAAGGGTTCCCACCACGCCGACCACGACTTCCTCCAGACCGGAATCCGGCTCGTGGAAGATCTGAATGGCGCCCTCCTGGGCAATCTGGGTCATTCCCTTGACAAACTGCTTGCGCTTCATGGTGTCCACCTGCTGCACGCGGGAGAAATGCTCCGGCGCAAAGGTCGGAATTCCCTCGAACCGGAACGGTTTGTCCGCCGCACAGAGCGTGTCCCCGATGGAAAAGATGCCGGGGTCGAACAGGCCGATGATGTCGCCGGCATACGCTTCCTCGATCACCTCGCGGTCCTGCGCCATCAAATGCTGCGGCTGCGCGAGCTTGACCTTGCGCCCGCCCTGCACGTGGAATACTTCCATTCCCTTTTCGAACTTGCCGGAACAGATGCGGATAAACGCAATGCGGTCGCGGTGCGCTTTGTTCATGTTCGCCTGAATCTTAAAGACGAACGCCGAAAAATCCGGGTCGAACGGATTGACTACGCCGGAATCCGAGTTGCGCGGCAGCGGCGCCGTCGTCATCTGTAAAAATTCCTTTAAAAAGGGTTCCACGCCGAAATTTGTCAGCGCGGAGCCGAAAAACACCGGCGACAGCTTTCCCTCCCGGACTGCCTCCAGGTCAAACCCGTCGCCCGCTCCGTCGAGCAGCTCCACGTCGTCCCTCAGCTTCGCGGCAAAATCCGTTCCGATGGCGGAATCCAGATTCGGGTCGTCAAGCGAAACTTCGGTTGATTTAACTTCTTTGGATTCAAAAACCGCATCGCTGTTCGCGTGGAAAACCAAAATCTTTTTCGATTCCCTGTCGTAAACGCCCTGAAATTCCTTTCCGGAGCCGATCGGCCAGTTGACCGGGCAGGTGCGGATCCCGAGAAGATTTTCGATTTCCTCCATCAGCTCAAACGGGTCGCGCGCGGCGCGGTCCATTTTGTTGATAAACGTGATGATCGGGATATGCCGCAAAGTGCAGACCTTAAACAGCTTTCTGGTCTGCCGCTCGACGCCCTTGGAGGCGTCCAGCACCATCACGGCGGAATCCGCCGCCATCAGCGTGCGGTAGGTGTCCTCCGAAAAATCCTCATGGCCCGGGGTATCCAGAATATTGATGCAGCATCCGTCGTACTGAAACTGCATCACGGAAGAGGTAACGGAAATTCCCCTTTGCTTTTCAATTTCCATCCAGTCGGAAACCGCGTGCCGCTGCGCTTTTTTCCCCTTGACGGAGCCGGCAAGAGCGATCGCCCCGCCGTACAGCAGCAGCTTTTCCGTCAGAGTGGTTTTGCCCGCGTCGGGGTGTGAGATGATTGCAAAAGTCCTTCTTCTGCCGATCTCGCTTTGAAAGTCAGACAATCTATTTCCTCCAGCCTGTACAATAGTATTCTTATTTTAAGACTTTCCGGGTAAATAATCAAATGGTACGGCAAAATATTTCCGAAATCAGGACGGCCCCGTCCGTTTTCCCCCGCGGCTCTCCGGTTCGGCACCCATTGAAAACCGCCCTGCAACATGATAAAATGAGTATGTCCTGCTACGACAGGCTTGGAGGAAAACAATGAACGAACTCAACGGCAACAGCATCAATCCGTCGCGTCAGGTAAAAATTACGGCGGACAGTACCTGCGACCTTTCGGACGCAGTTTTGGAAAAGTATGATATCGACCTGATTCCCCTGTACGTTGCGCTGGGAAACAAGTCTTACCGCGATAAATTTGAAATCTCGCCCGACGACCTGTACGACTATGTCCGAAAAACCGGAAAGCTCCCGAAAACGTCGGCCGTTACGGTCAAGGATTATGTGGACCGCTTTCTGCCGTACAAACTGGCCGGCAGAAGCATTCTCCATTTTACCATCAGCAGCTCCATGTCCGCATGCTACCAGAACGCGGTCATTGCCGCCGAAGAGCTTGGAAACGTCCGCGTGATCGACACCGCCAATCTCTCCACGGGAATCGGCCACCTGGCCGTGCGCGCCGCGGAGCTGGCCGCGTCGGGCCTCGATGCCGACCATATCGCGCAGGCCGTCACGGAGCTGATCCCGAAGGTTGAAACCAGCTTTGTCATCGATACGCTGAGTTACCTGCATAAAGGCGGCCGCTGTTCCGCCGTCGCCGCGCTCGGCGCGAACCTGCTTTCGCTCAAGCCCTGTATCGAGGTTCGCGACGGCGCGATGAGAGTCGGAAAAAAATACCGCGGAACTCTTGAAAAATGCCTGACCTCCTATGTATCGGACCGTTTGCAGGGCCGCGCGGACATTGATTTGCGGCGGATTTTCGTCACACACTCAGAACTGCCTCCCCGCCTGACGGAATCCATCCTCAAGCAGATCGGCAGGCTGGCAAAGTTTGAAGAGGTCATTGAAACCGAAACCAACAGCACGGTCTGCACCCACTGCGGCCCCGGAACACTGGGAATTATTTTTATAAAAAAATAATTTTAAATGCACCCCAACGGTTTTTAAAGCCGTTCAGGGTGCGTTCTTACCTATGAATATTTTGCCTTTCCCGATCGGGCAGCTTCTCTTCCGTGCGCTCCGGCAGATAATCCACGCTGACTTCATACAGATCGGCAAGAGCGCACAGGACTTCCGGCGGAATCATTTTCTGTCCGGACCTTTACCCCTTCGCCCTCGCGCTGACCGGAATTCGGATCACTCTGGAAACCGGCTTCCACGCGGCGACGGAAATTCCGAAATCGACCATGCTGTGGATCAAGCCGCCGAGTCCGATCAGCAGCAGTGCAAACATGACATAACCGCTGGAGTAAACCGCGCTGGAAAGCTGGCCTCCGAAGTAGAAAAACGTAACCACAACCACTTCACTCGCGGCATGGATCACGCCCAGAAAAAGGCCAAACAGGAAAGTCTTCGCCGAAAAAAGCATCGCAGCCGGCCTCTTCTGCAATATAATTGCGCCAATTACAACAAAAATGATGTGGCTCAGTGCGCGCAGTGTAATGACCAGCGGAAGCCCCGACAGGAAGAATCCGAGCGTTGTCCCAAGAGTGACCGCCACGGCGACCCCCGGCGAGATAAACATCGCCAGAAAAATCGGCACATGGCTGGCCAAAGTGAACGAAGCCGGCCCAATCACGATTTTTGGAAAGGTCATTGGAATGACGATTCCCACGGCGCACAGCAAAGCCGCGATCGTCATGGTCTGGATGTTCTGCATGGCATTTTTACGGTTTATAATGATCACTCTCCTCAGACTCCCATTCGGGATATGTCATTTCATATGTCTTTACACATGTTAAGACTATTCTAGCAGGAGAATGAAAAAAGTCAAGCCCTGACTCTCAATTATTCCCGTTCAAACAAAATATTTTCCTGTTTCAGCTTTTCCAAAACACGCCGGTACGCGTCTTCGTTCGGGCAGGAAATGGTGTGAAGATGCACCCCGCCCGTCAGATCGCATAAGGGAAGCGACCGGCTTTTCTCCAGCTTCCGGACAAAATCGTCCGCGTCGAACCTGGAAAAAATCTGAAGCCGTCCTGAAATCTGGCCGTAAACGGCGTGTTCCACAATCACGTCGAGCACCCCGCAGCCGTTGTCCACGGCGGCATACAGCTCGCGGGCGATGCCTTCCCGGTCATGCCTGCAGGCAACGGTCCGCAGCAGCTCGCCCGGCCGAACCTCTCCGCTTTCCAGAAGATAGCCCCTGGGCGTTGCGGTGATCGGCTGATTCGCCGCGCGCAAAAGCGCGATATCCCCCACGATGACCTGCCGGCTGACATTCAGCTCTCCGGCCAGTACCCCCGCGCTGACGGGCGAATCGCCGCTCTTTAAAATTTTAAGAATCTGTTCCCGCCGTTCTGTTGGATTCACAGCCGACCACACCCTTTCTTTCCGATTATCATACCATAAACGCTTAAAAAAATCACCCCGCAAGGGGGTGATTGAAGCGCCGTTCCTGAAAAGTTCGTATTATTCCGCCGGGGATTTTTTCAAAGCGGAGGTTTTCCTCATATGATTCGCCATCAGATTTGCGACGATCGAACCGGAAAAATTATGCCACACACTGAAGATCGCGCCCGGAATCGCGGCGGCCGGTGAAAAATGCGCGGCGGCAAGGGTCACGGCAAGTCCGGAGTTCTGCATGCCGACTTCAATCGCCACAGCGTTGCGCTTCGCGGCGTCCATCCCAAACAGCTTCGCCCCGAGAAAGCCAAGGCCGTAACCGCACATATTATGAAGAATCACGACCAGGCAGACCAAAAGGCCGCTTGTCATGATCTTCGCGGCGTTGCCGCCGACGACGGCCCCGATGATCAGCGCGATGGCGGTCACGGAAACCAGCGGCAGAACATCGTTGAACGCGGTGACTTTGTCTCCGAACAGCTGATGGACAATCAGACCGAGGACAATCGGAAGCAGAACAACCTTGCAGATGGAAAGGAACATCGACCAGAACGACACCGAAACCCAGGTTCCGGCCAGCCACCAGGTCAGCAGCGGCGTCATCAGCGGCGCGGCGACGGTGGAAACCATGGTCATGCTGACGGAAAGGGCCACGTCGCCCTTGGCGAGGTAAGTCATGACGTTGGAAGAAGTACCGCCCGGGCAGGTGCCGACCAATATCACGCCGACCGCCAGTTCGGCGGGCAGCTGAAAAAGCTTTGCCAGCGCGAACGCGACAAGCGGCATGACCGTAAACTGGAACAGAAAGCCTGCAAAAACATCCTTCGGTCTGCGGAAAACTTCTCTGAAATCAGAAAGCTTCAGCGTTAAGCCCATTCCGAACATTACAACTCCCAGCAGCAGCGTGATGTGAGGAGCGGCCCAGGTAAAGGCATGCGGGGAGAGCAGGGCGACAAGGGCAACGGCCAGCGAAAGAACCGCCATGTACTTTCCGGCAAGGTCACTCAGTTTTTTCAAAGCATTCATAATTCTTCCCTCCAAAATTTGAACACATCGAGACAACCGCGCATGATCTGCGGAATCTGCCGCACAGACGCAAAAAGGGCTTTTGCCTCCAAAGAGGCAAAAGCCCTGAAAAGCTTCTGCGGTACCACTCTTCTTGCCGTCCTTCGGGACGGCCTCTCATTAGGCATCGTCTTCAATGCCCGGCAAGGTAACGGCTGCCGGCCGTTCGCTCCTACACAGGCCGGAAGGCCCTTCAGATGAATGCTTATGGGTGATGTTTCACGCGGTCCCCGCCATGCCTCGCACCGACCGGCAATTCTCTTCCGCGAAGAAAGCACGTTACTTTTCCCAATCATCGCATTTGTCTATCCGTGTTTTTCTTAACTATAAACGACCGTTTCAGATTTGTCAAGAAGTTTTCCCGAAAACTTAACGAGGGCTCCGGCGGTATCCGCCGGAGCCCTGCAATATAAACTGTGTGAATTGTTTTGTCTTCCGTCCCGGCAGAAAACCGATCCGCTAGGAACCGGTTTTGCTGCGGGAAAAAAACTCCCCAAATCAATACATCGGAATCACCAATTAAATGTTTCTCCGGTCCGAGCCCACATGCGTTTTTCACTGAGCCGCCTTGTCATTCTGTCCCGGAAGAATGCTTCATTTCGAAGCCGGAATCAGCTGTGAAAGTAAACTGCGGTGCGCCGGCCGGGCAAAAGTCCGTTCCTGCAATAGGCCGTTATCCGCTTCATTCCTTTCCTTGATTTTCTGAAAGTCCCCGCCCAACGAACGACGGCTGCGCTGTCTGCTGGTCCTCACCCCTGCCCATTGGACTCACTCCCTTCTCAAGCAGAAAAGTTCGTTTCTTTTCGATGCGCTTCTTTTGTTTCCCTTTCTCCTGCAGCCCCGGCCGCAAATGGGAAACCGCATCGATCTTTGTTTTCCCTTTTCTTTACACTTACATTATAGAGGCTGTTATAGTATAAGTCAATATATTTTTTAAAAATATTAAAAATTTTTAGTATAATTTTTTCTCATATAATTTTCCTGTTGACTTGTCGGCCCTATCAGCGTAGAATGATAACGACGAGAAAACAGAAATGAATCGTAAGGAGAGTTCCCTGATGCAAGACGAATTCGGCCCTGATATTCTGACCCTGGTGGACGATGAAGGCAATGAGCATGAGTTTGAAATATTGGATGTCATCGACAACGACGACGGATGCTTTTACGCTCTGCTGCCCGTTCTCAGTGACCCTCAGGATAAGATCGACGCAGAAGGAACCTATTATATTTTTGAATCTATAGAAGAAAACGGTGAACAGCAGCTCGCAGAGGTGGATGATGAAGCCCTGCTTGACCGGCTCGCGGAACAGTTTGAAAGCCGGTTTGAGGAGCTGTACAGCGACGAAGACGACAATTCCGAAGGCGATTTGCCGGAGGACGAGGATAATATCGAAGACTGATTTTGTTTGCATCCTGCCTGGTGCGCGGATTTGTGCAGAAATAACCCTACAATTTTGAATCGGGAGCTTCGGCTCCGGCGGCGGACTTCAGACCTCCCGGCTTTTGCCGGACGAAGGGAGTGCGAAGTCGTCGGGCGGGCACCCACCTGCTACTGGTAGCAGGTTATTCAGCACGTTACGGCCAGGCGGGTCTTTTATATTATATGGATTGTCCCTGAATTTCAGGGGCTTTTTTCTTTTTGTCCATCATTTTATGGACAAAATTGGCAATAAAAGGTATAATGTGTTCAAAAAGACAACCACCAATTCCGGAAAGGGGTTCCGATAAAATGAGCGATTACAGAATTATAACGGATTCCAATACCGATTTGACTCAAGAGCAGACAGACAGACTGGACCTTACCGTCATCCCCATGAGTTTTACAATCGGGGACGACTCCCTGCTGGATTATCCGGATGAACGTGATCTTTCTTCCCATGAGTTTTACCGAAGAATCGCAGCGGGAGAAACTTCCACAACCAATCAGATCAGCATTGCCACCTTTGCGGAAACCTTCGAGCCGTATCTTGCCGCCGGGCAGGACGTTCTCTACCTCGGTTTTTCCTCCGGTCTGAGCGGAACCTATAATAATTCCGTCATCGCGGCGAAGGAATTAGCGGCAAAATATCCGCAGCGCAGAATTGCAACGGCTGACACGCTGGCAGCTTCCATGGGGGAGGGCCTGCTGGTGTACCACGCCGCGATGATGAAGCGCGGCGGCGCTTCCCTGGAGGAAGTCCGAAGCTGGATGGAGCAGAACCGCAACCGCATGCACCACTGGTTCACGGTCGACGATCTGAACCATTTAAAACGCGGAGGAAGAATTTCCGGCGCTTCCGCTCTGGTCGGAACCATGCTCGGCATCAAGCCCGTTATGCACTTTGACGATCAGGGGCATATCATCCTCATGGAAAAAATCCGCGGGCGCAAACAGTCGCTGGACACGTTGGTGGGCCATATGGAAAAAACCTGCATCGAGCCCGACAAACAGATGATTTTTATCAGCCACAGCGATTCACCGGAGGGTTGCGAGTATGTCGCCTCCGAAATCAAAAGGCGGCTCGGCGTTACGCAGATTGAAACAGCGCCGATCGGGCCGGTCATCGGCGCGCACACGGGAACCGGAACCGTCGCGCTGTTTTATCTGGGCCAGGACCGGGAATACGAGCAGCAAAAGCAGTAGATAGCGGCCCAAAACAGAAAAGCGGAAAGCTTCCCGCCCCGTTCACGGGGTTACGAACGCTTTCCGTTTTTTTGATTTTTACGAAAAGAAAGGTAATCCTGTAAAATCACAGTAGCCGCGACGGCGTCAATGACCGCTTTCCGCTTTTTCCCGCGCGTATCCGTGTCATTCAGATACCCGTGTGCGGTGATCGTTGTTCCGCGCTCATCCCAAAGCTCGACCGGCAGGCCGCTTTGCGCCTTCAACAGCTCCGCAAACTTTCTGGCGTTTTGGGCGCTCTCGCCCTCCGATCCGTCCATGTTGCGCGGCAGTCCCACAACGATCTGTTTGACCGCAAGGGCAGTCGCTTCGTGTGCGACGGCTTCGGCCAGCCGTTCCCGGTTCCGTTGAGCCACAACGCGGACCGGCGAGGCCAGCACCTCGCCCTCGTCGCACACAGCCAGCCCGGTTCGCGCCATTCCAAGGTCAACGGCAAGGATCTTCACGGCGCGACCGCCTTGGCGTCCGACAGGTCCTGCCCGTTTCTGCGGTAGACGGAAAGCTCCGGCGGAATATGGGAGGCGTCGTTCATTTTGACGACCTTCGCCCTCAGCTCGTCGTCAAAGTCTACCACGCTGACGGCCGTGTTGTCGCACCAGCCGATCTCCCCAACCCGGTCGACCGGCCAGCCCAAAGCATGGCACAACAGGTTCCGGATCGCGCATCCGTGGGAAACGACGCAGACGGTTTTTCCCGGATTAGCCCCGGCGATTTCCAACGCGGCCGCCCACATGCGGTCGTAAACCTCCTGCATCGACTCTCCGCCCTCTGCATGGAACTTTCCGGGGAATTCGTTCCAAACGGCAACCATCGGGGAATCCTCGCGCTCAATTTCCGCCCAGGAACGCCCTTCCCAGACTCCGACGTCGATTTCCGAAAGGCGCTTATCCACCTGAATGGGAAGATTGTGGTAGCGGTTGATTGCCTGCGCCGTCTTGAACGCGCGTTTGAGCGGGCTGGAATACATGGCGTCAAACGGCTCGTTGCGCAGGCGCATGGAAACCAGCTCCAGCTGAACTGCGCTGTTTCCGCTTACGTCGCAGTCCGTTCGCCCCTGAAGGACGCCCTTTGTGTTCCCCTCCGCCTCGCAGTGGCGGACGAATACCAATCTTGTCAATTTATTTTTCCCTCCGTTTTTTTCTCTCTTTCACAGTACGGCGGATTTCCCGGCCTGTGATGATGTTCTCTGCACGCCTCACAGTCGCCGTGCCGTCTGCATTTGAGGCGCGGGCACGGGCAGTTTTCCTTTTTCTCTACCATGGCTTCACCTTCCCGGTCAGCTCCGAAACCGCCGGAATTTCATTCTCATTCAGGTAAGCTTCCAGCCCCTCCAGAATTTTAACCGGCGCGTAGGGATCGGAAAACAGGACGGTGCCGATCTGCACGGCGGACGCACCCGCCAACAGCATTTCCACCGCATCCTGCCAGGTTGAAATGCCTCCGAGGCCCACGATCGGTATTTTCACGCGGGAGCTTGCCTGCCAGACCATCCGCAGGGCGACCGGCAGCAGCGCCGGGCCGGAAAGGCCGCCCGTGTTGTTTTTCAGAATCGGGCGGCGGGTGCGAAGGTCGATGCGCATGCCGGTCAGCGTGTTGATCATCGACAGCGCGTCCGCTCCCGCGCCCTCGACCGCCGCGGCGATTTCTCCGATGTCCGTGACGTTCGGGGAAAGCTTGACCATCAGCGGTTTTTTGCAGTACCTGCGAACCGCCGCCGTAACTGCCGCCGCGCTTTCACACGACGTTCCGAAAGCCGCGCCGCCCTGCTTCACGTTCGGGCAGGAGATGTTCAGTTCGACCATGTCAACCTCTGCTTCCGAAAGACGTTCCGCCATTTTGCAGTACTCCTCCGGCGTGTTTCCGGCGATATTCGCGATCACCGCAGTACCCTGTTCCCGCAGCCACGGCAGATCTTCCCGGATAAAATGCTCGACGCCCGGGTTTTGCAGCCCGACGGAGTTCAGCATCCCGCCCGGCGTTTCGGCGATGCGCGGCGGCGGGTTGCCGGCCCGCTCCCGGAGCGTCAGGCCCTTGCAGGCGATGCCTCCAAGCGTGGAAAGCGGATAGAACTGTGCGAATTCCCTGCCGAAGCCGAATGTGCCGGAGGCCGCGATCAGCGGATTGCTGAACGTTACGCCCGCAATGTTCACCTGTAAATCCGCCATTTTCATTCCTCCCACACAACGGTTTTCGCATCAAAAACCGGGCCGTCTTTGCACACATGCCCAAAATAATCCCCGTTTTCCCCGCGCAGCTTTACCGCACAGCCAAGGCATGCGCCGATTCCGCACGCCATGCGTTCCTCCATGGAAACATAGCACTCAACGCCGTGCTCCGCCGCCAGCTTCGCGACCGCGCGGAGCATCGGCTTCGGCCCGCAGGCAAAGACGACGTCGAACGCTAAGTCCCCGATCAGGTCCAAAACCAGCCCGCGGCGCCCGAACGAACCGTCGTCGGTCGCAATGCGGGTTTCGCATCCGGTCGATTCAAAGTCGTCTTTCAGAATCACCGCGTCCCGGCTGCGGAATCCGGCGGCCAGAACCGCGTTTTTCCCGAACGGCTTCGCCGCCTCCAGCAATGGCGGAACCCCGATGCCGCCGCCGACAAACAGCGCCCGGCGGGACGTGTCCCCCAAATCGAAACCGTTCCCGAGCGGCACGAGCAGGTTGACCGGTTCGCCCGGATTCAGAAGGGACAGCGCCCGGGTCCCCTCGCCCCGAACCTGAAAGACAAAGCGCAGCGTGCCGTTTGCGCGGTCAATGCCGCAGATTGAAATGGGACGGCGCAGGGTTTTCCCCGGCACCAGAAACTGGGCGAACTGCCCCGTGCGGGCCTTGCGCGCCGCCTCCGCGCAGGAAACGGTCAGGTCAAAAAAGCCGGGCGCGATTTCGGCCTTTTTCAGAATTTCACAGGCTGCCGTATCATAGGATTTCACAGACGGATCCTCCCGATTTTCGTCAGGATCGCGTCGCGCATTGTTTCAGCTTCTTTCGCGGCGGCTTTGGCGTAGTCCTCCGGCGCCGTGTTCTGCTTCTGCCACGCGCAGAGAATGGAGCGGGATGCGTTTACCACCGCGCCGAGGCCGTTTTGCTCGAACGCGGGCGCCACGTCCTCCGCGCCGCCGCCCTGCGCGCCGTAACCCGGAACCAGGAAAAAAGTTTTTGACAGCATCCCGCGCAGTTCCCCGAGCTGCGCCGGCCAGGTCGCACCGACCACCGCGCCAACCCCGGAGTATCCGTATTTGCCGGGCAGGGCCTCGCCCCACTCCTCACAGTACTGCCCCATCGTCTCATACAGGGGCTCGCCGCCCTCCAGCGCCTGATTCTGAATTTCGTCGGAGGAACGGTTGGAGGTCTTGACCAGCACGAAGATTCCCTTGTCCTCCGCACGGCAGACATCCAAAAGCGGAAGAATCCCGTCGGAGCCGAGGTACCCGTTTACCGTCAGCGCGTCGCCGCCGAACGCGGCCGCCGTTTCACCCGCAACCTCTGTTTTGCCCAGGTGCGCCGCGGCGTAAGCCTGCATGGTGCTGCCGATGTCGTTGCGCTTGCCGTCCGTAATGACGAACAGCCCTTTCTCCCTTGCGTACTCGATGGTGTCGTGCAGGGCTTTCATCCCCTGCCAGCCGTACATTTCGTAATACGCGCACTGCGGCTTAACGGCCGGAACAATGGGGCACAGCGCGTCGATGATCCCTTTGTTAAACTCCAGAATCGCGGCGGCGGCCCCGTCCAGCGTTTTTCCGTACTGCCGGAACGCCTTTTCCTTTATATCACCAGGGATGTAGTCCAGTTTCGGGTCGAGCCCCGCCACCGTCGGGTTCTGCTTCTTTGCAATGGCTTCAATCAGTCGGTCCAGCGCCATGTTGGTTCCTCCTTACAGTTCCTTTTGATAAACAATCATTCCATTCAGGATCGTCATGATGACGCGGCCCGTCAGCTCCATACCTTTCATAACCGCATTCCGGCTCTTCCCGTGCAGTTTTGACGGGTCGACCGTCCAGCGCTCCGCGGAGTCGAACAGCACGACGTCCGCCGAAGCGCCGGGTTCCAGCGTTCCGCCCGGAATGCCGAGCAGGCGCGCCGGAGCGGCTGACATTTTCCGGATCAGCTCCGGCAGGGACAGAAGCCCCGGCAGAACCAAAAACGTGATTCCTGCCGCGAGACTGGTTTCCATGCCGACCGCGCCGCTCGGGGCGCTTAGAAAATCCGCCTTCTCCCGCGGCGTGTGCGGCGCGTGATCGGTCGCGATCACATCGATCGTTCCGTCCCGCAGCCCTTCCGCCACAGCTTGGCAGTCTTCCTCCGCGCGAAGCGGCGGATTCATGCGGTAATCCGCGTCGCGCCGCAGCAGTTCCCTTTCGGTCAGAGCAAAATAATGCGGCGCGGTTTCACAGGTAACCGGAGCCCCGCGCCGCTTTGCGTCCCGAATCATCCCGACGGAGGTTTTCGTGCTGACATGGCAGATGTGCACCGGCAGATGATACGCCTCCGCCAGCGCCAGCTCGCGCGCGGTGCCGCAGTCCTCCGCGGCGGCGGGAATTCCCGGAACGCCCAGCGCGCGCGACACCTCGCCCTCGTTCAGCTTCCCGCCGCCCGCCAGCGAAAGGTCCTCGCAGTGGGAAGTTACGAAAAGGCCGAGTTTCGCCGCTTCCCGCATTGCTCCGGCCATCAGAGCCGAGTCGGCGACCGGCCTGCCGTCGTCGCTAACCGCCGCGGCTCCGGCCTCTCTGAGTTCTTTCAGATCGGTCGGCTCCGCGCCCGCAAGCCCTTTGGTGATCGCGGCGGCAACATAGACGCGGGCATCCGCTTGTTTCGCCTTCTCCAGCACCCCGCGCACCGTTTCCGCGCGGTCCAGAGCAGGGCGCGTGTTCGGCATGCAGAGCAGGCTGGTGACCCCGCCCGCCGCCGCCGCGCGGCAGCCGGACAGAACATCTTCCTTTTCCGAAAACCCCGGCTCACGCAGATGGACGTGCAGGTCCACGAGGCCCGGCGCGGCGACAAGGCCGGACGCTTCGATCACCCGCGCGTCCCCGCAGTCGACCGTTCCGCCCAGCCGCGCGATTTTGCCGCCGCAGATCAGCAGGTCTCCGGTTTCATCCATTGCGCGGGACGGGTCGACAAGCCGCGCGCCGCGAAGCAAGAGTTTTTCCATTTGCACCTCCGTTTGACTGACTGGAAACAGGGCTCGCCTTACGGCAGGAGCAGATAGGCGGACAGCGCCAGCAGCTCCCGCGCCCAGCAGGCCGAGAAAATATACCACGGCGTATGCGCGGGAACCGCCCACGCCGAAGCGCCGAGTCCGCGCGCAATCGAACAGGCGCGATATTCGTGATATTCGTCCGTGACGATCGCAAGCCCGCGGTTCAGGGCGTTTTGGCCGATGATCTTTTGTGCGTTGGATATATTTTCCTGCGTGGAAGTCGACCGGTCTTCCAGAAAAACGCGGGAAGCGTCGACTCCCCGGCTGACCAGACCTTGCCGGATGACTTCCGCTTCCGTTCGGTTTTCGCCGCGCCCCTGCCCGCCGCAGGCAACGCAGACCGCGGCCGGATGAGCGTTCAGATAATTTGCCGCCGCTTCAATCCGTTCCCTCAGGTCCGCGCTGGGAACGTTCCCGCTCACCTTGCTGCCCAAAACCAGCACCGTCGCCGTTTCCGGCGGGGCGGAGGTCGCACCCGAAACCATCAGGCCGGTCAGCACCGCCGCCCACAGAAGGCCGGCGCAGAACAGAACCAGAACCGCTGTTTTCAGTTTTTTTACCGCGCGGTTTTTGCCGCATAAGGCATTGATCCTGCCGGACAAAAGCACACACGCCAAAATCAACAGGCAAACCGCAATCCCCGAAATATTGCCGATATTCAACACGTTCCAGTGGATCGGCCCGATAAACCAGACAAGCCCCAAAGCGGAAAGGATTCCAAGAACCCAGAGCGCCGCGCGCCTGAATTTTCCCAACGGTATCACCTCTCCGGTTATTATAGCATAAAACCGACGGGCTTCAAACACGGCGCGTAAAAAAAGCCTGTCCGGACTCAGAAAGAATCCTGGACGGGCTTTCGGGAAAACCCTCAGCTCATGTATTTTGCAATGACTTCTTTGTAGATGCTTTTGTAACCATCCGCGCTGTCGCGCCCGAATTCCAATTCCCACTTGATCATAGAATCAACGGAGCGCCTATTTAATTCTTCGGCGCTTCTCACCCGATAACGCCCCCACGCCCCGGAATAAGGGCAATAAAGTCCGTAAAAAGTACTTGACGCATCGTTGTCCTCATTCAAGAAAAACAAATATTCCCGTCCTGCGGCGCTGGGCAGATAATCGAGGTTATAGTAAATCTTTTCTTTTCCGTCCTTTTCTTCCCGATGATATTCTTCGCCCAGGGGAATGGCTTGTCCGGCCCGCAGTTCCCCTTTCAGCACCTTTGTAATTTGCAGGGACGAAACCGTGACCGTCCGGTCCGGGAATTCCAATGCTCCCGGAATCACATTTTCCGCCCCGTCTTCCACTGTGAAGTCACTCTCCGCCATTACGTGTTGATTTGCCTGCCGGTTTCCTGCGCCCCGGAAAACTCCCTGCACGATGTCCGTACAGCCCGCCTCAAGCTCCTCCAGATTTTGAGGAATCAGGTAATCGACCGCCGCATCCGACTGAACATAGGCGACTATGTCTCCCCGCAGAAAATTCCGATTCACACCCGGTCTCCAGGAACCGAGCACTGCCGAAAGCAGCAGCCATAAAAAGAAACCGGCATAAAATTTTTTCAATTTCAATCCTCCCGACTTTTCACAGATTCGACTGAAAAGCACCCGCCCCGAAAAAACAATTTCCGGAGCGGGTATTTCCTGTTTTATTTCAGCTCATGTACTTTGCAATGACTTCTTTGTAGATGCTTTTGTAATGAGCCGCGTCATCTTTGCCAAGGTTCAGCTCTTCATTCGACATGGAATCAATGGACTGCGCGCGAACCGAATTTTGTTTCACAACGGGATAGCGGCCAAGTTCACAGTCCAGCGGAAGATAATCTCCGCCCCACCAGGCTGTCTCGCTCATACGGTCCACCAAAAAGAATAAATACTCCTTTCCTGTCTTAGAGGGCAGATAATTTCCGTCATAACATACCATTTTTTTATCACTGTAATCAATGCAAAAGTACTCTTCGCCCAGTGGGATCGTATCTCCCTCTTTAAGATTTCCTTTATAAGTCTTTGTGACTTTCAGTGTAGATACTGTGGTTCCGAACGTAGGAACCTGCTGCTCTTTTCCGGACGACAAAGTAACTTCCATATACTGTATGTTCGGCTTGGCATCATCCTGAAGCACGCCCTGAACAATGCAGTCGCTGCGATCTTCAACATCCTGTAACGTCTGCGGCAAAGTGCCTATACAATCAGATTGCTGCTGCGAATATTCGACCGGCTTACAAGCGGACGATGAAACCGAAATCGCATTTGCTTTAACCGGCGCGGATGGCTTGGGATTTGCAGCACAGGAAGTCAAAAGGAAAAGGAACGTCAATACACTGAAAAGAAACTTTTTCATTACAATTACCTCCTTCATTTGTAAAGAGCATTCAGACTGAAAACATCATGCGGTTGGATTGTATATGCTCTCAGCGGATCCCACGCGAATTTATTTCATATAGATAACAACTCAAGAAGGCGTTTTGTTACACAGAAATTTTTATTTATTTAATTCTACCAAATTTGTATTAAATTCGCCATGCTTTTTCTGTAAAGAACATAAGCCTTACAGCATGAAACGACCCCGAAAAGCAGGCGAATTGGTTCACACTTTTGGCAAACAAAGTCATATTATGAAAAAATATCACTTTAGCAATGCAATTCGCTGCTTGCGTTTTCCAGCAGACCGCATTATAATTAATAATTATTGGTTAGGCTGTAAAAACATTAAATTGGAGGTTCATCATGAAACGTGTGTACAACTTTTCC
Organism: Caproicibacter sp.; assembly: GCF_046707225.1. NCBI lineage: Bacteria > Bacillati > Bacillota > Clostridia > Eubacteriales > Acutalibacteraceae > Caproicibacter > Caproicibacter sp. The sequence goes on along the minus strand of NZ_JBJKOP010000035.1, from coordinate 136,648 downwards.
GCAGGCCCATCCATGCTGCCGGAAGCCGTTCTTCGCCGCGCCGCGGACGAAATGCTCGATTATAAGGGCTGCGGTCAATCCGTCATGGAGATGTCCCATCGATCCGGCGAATACGAGGGGATCATCTGTTCCGCGGAGAATTTGCTTCGCGAAATAATGGAAATTCCTTGCAACTACAAGGTTTTATTCCTGCAGGGCGGCGCTTCCTCCCAGTTCGCGATGATACCGCTGAACCTGATGAACAAACATCATAAGGCGGACTTTGTGCTGACCGGCCAGTGGGCGACAAAGGCCTGGAAAGAAGCCGCCCGCTACGGCGAAGGGAATGTGGTCGCGTCCTCCAAGGATAAGACCTTCACCTATATTCCGGAGCTTGACCCCGGCACCTTTTCCAAGGACGCCGATTATTTCCACATCTGCCTGAACAACACGATTTACGGCACCGCTTATCATGAGCTGCCGCAGACCGGCGACGTTCCGCTTGTGGCGGACGTATCCTCCTGCATTCTGAGCGAACCGATCGACGTTTCCAAATTCGGGCTTCTCTACGCGGGCGCGCAGAAAAACATGGCGCCCGCGGGCCTGACCGTTGTAATCGTCCGCGACGACCTGATCGGCAACGCGATGGATTTCACTCCGACCATGCTGAATTACAAGACGCACGCCGACAACGGCTCGATGTTCAACACTCCCCCGTGCTATTCGATCTACATCTGCATGCTGGTGCTTGACTGGCTGAAAAACACCGTCGGCGGGCTTTCCGAAATGGAAAAGATTAACCGGAAAAAGGCCGGGCTGCTTTACGATTTTCTTGACGGCTCCAAGCTGTTCCGCGGCACGGTCGTTCCGAAAGACCGCTCCCTGATGAACGTTCCGTTCGTGACGGGCGATACCGCGCTTGACGCGAAATTTGTTTCGGAAGCGACGGCGGAGGGCTTCGTCAACCTGAAGGGGCACCGCACCGTGGGCGGAATGCGCGCTTCCATTTATAATGCCATGCCGGTTGAGGGCGTGGAAAAGCTGGTTGCGTTCATGAAGGATTTTGAACGGAAAAACGCGTGAGAACGGAGGAATCAACCCATGTACCAGATTAAGTGCCTGAACAAAATATCGCCTGTCGGAACCGGCCGTTTCGGCGAAAACTACAGCTGCTCCGACAGCGTGGAAAACCCGGAAGCGATTCTTGTCCGCTCCGCCTCGATGCACGAAATGGAACTGCCGGCAAACCTGCTGGCGGTTGCCCGCGCCGGTGCGGGGGTTAACAATATCCCGATCGACAAGTGCAGCGAAAAGGGAATCGTCGTGTTCAACACCCCAGGCGCAAACGCGAACGCGGTCAAGGAGCTGGTTCTCGCCGGGCTGCTGATGTCCTCCCGAAGGATTGTATCGGGGATTGAATGGGCGAAAACCCTGAAAGGCAAAGGGGACGAGGTCGGCAAACTGGTCGAAAAAGGTAAAAGCCAGTTCGTCGGCCCTGAAATCAAGGGAAAAACGCTCGGCGTCATCGGCCTGGGCGCAATCGGGATTCTGGTCGCGAACGCGGCTCACTCCCTCGGGATGGAAGTGCTCGGCTACGACCCGTATCTTTCGGTGGACGCCGCCTGGGGGCTCTCCCGCTCCGTAAAGCACGCGCATTCTCTGGATGACATTTACGCGGAAAGCGACTATATCACCGTCCATGTGCCGCTGCTGCCCGATACCAAAGAAATGATCAACGCGGAAGCGATCTCTAAAATGAAAGACGGCGTGCATCTTCTTAACTTCGCGCGCGGCGGGCTGTTCAACCGGCCGGACGTGCTGGCGGCGGTGAAATCCGGAAAGGTCGCCACCTATGCGACCGATTTTCCGGACGACAGCCTGCTTGGTGTTGAAAACGTCCTTGCCTTTCCGCACCTTGGCGCCTCCACACCCGAATCGGAGGACAACTGCGCGCGGATGGCCGCGGACGAGCTGATCGATTATCTCGAAAACGGAAACATCCGCAACGCGGTCAACCTGCCGTCCGTTTCGATGGCGCGCAACGGCTTTACCCGCATCTGCCTGTTCCACAGGAACGTGCCGAACGTCATCAGCAAGCTGTCCGGCATTCTGGCAAACGCGAATATCAACATTGAAAACATGCAGAGCAAGGCGAAAAAGGACTATGCCTATGTGATTCTCGACGTGACCGGAGAAGTCACCGAGGACACCGCCGAGCATCTGGAACAGCTTCCGGAAATCGTGCGCGCGCGCGTGATTCCGGCAAAAAGCAAATAAGTGTCCTCACCGCAGCAAGGGAGCCGTTCCCCAACTTGGGAAACGGCTCCCTTTTTTGTTTGTCGATTCTTTCCTCACCGCAGTATGAGCGTCCGCAACGAAATCCCATGTGCCGACCGCTGCTTCTAATTGGTTTCATAATAAGGAGATCCCCGCCTCATATAAAATTGCTCCCTTAGCCGCAGCGATACTCTGCCCTGTTTTGAAGCGGGATGACATATGGAAACCATCTCCCCAAATTGGTTTTTCATGCCTGCCGGCGAGGTCCCGCATTTTCTATCGGTACAGCGACGAGGGCCGAAACATTCTTTTCAGAAACAAGCGAAGATAGCGTGAGATCCACCGCAGCCATTTGGTGAGTACGGCGGAAAAGATACGGAAAAACAATGCAATCAGTAAAATGGTCAGGAACATGAAAAATCCGTTTTTCAACGCTTCTATCCAGAACTCCATCTGCAAGCCCCTTTCCTCTCAATGAAATCCCGAAAACCTATTGTCGACCGCCGCCCTTCGAAAAATAGCATGAGGTGGATAACTGATACCCGGCCGCATACAGGAGGGACGGGACAAAAATCAGCGCGGGAGTCAGCATCGTCGGCTTGTAGGGAACGATCTGATGCGCAAGGCCCCGGAGCAGGGCCGCGCATAACGCAATTAAAAATACGGAATATGCCAGTTTGATCAGGCAGAGGGATTTTTTTGTAATATCCGCACGGCGCGCCAGAAAGAGATCAAGAGCAATCAGCGCCGCGGAAAAAACGGTCAGAAAAAACTTCCAGCCCCATAAGCACCATGCGGAAGCCTTTGCCGTCATCATCTGCAGCCCGTTTTCGGCAAACGCCATCGCAAGAAGCAGCAGCGGCAGCAAAAGCAAATAAACAAGATATGCAGCCCTTTTCCTCTTCACCGTTCTCATCTCTTTTTGCCTATTTTATAATAACCATACCATCTATAAATTCCTTTGTCAAATAATAGTTCCCATCCCCGGTACAGCCGGGAGTTCTTCCTATACGTGCAAAGTCCTGTTTTTACCGGCTGCGCCTCAAGGCGCCCGGGGCTTTTTCCCGCGAATGACAAAAAACCGGATGCGCTCCATGTGGAGTACATCCGGTTTTCTATTAAATCAAAGAATTACAGAAGTTCGATAATCGCCATTTCGGCTGCGTCCCCGCGGCGGGGGCCGATCTTCGTAATGCGTGTATATCCGCCGTTGCGTTCGGCGTATTTCGGCGCGATCTCGGCAAACAGCTTGTGGGTAACATCTTCCTTCGTTACAAAGCCGTTTACAAGGCGCTTGTTGGCAAGAGTATCTTCTTTCGCAATGGTGATCATCTTTTCCGCCATGGAACGGACTTCCTTGGCGCGGGTCACCGTTGTTTCGATTTTACCTTTTTCCAAAAGAAAGGTTACCATCGCCCTGAGCATAGCCGTTCTGTGGTCGGTGGTTCTTCCGAGTTTTCTGGTTCCGGGCATCGAATGTTCACTCCTTTACCTTAGGTTCCGCAAAGGACTATTCATCGTCCTTGCGCAGATTGAAACCGAGAGAGGCCATCTTCCAGACAACCTCTTCGAGGGATTTGCGTCCAAGGTTGCGGACCTTCATCATGTCGTCTTCCGACTTGCCGATGATGTCGCCAACCGTGTTGATTCCGGCGCGCTTGAGGCAGTTGAAGGAACGGACCGAAAGGTCCAGCTCCTCAATCGTCATCTCAAGCACTTTTTCCTTGCCCTTGTCGTCCTTTTCCACCATGATCTCGGTGCTGCTGCCCTTGTCGGACAGGTCGACAAACAGATTCAGGTGTTCGGTCAGGACCTTCGCGGCAAGGGAAACCGCCTCCTGAGCCCCGATCACCCCGTTGGTCCAGACCTCGAGCGTCAGCTTGTCGAAGTCGATGCTCTGGCCGACGCGGGTCGGTTCCACGTTATAGTTCACCTTATAAACCGGAGTGTAAATGGAATCCACGGGAAGCACACCGATAATGCTGGCGCTCATGTTCTGCTTGTTCCGCTCTGCGGAAACATAGCCGCGCCCTTTGTCCAAAGTGAGTTCCATATACAGTTTGGCGCCGTCCCCCAGCGTTGCAATGTGCATGTCCGGGTTGAGGATTTCCACCTCGCTGTCGCACTTGATTGAGTCGGCCGTCACTTCACACGGCCCTTCGGCGCAAATCTCAACCGTTTTGGGTCCGTCGCAGTGCAGCTTCGCCGTCAGTCCCTTGATATTCAGGATGATCTCGGTGACATCCTCTTTCACGCCGGGTATGGTTGAAAACTCATGCAGAACGCCGTCGATCTTGATCGACGTTACCGCAACTCCCGGCAAGGACGACAGAAGTACGCGCCGAAGGCTGTTGCCCAGCGTGGTGCCAAACCCCCGTTCCAGAGGCTCGACGATGAATTTGCCGTACGTACCGTCGCCCGATAGTTCATTCGTCTCAATTTTAGGCTTCTCAATCTCGATCATTAGCGACCCTCCTTGATCTGTAGCGGATCAATTTATCTGCCGTGATGGCTCCTGCGCTGCAGAACACGTTACTTGGAGTACAACTCAACAATGAGAGTCTCGTCAACCGCAAGGTCAATCTCTTCACGCGTGGGCAGTGCAAGGATTTTGCCTTCCAGGGTCTCGCGGTTTACGTCAAGCCACTTGGGCACAGGACGGGAAGCATTCGCCTCGAGCACCGATTTGAATTTATCGCTCTTGCGGCTTTTGTCCTTAATAGAAACCACATCGCCCGGTTTCACCAGGAAAGACGGGATGTCGACACGGCCGCCGTTTACGGTAAAGTGACCGTGAACAACAAGCTGGCGGGCTTCCGCTCTGGAGCTGGCCCAGCCGAGGCGGTAAACAATATTGTCAAGCCTGCGCTCCAAAAGGATCAGCAGCTCATCGCCGGTCTTGCCTTCCTTTTTGGTGGCCATTTCATAATATTTCAAAAACTGGGATTCCAGTACGCCGTAGTAGCGCTTCGCCGTCTGCTTGGCGCGCAGCTGAAGGCCGTACTCAGAGGTCTTCTTGCGACCCTGGCCGTGCTGACCGGGCGCATATGCTCTGCGCGTTACCGCGCATTTGTCCGCGTAGCATCTTTCGCCTTTCAGAAAAAGCTTCTGGCCTTCTCTGCGGCAGAGCTTGCAGACGGAATCTGTATATCTTGCCATATTTTGGTTGCACCTCCTAAAAAATCGGTTATACGCGTCTTCTCTTCGGCGGACGGCATCCGTTGTGGGGAATCGGCGTTACGTCCTTGATCATGCTGACCTCCAGCCCGGCGCCCTGCAGCGCGCGGATTGCGGCCTCACGCCCGGAGCCCGGGCCTTTAACGTATACTTCAACCGATTTCATGCCGTGTTCCATGGCCGCTTTCGCAGCGGTTTCCGCCGCGGTCTGGGCGGCAAAAGGAGTGGATTTTCTGGAGCCCCTGAATCCGAGTTCGCCGGAGCTTGCCCAGGAAACCGCGTTGCCCTGAACGTCGGTAATGGTAACAATCGTATTGTTGAAAGTGGACTGAATATGAGCGGAGCCACGATCGATATTCTTGCGTTCACGGCGTCTGCGCACACTGGAACCCTTTTTTGCTCCCGCGTTTTTCTGTGCTGCCATTTATGATATCCCTCCCAGATTATTTCTTCTTGTTGGCCATGGTCTTTCTCGGTCCCTTGCGGGTACGCGCGTTGGTCTTCGTGCGCTGACCCCTGACCGGAAGCCCTCTGCGGTGACGGACACCGCGGTAGCAGCCGATTTCAATCAGCCTTTTGATATCGAACGCGATGTCGCGGCGAAGGTCGCCTTCCACGCGGCAGTGGTGCTCGATGTATTCCCTGATTTTTGCCGCGTCGTCTTCCGAAAGATCCCTGACACGGACGTTCGGATCTATGCCTGCTTCCGCGCAGATCTGGGTAGCCGTCTTGCGGCCGATACCGAAAATATAAGTTAGAGCAATCTCAATGCGCTTATCCCTCGGCAGATCAATACCTGCTATACGCGCCATACTGGTTGCACCTCCGTTGTTAGTTAGGTTTGCGCCTTAGCCCTGGCGCTGTTTATGCTTGGGGTTTTCGCAGATCACCATGACCTTACCCTTGCGCTTAATGACTTTGCATTTTTCACACATTTTCTTTACAGAAGGTCTGACTTTCATTCGAGGTCCCTCCTTGCAGAGATCTTCAGTTATTTCGAACGCCACGTGATGCGCCCGCGCGTCAGGTCGTACGGCGACAGCTCAATGGTAACCTTGTCGCCGGGCAGAATGCGGATGAAATTCATCCTCAGTTTGCCGGAAATATGCGCGAGAATCGTGTGGTGATTGGGAAGCTCCACCGTAAACATGGCGTTCGGCAGGGCTTCGGTAACGATGCCTTCAGTTTCAATTACGTCCTGTTTCGACATACATTTGCCTCCTCTTGTGGAAAGCGGTCCCCGGCTTCAAAAGCGGCAAGGGCCCGTCGAATTTCACGATTGGTCTGCAATGATTGTTCGGGCAGCAGTGTTTTTGTGGGAAAAAGGTGTATCACATTTTTCTTCTTGGGGTGCTGCAGGCTGCGCCGCTTTCCGTCACAGATGGTGACGGAACCGGCCTGTGCCCCAAGCACCGCGAAAAAGCCGCCCTTGTCACGCCCGGCAGCGGACCGGACCACCAGTCCTCTGATGAATTCCATGTCTTCCCCCTTAGTCCGGAACGGTCAGAATGACCGGTCCGTCCGGGGTAATCGCAATGGAATGCTCAAAGTGAGCAGCCAGCTTTCCATCCGCCGTGACGGTCGTCCAACCGTCCTCCAGCGTCTGTACTCCCGCCACTCCTTCATTCACCATCGGCTCGATGGCGATGGTCATGCCCGGCAACAGGCGCACGCCCCTTCCGGGGGTGCCGTAATTGGGAACACTGGGGTCTTCGTGCATCTTCGCGCCTACTCCGTGGCCGACGAAATCACGTACCACCGAGTAACCGCGAGCTTCGGCATACCGCTGAACCGCGCTGCCGATGTCGCCGAGCCGGTTTCCGGCCACGGCGGCCCGGATGCCCTCGTAAAGGCTTTCCCGCGTCGCGTCCATCAGGGCCTGTGCCTCCCGGCTGACCTTGCCGCACGGAAAGGTAAAGGCGTTGTCACCGACGAAACCCTCGTAGGTCGCGCCGACGTCAATGCTGACGATGTCGCCCTCCCTGATGATCTGTCTTTTGCTTGGTATGCCATGGATGACTACATTGTTTACGGAAACACAGGCGCTGGCGGGAAATCCGCCGTACCCGAGGAACGTGGGCTTCGCGCCCGCTTTCTCGATTGTGCGGCGGGCCACATGGCTGATTTCCCACGTGGAAACGCCAGGCTCAACCGCGGCGCCCGCGTCTTTCAGCGCGTTCGCCGCGATCCGGCCCGCCTGCCTCATGATTTTAAGTTCTCTAGCAGTTTTCAAAACGATCATAAAATCAAGCCTCGATTGCGTCGAGTACGGCCCGGGTCGTATCGGAAACAATATCGCAGCCCTGCACTACGCGGAGCTTGCCTTGTTTCTCATAATATGCCTTAAGAGGTTCCGTTTGCTCGTGATATACTTTCAGCCGCGCCTGAATCGTCTCCGGCTGGTCATCCTTGCGCTGAACAAGGGTGCCTCCGCAAAGGTCGCACACGCCCTCCACCTTTGGCTTTTTGTTTACCACATGGTAGGAGGCGCCGCAATTTTCGCAGACACGGCGTCCGGACAAACGGTTCATAATCATCTGCTCGGTCACCTCGATGTCGATGACCCGGTCGATGACGATGCCCATTTTGTCCAGAGCCTCGGCCTGGGGAATGGTGCGCGGAAAGCCGTCCAGAATAAACCCGTTTTTGCAGTCCGGTTCGGCGAGGCGCTCACGGATAATTCCGATCACGATCTCGTCCGGAACCAGCTTGCCGGATTCCGTGTAGGCCTTCGCGCGCAGTCCCATTTCCGTGCCGCTTTTCAGCGCGCTTCGAATGATATTGCCCGTTGATATAGTGGGAATTCCCTTTTCGCGGGAAAGGACTTCCGCCTGGGTTCCCTTCCCCGCGCCGGGTGCGCCAAGAAAAATAAAATTCATAAGAACCACTCCTTCATCAATCGAGGAAGCCTTTGTAATGCCGCATCATCATTTGGGATTCCATCTGTTTTACGGTTTCCAGGGCTACGCCGACAAGAATCAGGATGGATGTGCCGCCGACCGAAAGATTGCTCATCCCGGTTGTCGCACCGAAAATAATCGGCATCAGCGCAATAAACCCAAGGAACAGCGAGCCGATAAAGGTTACCTTGGAAAGGACCCTGGCAATGTAATCACTGGTCGACTTGCCCGGACGAATGCCGGGAATGGTGCCGTTGCTCTGACGGAGATTATTGGCCATCTCAATGGGATTATACTGGATTGTCATATAAAAATATGCGAAGAGAATAATCAGGAAAAAATACAGGAACGAGTAGAGCCATCCCGTCGAGGAGAACGCGTCAAAGAAGCTTCTCCAGAATCCCGTCGCCACACGGTTGCCCATGAACAGACGGATGGTGCTTGGAATTACTAGGATTGAGCTGGCAAAGATAATCGGCATAACGCCGGACATTCCGATTTTAATCGGAATATGGCTGCTCTGCCCGCCGTACATCTTCCGCCCGACCACGCGCTTCGCGTACTGAACGGGGATGCGGCGTTCCGCGTCATACATAAAGACGATGACCCACACGATCACGAGGAACAGAACGGCAAACATCGGGACCAGGAAGTAATACTTTCCGAAGCTGCTCGGGTCCTGAGACGCGGCCTGCAAGAAAGTACCCAGTGTCTGGATTGTGTGCGGCAGTCTTGCGACAATGCCGGCGAACAGCAGAATGGAAATTCCGTTGCCGATGCCGAACTGGTTGACCTGCTCGCCCAGCCACATCATCAGCGCGGCGCCCGCCGTAAAGGTCATGATTATGACGAACGCGGCAAACACAGCCTGCCAGCCGTGTGTGTATTCTGCGATCGGAGTTCCCTGATAGGAACTGTTGCGCAGATAGAAATAATAGGAGGTGCCCTGAATCAGGGCCAGCACGATCGCCACATAACGGGTAATCGCGCCAAGGCGCTTGCGGCCTTCCTCCCCTTCCCTCGCCATGCGCTCCAGCGCCGGAATCGCGACGGTGAGAAGCTGGATGACAATGGAACTGTTAATGTACGGCGTAACGCTCATTGCAAACAGCGTTGCGTTTGCAAAGGCGCCGCCGGACAGCATGTCTAGATAACTCAGTGCTGTTCCGGTCTTTCCGACCTCCGTCATTAATCCTTTCAGGGCGTCCGTATTCAAGAACGGTACAGGAATGGCCGCGCCAAAACGGAATACAACGATAATAAACAGTGTAAAGAGCATCTTACGACGGAGATCGGGGATCGACCAGGCATTCTTGATGGTTTTGAACACCTCAGATCACCTCGGCCTTCCCGCCAGCGGCCTCAATCTTCTGCCTGGCGGATTCAGAGAAGGCAGAAACCTTTACGTTCAGCTTTTTCTCCAGTTTGCCGTTGCCCAGGATCTTAATCCCATCGCAGCAAACCTTCACGATACCTGCATCGATCAAAGCCTGTGTGTCAACCGTTGCGCCGTCTTCAAACTTGTTGAGGGTGCCTACGTTCACAGTCTTGACGCTGCTGGCAAAAATATTGGTGAAGCCCCTTTTCGGGAGGCGGCGCTGCAAAGGCATCTGGCCGCCTTCAAAGCCCGGACGAATTGAGCCTCCGGAACGCGCCTTCTGGCCCTTGTGGCCTTTGCCCGCGGTTTTACCCTGGCCGGAGCCTGCCCCTCTTCCGATCCTTTTGGGCTCTTTTGTGGACCCCGGTACCGAAGTTAGATCATGTAACTTCATACATTCGCACCTCCTTATCTTACGCTTTGCTTACCTCGATGAGGTGGATAATTTTCTGCACCTTACCTTTGGTCTGCTCATTTTCGGGCTGAACCGATGAATCGCCGATTTTGGTAAGACCAAGGGACCGGGCGGTTGCAATCTGGTCCTTTTTGCTGCCGATCAGGCTTTTGACCAGCGTGACTTTCAGCTGTTCCATCCTGCGCGCCCTCCTTATGCAAATAATTCTTTAACCGATTTACCGCGCGTTTTTGCGACCTGTTCCGCACTGCGGAGTTTTTTCATGCCGTCCAGCGTCGCGCGGACGACGTTGCACGGGTTGTTGGACCGAAGCGCCTTGGTACGGATGTCGCGGATGCCGGCGGCTTCCACGACCGCACGAACCGGGCCGCCGGCGATTACGCCGGTACCGGGTGCAGCGGGTTTCATCAGAACTCTGCCCGCGCCGTACGCGCCGATGATTTCATGCGGAATGGTCGATCCGCGCATGGAAACTTTGATCAGGTTCTTTTTCGCGTCTTCAATTCCCTTGCGAATCGCGTCGGGAACTTCGCCCGCCTTGCCGATGCCGAAACCGACGGTTCCGTTGCCGTCGCCGACAACGACCAGCGCCGCGAACTTGAAGATACGGCCGCCCTTTACGGTTTTCGAAACGCGGTTGATGGCAACCACATGCTCTTTCATTTCCGTTTGTGATGCGTCAAATCTAGCCAAAAGTTTTTCCTCCTCCTTTGTCAGAACTTGAGGCCGCCCTCACGGGCGCCTTCGGCCAGCTCTTTGACGCGGCCGTGGTAAAGATAGCCGCCGCGGTCAAAAACGACCTGTTCAATGCCCTTTTCGACGGCGTGTTTTGCAATCAGCTCGCCAACCTTGCGTGCGGCTTCCTTGTTTCCGCCGTTACCATTAAAATCCTTGTCCAGTGAGGAAGCCGATGCAAGCGTTACTCCCCTTACATCGTCAATCACCTGGGCGTAGATGTTGTTGGTAGAGCGAAATACATTCAGGCGCGGGCACTCGGCCGTGCCCGAAATCTTGCCGCGCACTCTGCGGTGGCGGTTCAATCTGGCTTTGTTGGTGTCAGCCTTATTCACCATTTATGATTCACTCCTTCATTACTTCTTTGCGCCCTTACCGGCTTTGCCTTCCTTGCGGCGGACATGTTCATTCGCATAGCGGATTCCCTTGCCCTTATACGGCTCCGGCGGACGTTTCTCGCGGACTTCAGCTGCGAACTGCCCGACCTGCTGCTTATCAGGGCCAAGAATCACGATCTTGTTCGCCGTGGGACATTCAATGGTAATGCCGTCCACTTCCGGAACCGTTACCTGATGGGAATAACCGAGGTTCATGACCAGGTTCTTCCCCTGCTTCAGAACACGGTAACCAACGCCGTTGACGTCCAGTTCCTTCTTAAAGCCTTCCGTTACGCCGACCACCATATTGTGAATGAGCGAACGGGTCAGGCCGTGCAGGGATTTGTTTTCTTTTTCATCGTTGGGACGGGTCACATGAATCAGGTTTTCCTCAACGCTGACGTTCATATTCGGATGAACCTTCTGCGTCAGGGTTCCCTTCGGGCCCTTCACCGATACAACGCTGCCGTCAACCGATACGGTGACGCCGGCGGGAATATTTATGGGTTTTCTTCCAATTCGCGACATTGCTGCACCCCCTTGTTACCAAATAAACGCGAGAACTTCGCCGCCCATGTTCTGCTTGCGGGCTTCACGGTCCGTCATGACTCCCTTGGAAGTCGAGATGATCGCGATGCCCAAGCCCTTCATCACTTTGGGCAGGTCCTCGGCGTTGGAATAAATGCGAAGGCCCGGCTTTGAAACTCTGCGCAGGCCGTTAATGACGGTGGTCTTCCCCTCGCCATATTTCAGGTTCACTTTGATGATTCCCTGCTTGCCGTCCTCTATCACCGTATAGTTCCGGACATAACCCTCGTCCACCAGAATCTGCACAATCGCTTTTTTCATGTTGGAAGCGGGGATCTCCACGGAATCATGCTTCGCGGAACTCGCATTGCGGATGCGGGTAAGCAAATCGGCAATCGTATCTGTAATCTGCATGCCGTCTCCTCCTTCTTTACCAGCTCGCCTTTTTTACGCCGGGAATCTCGCCTTTATAGGCAAGCTCCCTAAAGCAGATGCGGCAGATACCGAATTTGCGAAGATAGGCGTGCGGCCTGCCACAGATTTTGCAACGGTTGTACTCACGGGAAGAGAATTTCTGTTCCCTTCTCTGTTTGACCTTCATAGAAGTTTTGGCCACAAGAATCCCTCCTTATTTCGCAAACGGGGCGCCGAGCAGCGTTAAAAGCTCTCTGGATTCCTCGTCGGTTTTCGCGGTCGTCACAAAGCAGATGTCCATTCCGCGGACCTTGTCGATTTTATCGTAATCAATTTCCGGAAAAATCAGCTGTTCCTTGACGCCCATGTTGTAGTTGCCCCTGCCGTCGAAGGAATTCGGGTTAATGCCGCGAAAGTCCCTGACGCGCGGAAGCGCCACGTTGAAAAGGCGGTCCACGAATTCATACATTCTGTCGCCGCGCAGCGTAACTTTGACGCCGATTTTCATCCCGGCGCGCACTTTAAAGTTCGCGACGGACTTTTTTGCGGTGGTCACAACGGGTCTCTGCCCGGTAATAATGGAAAGGTCGCTCATTGCGGAGTCGATCACCTTGGAATTTTCCTTGGCTTCGCCGGCGCCAATGTTAATCACGATCTTATCCAGTTTGGGAATCTGCATGACGCTTTTGTAGGAAAACTTCTTCATCAGCGACGGTGCGATTTCCCTCTGATATATCTCCTTCATCCTTGCCATGTTTATCCTCCTTACAGCGCTTCGCCGCATTTTTTGCAAATGCGTTCCTTCGTGCCGTCCTCATACAGCTTGTGAGAGACACGGGTGGTTTTGCCGCAGTGGGGGCAGACAAGCTGAACCTTGCAGGCGTACAGGGCGCCCTCGGCTTTCACGATGCCGCCCTCCTCGCCCATTTTACGGGGCTTTACATGTTTACTCACCATGTTAATGCCCTCTACAATGACCTTACCCTCTTTGGGGCTGACTTGAAGGACTTTGCCCTTCTTGCCGCGGTCTTTGCCGTTTAAAACAATAACGGTGTCACCGGTTTTAACATGAATCTTTTTTATCATCAGCGAGCACCTCCCATTAAAGCACTTCAGGGGCAAGACTTAAAATCTTTAAATAGTCCCTGTCGCGCAATTCCCTGGCCACCGGGCCAAAAATACGTGTGCCCGTTGGATTTTTGTCGTCCTTGATGAGCACGGCGGCGTTCTCGTCGAATCGGATATAGGTCCCGTCCTCGCGGCGAACACCCGAAGCGGTGCGCACGATCACCGCCTTGACCACGTCGCCCTTTTTCACGGTGCCGCCCGGCGCCGCTTTCTTGACCGACGCGACAACGACATCGCCGATATTAGCGTACCTTCTGCCGGTACCGCCAAGCACGCGGATGCACATAAGCTGCTTCGCGCCGGTATTGTCGGCAACGTTGAGGTATGTCTGTTGTTGTATCACGGTGCGTTCCTCCTTTGCTTAGGGGCCAAGATTACTTGGCCTTCTCCAATATCTTGACAAGACGCCATCTTTTGTCCTTGCTTAACGGACGGGTTTCCATCACGCGCACGCGGTCGCCGATGGTGCATTCGTTGTTTTCGTCATGCGCCTTCAGGTGAATGGTGCGCTTGACAACTTTCTTGTAAAGCGGGTGCTTCACGCTGTCTTCCACCGCAACAACGATGGTTTTATCCATTTTGTTGCTGACGACTTTGCCTACCTCGGTTTTTCTGATATTTCTGTCGCTCACGCTTAATCCTCCCTTCCGTTACGCATTGGCGCTGTCTTTGAGTTCATTTTCGCGCAAAACGGTCTTGATACGGGCGATGTCCTTCTTAACAGCCTTAATACGCATCGGGTTGTCGAGCTGATTAATGGTAAGCTGGAAACGGAGGTTGAAAAGCTCGGCCTTTAAATCTTTCAGCTTGCTTTCAAGCTCTTCCGCGCTTAATTGTCTGACTTCCGTTGGCTTCATGACTGCTCACCATCCGTTTCTTCCTTGGCAACAAATTTGCACCGGATCGGCAGTTTGTTGGACGCAAGACGAAGAGCTTCCTTTGCGGTCTCTTCAGAAACGCCGCCCATTTCAAACATAATCCTGCCCGGCTTTACAACTGCCACCCAGTACTCGGGGGCACCTTTACCGGAACCCATGCGGACTTCGGCAGGTTTTTTGGTCACCGGTTTATCCGGGAAAATTTTAATCCAGACCTGCCCGAATCTTTTGGTGTAACGGGTCATGGCAACACGGGCCGCCTCGATCTGGTTGGCGGTAATCCATGCCGGTTCCAACGCCTGAAGGCCATACTGACCGTAAGCAATCTGATTGCCGCGGGTACATTTCCCGGTCATGCGGCCGCGCTGTACTTTGCGGTATTTCACGCGCTTTGGCATCAGCATTATTTGCTGCCCCCTTCCCTGCGGGGCTTGCGGCTGTCCTGCAGCACCTCGCCCCTGTAGATCCAGACTTTCACTCCGATCCGCCCGTAAGTCGTGGCGGCCTCGGCAAAGCCGTAATCGATATCGGCACGAATGGTCTGAAGAGGAATCGTGCCGTCATGATACTGTTCTCTTCTCGCGATTTCCGCGCCGCCCAGGCGGCCGGAGACCTGCGTTTTAATTCCCTTGGCGCCCATCTTCATGGCGCGGCCGATACTCTGTTTGAGTACGCGGCGGAAAGACATTCTCTTTTCAAGCTGCTGCGCGATATTCTCGGCAACCAACTGCGCGTTCAGGTCAGGGCTTTTCACCTCAACGATATTGATCGTAACGGGTTTGCCCAGCGCCTTTTCGCACTGCAGCCGAAGTTTATCAATTTCACTGCCGCCCTTGCCGATGACAATACCCGGCTTTGCGCAATGAATGTGAAGGCGTACCTTGGAGGCGTCGCGTTCAATCTCTATTTTCGGTACGCCTGCCGGTTTCAGCTGCTTTAACAGCTGCCTGCGCAGCTTGTAGTCTTCGACAAGCGTGTCGCCGAAGGCATTGTCCTTCGCAAACCAGCGGGAATCCCAGTCCTTAATAATGCCCACACGGAACCCGTGCGGATTGACTTTCTGGCCCATAATTTACCTCCTCCTCAGCTTATTCCTGTTCTTTGAGCACCATGGTCACGTGCGAAGTCCTCTTTAAAATCTGGAACGCACGCCCCTGCGCTCTTGGACGGATGCGTTTGAGGATCGGACCAGGGGAGACAAAGCACTGAGAAACATACAGTTTGGAAACATCCATATTGTGATTGTTCTCGGCGTTGGCCATGGCCGATTTCAGCAGTTTTTCAAGACTCTCGCTCGCGGCCTTCGGCGTATGCTTCAGGATAGCCATCGCAACGTCGACCGGTTTGTTGCGGATCAGATCCAGAACAATCTGAACCTTGCGGGGAGAGATGCGGGCATATTTCAGATAAGCCCTTGCTTCCATGCGATACACTCCTTTCAGCCGTTATTTGCCCGGCGCCGTTGTTTTAGAGCCGGAATGTCCCTTGAAGGTACGGGTGGGGGCGAACTCGCCCAGCCTGTGACCCACCATGTCCTCCGTTACATAAACCGGGACATGCTTGCGGCCGTCGTGAACCGCTATCGTATGGCCGACAAAGTCGGGGAAAATCGTTGAGGACCTGCTCCAGGTCTTGACGATTTTCTTTTCGCCGGCCGCATTCATCTCCTGAATCCTTTTAAGCAGCACAGGCTGAACATAAGGACCCTTTTTTATGCTTCTGCTCATAACTTGCAAGCTCCTTTCTGCACGCCTTATTTGCCGTTTCTACGCTTGACAATCATCTTGTCGGAGCGATTGTGATGAGCGCGGGTCTTGTAACCCAGGGTCGGCTTGCCCCATGGGGTAACCGGTCCGGGGCGTCCGATTGGGGCTCTGCCCTCGCCGCCGCCGTGCGGGTGGTCGTTCGGGTTCATGACGGAACCGCGTACGGTCGGCCTGAAGCCCATATGGCGTTTGCGCCCGGCCTTGCCGATCTTCATGTTTTCGTGGTCTACGTTGCTGACCTGGCCGATTGTCGCCATGCAGGTGATCGGCACGTTGCGAAGTTCGCCGGAGGGCAGGCGCAGCAGCGCCATTCCGTTTTCCTTTGCCATCAGCTGAGCCATGATGCCTGCCGCGCGGGCAAGCTGGGCTCCCTTGCCGGGATACAGTTCAACGTTGTGGATGAACGTACCGGTCGGGATGTTTTCCAGCGGAAGCGCGTTGCCGGGCTTAATGTCTGCGGAAGCGCCGGAAACCACCGTATCGCCGACCTTGAGGCCGTCCGGAGCGATGATGTAGCTCTTGTCGCCGTCTTCATACTGAACCAGCGCGATGAACGCGGAACGGTTCGGGTCATACTCAATGCCGATGACCTTGCCCGGCGCGTCGAATTTCTGACGCTTAAAATCGATCAGGCGGTACTTCCTGCGGTTCTTGCCGCCGCGGTGGCGGACGGTGATGCGGCCGTAGCTGTTGCGGCCGGAATTGTTCGGGAGGGACTCTAAAAGGCTTTTTTCCGGTGCCTTTTTCGTCAGGATCTTATAATCCATAACGGACATGTTGCGCCGGGAAGCCGTGGTCGGTTTAAAATTTATGGTTGGCATTCTTTCACACTCCTCATGATGGCTTTGCGGGGAAATGCCGCTTCCCCATCCATGCCTCTGCTCTATTTCATGCAGGCAGAGATTACATCATGCCTTCAAAAAATTCAATCGTTTTGCTGCCCTCGGTCAGGGTGACAACCGCTTTCTTCCAGGAGCTGGTGTAGCCCTGGGTTTTGCCCTGACGGCGCAGATGGCCGCGGACGTGGAGGGTGTTGACCTTGTTGACCTTCACGCCGAACAGTTCTTCCACGGCGCGGGCAATATCAATTTTTGTCGCGGATTTGGCAACTTCGAAGGTGTACCTTTTCTCGCCGATGCCGGCCATGCTTTTCTCCGTCACAATCGGGCGGAGGATAATATCCTGTGCTGCCATTTAAGCATACACCTCCTCAATCTGAGCCACCGCGTCCTTGACGACAATGAATTTGTCGGCGTCCAGAATATCGTAGACGTTCAGCGTGTTGACCACAGCGGTCTTTACGCCGGGGATGTTCCGGGAGGAAGCAATCACTTTTTCGTCCACGTTCGGCAGAACAATCAGGGTCTTTTTGTCGGATCCGATTGCACTGAGCATCGCCGCGATGGATTTGGTCTTATATGCGTCCAGGGAAATGCTGTCGAGCACGATCATAGCGCTGTCGAGTACCTTGCTGGAAAGAGCGGATTTGATCGCGAGACGGCGTACCTTCTTATTCAGCGTATAGCTGTAATCGCGCGGCTTCGGTGCGAAAACGATACCGCCGTGTCTCCACTGCGGAGAACGCGTGGAGCCCTGTCTTGCGTGGCCCGTGCCCTTCTGCCTCCACGGTTTTCTGCCGCCGCCGGAAACTTCCGCGCGGGTTTTTGCCGACTGTGTGCCCTGGCGCAGGTTTGCAAGATGGTTTACCACCATGTCGTGCATCACCGATTTGTTCGGTTCAATTCCGAACACCGCCTCGGCCAGGTCCATCTTTTCGACTTCCTTGCCGGCCATATCAAGTACTGCTACTGTAGGCATTCCGATTCCTCCTTCCCTTACGCCCTGGCAGCTTTCACGCTGTCGCGGATCACTACAATGCCGCCGTTGGGGCCGGGAACTGCGCCCCGGATGGCGATCAGGTTGTTTTCAACGTCCACCTTCGCAACGGTCAGGTTCTGAACCGTTACCTGCTCCGCGCCCAGATGGCCGGCCATTTTCATGCCGGGCAGCACCCTGGACGGAGTCGAACACGCGCCGTTGGAGCCGCCGTGGCGGGCAACCGGGCCGGAACCGTGGGTTTCCTTCAGGCGCTGGAAGTTCCAGCGCTTGATGACGCCGGCGTATCCTTTACCTTTGCTCACGCCGGTCACATCGATTTTGTCGCCAGTCTCAAAGACATCCGCTTTGATCAGGTCGCCGACGTTGTAAGACGACGTATCCTCGAAACGGAACTCACGAAGCGTTTTCTTCGGGGCGACGTCCGCTTTGGCAAAATGCCCCTTCATCGGTTTGGTCACCTTTGCCGCTTTCAGATCGCCGTAGCCCATCTGAATGCTCTCGTAGCCGTCGTTTTCCACGGTCTTCTTCTGCGAAATCACGCAGGGTCCGGCTTCCACGACCGTTACGGGGATGACTTTGCCGTTTTCGTCAAAGATCTGCGTCATGCCGATCTTCTTGCCGATAATCCCTTTTTTCATTCCTTAATTACCTCCTGTGCAGGTTATTGGTTGGCTTATTAAACCAACTTGACCCCGGCCGCCGGTTGGTTAAAGTCAGAGCTTAATCTCAACTTCAACGCCTGCGGGGAGTTCCAGACCCATCAGGGCCTCAACCGTCTTGTTTGACGGGCGCAGAATGTCGATCAGTCTCTTGTGGGTTCTCATCTCAAACTGCTCGCGGCTGTCCTTGTATTTATGGACGGCGCGCAGAATGGTGATGATCTGCTTTTCGGTCGGGAGCGGAACGGGTCCGGAAACCCTTGCGCCCGTACGTTTTGCGGTTGCAACAATCTTTTCGGCGGACTGGTCCACCAGCTGATGGTCGTACCCTTTGATTCTGATCCTGATTTTCTCCTTGACTGCCACTGGAAAATCGCCTCCTTATTGTAGTTGGCGGGCGACGTTTAAAACCTGAACACCGTGCCGGGTGTTTCTTCATTCCCAAATGAAAAACCGGATTTCTTTTTTCAGACGAAATCCGGGTAGGTTCAAAACGTCTGAGCGCAAAAGGCCGCAAAGCGGAACCCTCCGCACGCTCAAAATATTTGTCGCCCGGTTTAAAATCGGACATACTCCACGGAAAAACCGGCGCATTTGCGCCGCAACCTCCCGCTTCAACGCATATCTGTCGCAGTCGTGCTTTATTATAATACCACACTCACCCCCGGTTTGCAACAATTATTTTTCGCCCAAATGAGGAAATTTATTCCTCATACAATAACATTAATAGAAAAGGATTTTCCGCGGTATGGACCGCGGAAAATCCAAGTCATTTAAATAAAATTCTTCCACACAGCGTTATTCGAAATAAATGGTTTTATCTCATTGTAACCAATCGTAAC
Source organism: Caproicibacter sp. (assembly GCF_046707225.1). Taxonomy (NCBI): domain Bacteria; kingdom Bacillati; phylum Bacillota; class Clostridia; order Eubacteriales; family Acutalibacteraceae; genus Caproicibacter; species Caproicibacter sp. Next base: position 117,356 of record NZ_JBJKOP010000035.1, on the reverse strand, counting down.
CCGAAGAAGCTTACTCTGAGACGTCACCGCAAAGCCTACTCCGCTTTCCGTAAAATACATCGAGTTTTTGTCGAGATTCTTCTTGAGCGCGGAAGCGGTTGATTCCGAAGCATATTCCGAGCTGAACTGAGCTTTCGCGTCCTTTGCAAGAGCTGCGTAAAAGGAATCGTTTCCTTTTATTAAATCCGAAAAAGACAGAACAGCTCCGGTAGACAGGTTAAGATTGACGGTTCGAAGAGCATGCGTAGTCTTTCCTTTTGGGGAAAGAGTAACGTACTCATTAAAGCCGACGCTGATAAAGGTTTTTCCCTGATAGGTTGCGTCTCCGGTTGTCTTTACCTTCGTCTTGACCTTTTTGGCGCCGGTTCCAAGGGAATTAACCGTCTTCAGCGCACAGTTTTTAATCGCTGCATTCACTTTGTCCTGCTGCGAGGCAAGACCGGTTAGCTGTGGATAGGATACCGAGTAGTCGTTGTTATCCTTTTTTAATGTGTAGTCCACCGATTTGATTTTGTAATTACCGTCATTTTTCGAAGCCTCAGCTTTGACCGTCGGCGCTCTGGAAGTATCCTGAAAAGCGGGAGTTACCGAAGACGTATCGGACGTAACCCCGGAAGAGAAGCTTGCGGAGGAGGATGTCCCGCTTGCTGCCGAAGATGAACCCACAGACGTGCTTCCTCCCGACGAAGCGGGCACGGAAGAGCCGGAAGAAGATCCGTTCTGGCCTTGGCATGCGGCAGAGGACGCCAGAATCGCGGCCGACAAAAGGATCATGAGTATTTTTTTCATCAAATTAATTCGCACTCCCATTATTATGTTGAAATCATTGATATTCGTACTTTCGCCAAACAAAAAAAGGCAGGAAGTCTTTTCTTTATTCTTGCGCTATTATTTTACACGTAATCATTGGGGGATTCAAGTAACAAATTTTTGCAGAATTGTCACAAAACTATGAACAGTCTGAAAGGATCTGTTACTCTTACATCTTCTTGGAATAATAGTTGGAAAAGGATACAAAAAGAATCAGTTCAACGGCGATTAAACCGGCGGCTGTCAAAATCAAATACGGCGCTGCGCCCATGACGCCGAGGATAAAAACAAAGATATCAAGGACATAATTCATATATTTTGCGGTCTTTGCCCCCGCTTTCTCCCGAATCCTGACATTGCGTTCGTCTTCGACTTGAACCCGCTTGAATTTTTTGACCTCTTCCGTTTCCGCGGCGGAAACAAGCAGGGAATCCGCAAACCACCCCACGCCCAGCGCCGCAGCCGCAGCGCCGATTCCAATGCAAAATCCTGAGATTGTTTTTTGGCTTTCCGCGGTGAATCCGAACACGCCGGCCGCAATCAACGCCCCTCCGGCCAAAGCCAACCATAAAAGCCACACTTGTCTGCGTTTCATTTTGTATCCTCCTCATAGAGAAAAATTTCTTCGATCGCAAGATGAAAATACCGCGCAATTTTGAACGCCAATAAAATGGATGGGTTATATCGTCCGTTTTCCAAAGAGCCGATCGTCTGTCTGGAGACTTCCAGCGCGTCGGCAAGCTGTTCCTGGCTGATTCCATGCTGCTTCCGGATTTGCTCCAGCCTGTTTTTCATCTCTGCCCGCCTCTTTGTGTTGAAATGTAAAGTTCGCTTTCCATTAACAGAATACGCCGAAATACAGAAAATGTCAAGCCTGCTTTCCATTTTTACGGGAAGCAAAAGCCGCGGGAAAATCCGCGGCTCTATATAATAATATTAGTAAGATACCCGATTAATACGCCTTACCCCAGTAAACCAGTTTTTCCGCCGGTTTTCCGCAGCAGACGCAGGCGCCGTGCTCATGCTCGTGCCCGAACGGGATACAGCGGGAAGAAACCCCCGCGACTTCCTTGAGCTTTTCCTCGCACGCCGGGTCGCCGCACCACATGGCCCGAATAAAGCCGGGCTTCGAATCGGCGATTTCTTTCATCTCGTCAAGCGACTTTGCCTCATAGGTTTTGCCCTCGCGGCTTTTCAGCGCTTTTTCATACATATCGTTCCTCACACGCTCCAACTGCTCCGCGACGGCGTCTTCCAGATTGTCGAGCGGAACAAACACCTTTTCCCGGTCGGTGCGGCGGACCAGCACGCACTGATTTTTTTCGATGTCCTTCGGCCCGATTTCCAAACGAAGCGGCACGCCCTTCATCTCATACTGGGCAAATTTCCACCCGGGCGACTGGTCGGAATCGTCCGTTTTCACGCGAAAGCGCTGTTTCAGCCGGGTTTCAATCTCCTTCGCCTTGTCTAGCACACCGGGTTTATGCTGCGCGACCGGCACGATCATCACCTGAATCGGGGCGACCGCCGGCGGCAGAACCAGGCCGCTGTCGTCGCCGTGAGTCATGATAATCCCCCCGATGATCCGGGTGCTCATGCCCCAGGAGGTCTGGAACGGATGGCACAGGGAATTGTCCCTGCCCTGGAATGTCACGTTGAACGCCCTGGCGAAGCCGTCGCCGAAATAGTGGCTGGTTCCGGATTGGAGCGCTTTACCGTCGTGCATCATGGCTTCGATCGTATAGGTCGCAACCGCGCCCGCGAATTTCTCGCTTTCGGTCTTCTGCCCGCGCAGAACCGGAATGGCAAGCTGTTTTTCGCAGAAGTCCGCGTACACTTCCAGCATCCGTAAAGTTTCCGCGCGCGCGTCCTCTTCGGTTTCGTGCATGGTGTGGCCCTCCTGCCAGTGGAATTCCACCGAACGCAGGAACGGGCGGGTCGTTTTTTCCCAACGGACGACGGAGCACCACTGGTTGTACAGCTTCGGCAAATCCCTCCAAGAGTGAATCACACGCGCGTAATGCTCGCAGAACAGCGTTTCCGAAGTCGGGCGTACGCAAAGGCGCTCCGGCAACTTCTCGCTGCCGCCCGTCGTCACCCACGCGACCTCCGGCGCAAAGCCCTGCACATGCTCCTTTTCCTTGTTTAAAAGGCTTTCCGGAATAAACAGGGGCATTGAGACGTTCTCGTGCCCAAGCTCCTTGAAGCGCGCGTCCAGAATGTCCCGGATATTTTCCCAGATGGCCCAGCCGTACGGCTCGATGACCATACACCCGCGCACGCTGGAATAATCCATCAGCTCCGCCTTTTTCACAATATCCGTGTACCATTGGGCGAAGTCCTCCTCCATGGGAGTGATGGCCTCCACCATTTTTTTCTGTTCCGCCATTGCTGTTTCCCCTTTATCCTCAAGTCCGCGGTCCGCTTTTGCGGAACCGTCGGTTTCGTCAGTCCTTGTTTTTCGTCCAGCGGTTTAAGGCCACGATCACCAGAAAGATCAGCAGCATGACGACAAAAATTCCCGCCATGCCCTTGCCCATCAGCTCCAGCGAACGGCCGACATCGGCGCCGTTCACCGGGCCGACCGGCCCCTGATAGGCGGAAAGTAAAAATCCGTAATTCACCCCGGCGCCTCCTTTACGCTAAAAAGTTACTTGCAAGCGACAAAATGATGCCGCCCGCAACGACCGAACCGATCTGTCCCGCCACATTCGCGCCGATGGCGTGCATCAGCAGGTGGTTCTGGTTGTCCTCTTTCAGGCCCATCTTCTGAATCACGCGCGCCGACATCGGAAAAGCGGAAATCCCCGCCGCGCCGACCATCGGGTTGAATTTTCTGCCCTCGGGCAAAAACAGATTTAAAAGCTTTGCAAACAGGACCCCGCCGATCGAGTCGAACACAAAGGCGACAAGCCCGAGCGCCATCACCGCCAGCGTGTTCCAGCGCACAAATACGTCCGCGCGCATCTGGAACGCGATCGTAATGCCGAGGAAAATGGTAATCAAATTCGCAAGCGGGCCCTGCGCGGCCTTGGAAAGGCTTTCGAGGCGCCCGCATTCCCGAATCAGGTTGCCGAACATCAGCAGGCCGACCAGCGCGACGGAATCCGGAGCGATCAGCCCGGCGATCATGGTAACGATGATCGGAAACAGGATTTTCGTCGTCTTGGAAACGGAATCCGGCTGATACGGCATGCGGATGCACCGTTCCTTTTTGGTTGTGACCAGCCGGATGGCAAACGGCTGAATCAGCGGAACCAGAGCCATATAGGAATAGGCCGCGACGGCGATGGCCCCCTTGTAGGCGCTGTCCAAAACCTGGGAAACCAAGATGGAAGTCGGCCCGTCCGCAGCGCCGATCACGCCGATCGACATCGCGTCCCGCAGCGGGAAGCCGAGCAGGACCGCGGCGCTGACCGTAAAGAAAATTCCGAACTGCGCGGCGGCCCCGAACAGAATCATCCTCGGGTTCGACAGCAGCGGCCCGAAATCGATCATGGCGCCAATGCCTACAAAAAGCAGCAGCGGCATGGCCTCCGAAGCGGCGATCCCCTTGTTGAACAGCCATTCGATAATGCCGTTGCCCCCCAGAACGCCCGTGTAAGGCAGGTTGACCAGGATGGCCCCGAAGCCCATCGGCAGAAGCAGAGATGGCTCAAAATCCTTTTTGACGGCCAGCCAGATTAAAAGTCCGCCGACCGCCCACATGACGGCCATCTGCGGGGTGACGCCGGAAACCCCGTGCAGCAAAAAGTCAAATTGACTCAACAGCTTTGACACTCCTTTATTTTTGGCAGCCCCGGCAGAAGGAACCAAAGCTTTCCGTTCTTTTCGTCATTCAGGAATCATTATAGCGGAAACTCCGCGTCATTTCAAGAAAAAACCGGCCCGGTTTTAAACGGAACGTAAAAAAATCCGCCATGCTGCCGCACGGCGGATGACAGGATTCGTCTTACTCAGACGTGGTCCTCAATGTATTTAACCAGTTCCCCGACCGTCTTGATATTTTCGACTTCCTCGTCGGGAATTTCAATTTCAAATTCATCCTCAATCGACATCAGAAGGTCGACCACATCGAGAGAGTCCGCCCCCAGATCATCGGCAATATTCGTATCGGCAGTAATCGTATCCTCCTCAACGTCAAACTGCTCGCTTAAAATTGCCTTAACCTTTTCGAAAACCATGATATATCCTCCTTAGATCTTAAAAAAATCACTCATGTGCAAAACAAAAATCCCAGTGTGGACAAAGGAATCCCGGCTGTGCTAAAATTGCACAGGGTGATTTACCCTGGAGTCCCGGGTTCTGAATGCCTATCCACATATTATTAGCAATGCTTCGCTTTGTCAATCATTTTTTTGATTTTATTTCTTGGGGGTTGTTTGATTTGGAAACCTTGCATTTTGCCGTCCTCGGCCATCCGATCGGCCACACCATGTCCCCGCTGATTCATTCCCGCCTTTTCTCCCTTTCCGGCACCGCCGCGCGGTACGCCGCAATCGACGTCGCGCCGGAATCGCTCGGCGATTTTCTTTCCGGGCGCGGCGAGTGGAACGGATTCAACATCACTATCCCCCACAAGCGTGCCATTATACCTTTTTTGGATTCGCTTGACCAAAAAGCTCTGCTGACCGGCTCGGTCAACACCGTAAAAAACGAGGCCGGAAAGCTCACCGGGTACACGACGGACGGCGACGGCTTCCGCCTTGCTCTGGAACACGCCGGAGTCTTTCTGCGGGACTGCCGCACGGTCATCCTCGGAGCGGGCGGAGCCGCGCGCGCCATGGCCTTTGAAGCCGCGCTCGCCGGAGGGCGGGTCACGGTGGCGGCAAGAGAGCATTCCCTCGCGGCCGCCAAAGAGCTCTGCGCGGATCTGACCCGCAAAATTCCCGGAGCGGCGGCGGACACCTGCCCAATCGGCGAAATTTCCGGCGGGATGGACCTTCTGGTCAACGCGACGCCCGCCGGCATGTACCCGAACATCAACTCCTGCGCGGCTGAGGAAGACCTGGTCCGGCGCGCGGGCTGCGTGTTCGACGCGGTTTACAATCCGGATGAAACCATGCTGATCCGCCTCGCGGAGAAAAACAACATTCGGGCGGTCCGCGGCATGGCCATGCTGGTATGGCAGGCCGCCGCGGCACAGACGATCTGGACGGGCGCCCGGTTTGGCGCGGAAGAAATCGACCGCCTTTGCGGGGACGCCGTGCTGGAAATGAAGAAGAAATTCGGGAATCTCGTTCTGTGCGGATTCATGGGCAGCGGAAAAACAACCGTCGGCAGGCTCCTGGCCGAACAAACCGGCCGCCGCTTTCTCGACATGGACCAGTGGATTGAAGAAAGGGAGGGCTGTTCCGTCGCGCAGATTTTCGCGGAACGGGGCGAAAGCAGATTCCGCGCCCTGGAACGGGAAGCCGCTTGCGAGCTTTCACGGAAAACGGGGCTGGTCATCGCCGCCGGAGGCGGAGCTCTGCTGGACCCGGAAAACGCGCGGGCGCTCCGGTCAGGCGGTACCGTCATCCTGCTCGACGCGTCCCTGAACGCCGTGCGGTCAAGGCTGAAAGGCGACCGGACGCGCCCTCTTCTGCGGGACGGCGGCGGGGAATTGGAGCGGCTCTACGGCGCGCGCCTGCCCGTTTACCGGGAACGCGCGGAAGTGACCGTGCCCGCGGACGGCTCGCTGGAAGAAACGGCCCGCCTGGTGCTGAAAGCGCTGGAACCCGTCCGTTGACTCAGGTCCGCGCAATCTCGTCGATTTCGCTCGTGTAAACGCGGAACGAATCCTTCCCGCTTTTTTTCGCCGCGTACATGGCGGCGTCGGCCTTCCGGAACAGCTCCTCATAGGAGCTGCCGTCATACGGATAAAAGGAGATCCCCACGCTTCCCGAAACGCAGACCGGACCGGAGATGCTGTTCTCCCGGAACGCGTTCCCGATACATTCCGCCTTTTTCACCACCAGATTGACGGAGGTAATGCCGCGAAGGAACACGACAAATTCATCCCCGCCGATGCGTCCGACGATATCCTCCTCCCGAAACAGCCGCTTGATCCGCGCCGCCGTTTCCACAATCAGTTCGTCGCCTTTGAGATGTCCCAGGCGGTCGTTCACATTCTTAAAGTTGTCGATATCGATGACGAAAAGGGCATGGCGCTCTTCCCTTTCGCTGCAGGCTATCACCTTTTCGATTTTGCCGACCGCCGTGACCCGATTGTAAAGGCCGGTCAGCAGGTCATGCTCCGCCCGCTGCCGCAGGGCGATCGACTCCTTTTTGCGCCGGTCGATGTCGGAGATGACGACAATCAGGCGCGCGGCTTTCCCCTGCTCGTCGAAAAAGGCCGCCGGGTGCACGTTGCACCAGATATAAACGCCGTCCGCCCCGAGAAAGCGAAATTCGTCGTCCTCCAGAACCTCTCCGTGCAGCAGCCGGTCCGCTTTTTCCGTCAGCCTTTTCCGGTCCGGCTCATAGATGAGCCGAAGCTCCGCCAAATCCTCCATCGGATTCCCGTATTGCGGGAATCCGGTCCCGAATCTCGCCGTAAAAGCAGGCGAATAATAGATGCGGCTGGTTTTCAGGTCAAAATCCACGATCGGGTCCGCGGCGTGCTCCAGAATCATACGGTAGCGCTCTTCGGTGGCGGCCAGCTCTTCCTGCGCCTTCTGGGTCTCCGTGATATCCATCAGAACGCTGTACAGCCAGACATTCCCGTTGCAGTCCTCCTGCACTCTGGATTTGTCGAGGACCCAGATCAGGCGGTCCTTTTTTCCCATAATCCGGTAAGTCAGCTCCGCGGCCCCGTCGCGCCTCATGCGGCCGCCCGCCTGCCGCAGCAGAAGGTCGCGGTCTTTTTCATAGATCATCTGAATAAAGCGGTTACCGAACCCTGCGGCGATCTCATCCCTGCGGTAGCCAGTCATGCGGCAGAATCCTTCGCTGACAAAATTCAGCGTCAGGAATTCGTCGTTCCTGCAGCGCAGCACGCCGCAGGGAACGTTGGCCGTCAGGGCCTCCAGCTCCTGCGCCTGTTCCAGCCGCTGTCTGTGGGAACGCCTGCGCAGGGTAATGTCCTCCATCACGCCGCTGAAAAATTCTGTGCCGTCCTGACCTTTCTGCAGCCTGACCCGGTAGGAAGCCCAGATGTGATGCCCATCCTTCTTAATCAGACGGAGCTCCGGATTTGCAAACCCCTTTGCCCTGATTTCTTCCGTAATGCGCTCCCAGTCGATCGGCGGATTGTTTCGAAGGACCGGTTCCGGGCCTTCTTCCAGCAATGCGGAGATCTCATCCTTCGCATACCCGAGGGTCCTGAAAAAGGCTTCACTCGCATACAGGATCGACAGCCTGCTGTCCGGCCTGCAGCACAGCAGGCTGCATCCGAGGTCGTCGATCAGCTCTTCCAGATTCAAACTCCCCATTCCAGCTGCTTCCTTCCGGTCAACTTCCATATCATGGTAATTACTTGCTTATATTCTATCAACACACCGGAAAGAATTCAAGTATCACATAAAATATTTTCGCTGGGAAATTATTTTATCGAAACTTACCGGACGGAACCTCTTCCGTCAAGCGGAGAATCGAAAAAAACTTGACACAGCCCGAATGCTGTATTATGATACAAAAAAAGACACGGAGAAAGGAAATTCTTCCATGAAGTTTTCGTACCCTGCGCGATTTATGTTCTACGGATACCCCCGCTATTCTTTTGCGGATGGGTTTTATCGCGTATGCCTGAAAACCGACTGTGAGCTTTCCCGTGCCGCGGGGCGCAGGCCGTAACGATTTTCGGCCGTTGCCCTGACAGAGTCCATATCGGCGGAGCTGGCAGCAGCCCCGCCGTTTTTTTATACCCATCGGGGGCTTTTTGCTCCCAGCGGCGCCGGGTTGCCGCCCATCCGTCAGAATCAGGAGGAACAGAAAATGATTATTGTACTGAAACCGGACTGCACACAGCAGCAGATCAGCGATTTCTGCGCGTCCCTTTGCGAAGAATACGGCGTTAAGGTGAACACCTGGGTGGGGACGCAGAGCACCGTGCTCGGCCTGATCGGCGACACCTCCGCGATCGACATCGACTCCGTCGCGGCGCAGGAGCTTGTGGAAAGTGTCAAGCGAGTACAGGAGCCTTATAAAAAGGCAAACCGGAAGTTCCACCCGGACGATACGGTCGTAACCCTGCCCGGCGGGCAGAAAATCGGCGGCGGAGGCCTTTCCCTGATCGCGGGCCCGTGCTCGGTGGAAAGCAGGGAGCAGATCTGCGGCATTGCGCAGCGGGTCAAAGCGGCGGGTGCCTCTTTCCTGCGCGGCGGCGCGTTCAAGCCCCGCACCTCTCCGTATTCGTTTCAGGGACTGAAAGCCGGGGGGCTTGAGCTTCTGCGGGAAGCAAAGAAGGAAACCGGACTGCCCATCGTCACCGAGCTGATGAGCGAAAAGCACATCGATCTGTTTCTTGAAAGCGGGGTCGACGTAATTCAGGTCGGCGCGCGCAACATGCAGAATTTCGAGCTGCTTAAGGAGCTCGGCAAAATCCGCAAGCCGATTCTGCTCAAACGCGGCCTGTCGAATACGATCGAAGAGCTTCTGATGAGCGCGGAGTATATCATGGCGGGCGGCAACAATCAGGTCATCCTCTGCGAGCGCGGAATCCGCACGTTTGAGCCCTACACGCGCAACACGCTCGACATCTCCGCCATTCCGATTTTAAAGCGCTGTTCCCATCTTCCCGTTGTTGTGGATCCCAGCCACGCCTCCGGCCACTCCTGGCTGGTGGAACCGCTGGCGCTCGCCGCGGTGGCCGCCGGCGCGGACGGCCTGATCATCGAGGTCCACAACAACCCCGCAAAGGCCCTTTCAGACGGCGCGCAGTCCCTGACGCCCGACCAATTTGAACAGACCGCCGCCCGGCTGAAAGCGGAGGCGCTGGCCTTCGGAAGAACATTGGACTAACCGCCGCTTTTCTGCTATAATGTGTGAAATCGAAAAGAAAGCAGAAGGGGGTATCTTTCCATGAATCAAAACATCGTCGTTGCGGGGCTCGGGCTGATCGGCGGTTCGCTTGCGAAAGCATTCCGAAAATACAGCGGCTGCAGGGTCACCGGCATCGACAGCGACCCCGGCGTGATCGACGCCGCACTCCAAAGCGGAGCAATCCGGCGGCAGGCAACTCCGGAGGACCTGAACGCCGCGGATCTCGTGTTCCTCTGCCTCTACCCCCAGGCGGACATCGATTTTTTAGAGGAGCACGCTTCCGCCCTTCGCCCGGGCTGCATCGTAACCGACGTGTGCGGGGTGAAATCGTTTTTAAGCCCTCGCCTTTCGGAAATTGCGGAAAAGCACGGGCTCATTTACATTGGGGGCCACCCGATGGCGGGAAAGGAAAAGGGCGGCTTCGCAAACAGCGACGCCGACCTGTTTTCCGGCACAAGCTACCTGCTGGTTCCCTGCGGCGCGCCGCGCGGCGCGGTCGACCTGATGACGGCGGTTGCGGTCGAGCTCGGCTTCGGCGGAACCGTCGTCACCACGCCGGGAGAACACGACCGCGAAATCGCCTTTACCAGCCAGCTTCCCCACGCGCTGGCCTGCGCCTATGTCAAAAGCCCGCGGTGCCCGGGGCATGCCGGCTTTTCGGCGGGAAGCTACCGCGATGTCTCGCGGGTCGCGAGCGTCAACGAATCCATGTGGGCCGAGCTGTTTCTGGACAACCGCGAGGCGCTGACCGAAGAGTTGGACACGCTGATCGGAAACCTGCGGGAAATCCGCGACGCGATCGGCTCAAACGACGCCGAGGCCCTGCGTTCCCTCCTGCGGGAGGGCCGCCTGATTAAGGAAAGGCTGGGAGAAGCATGAATCTGACCATCAACACCGCAAAGCCCTATCAAATTCTGATTGAGCGCGGCTGCCTCCGACGCGCCGGAGAGGAGGCCGCCCGCGTGTTCCCCGGCGGCGCGAAAGCCGTGATCGTCACGGATTCCAACGTGGGGCCAATCTACGCGCAAACTGTGGCCTTATCCCTGGAAGCCGCCGGATTTCAGCCCTCGGTCTTCACCTTTCCCGCGGGGGAAGAGCACAAGCGGACGACCAACATTCTCGGAATGTACGGCGCCTTTTCCGACCGCGGACTGACGCGGAGCGATTTCGTCGTCGCGCTCGGCGGAGGGGTGACGGGCGATATGGCCGGATTCGCCGCCGCGACCTATTTAAGGGGAATCCGCTTTCTGCAAATTCCAACCTCCCTGCTCGCGCAGATCGACTCTTCCGTCGGCGGAAAAACCGGGGTTGACCTTCCGCAGGGAAAGAATCTGGTCGGCGCGTTTCACCAGCCGTCGCTGGTTCTCATCGATCCGGATACGCTTTCAACCCTGCCGGATACGTTCTTCGCGGACGGAATGGGCGAGGCGATCAAATACGGCTGTATCCGCGACGGCGATCTGTTCGGGCGGATCGCGGCGGGCGGGGTCAAAGACGAGATTGAGCCGATCATATACCGGTGCGTGGACATCAAACGGGAATTCGTCGAGCGGGACGAACTGGACAACGGCGACCGGATGCTGCTGAATTTCGGCCACACGTTCGGCCACGCGCTGGAAAAGCTGCACGCCTATAAGGATCTGACGCACGGCGAAGCGGTCGGGATCGGCATGGTGATGATGAGCCGGTGCGGCGAGGCAGCGGGGCTGACGGAACCAGGAACAGCGAAAAAAATCGCCCGCGTCCTTTCGGAATACGGCATGCCGATCTCCGACCCGGCAGACCCGTACCTCATCCGGGAAGCCACTCAGTATGACAAAAAGAGCCGCGGGGACAACATCAGTCTGGTTCTTCTCAGGCACATCGGCGAAAGTTTTCTGCATCCCATTCCGCGTGCGGAGCTTGGGCGGTTCATGGAGGCTCTGTCATGAGTCTGGTCCGGTTTGCTCCCGGCGTGCTCGGCGGCCGGGTTCGGGTCCCCGTTTCCAAAAGCGCGGCGCACCGCGTGATGATCTGCTCGTTTCTCGCGGGCGCGCCGGACCCCCTTCCCACTGGCGAAACGGTCAGCGAAGACCTTGCCGCGACCCGTTCGGCGCTCGCCGCGCTGAATGCGGCGAAACGCAGGGAAGCAGCCCGCGTCGACTGCGGGGAATCCGGTTCGACTCTGCGATTTTTAATTCCGGTCGCCGCGGCGCTCGGAATCCCGTCCGTCTTTACCGGGCGGGGGCGCCTTCCTGAAAGGCCGCTGGGGGTTTACCTGAAATGCTTGCCCCCGCAGGGGGTGACCTGCGAAAGCGGCGGCGGCCTGCCGCTGAGAATTTCCGGCAGGCTGAAGCCCGGCGTCTTCTCCCTGCCCGGGAACGTCAGCTCCCAGTTCATCACGGGGCTGATGCTCGCCCTCCCCCTGTTGAGCGGCGACAGTGAAATTGTTCTGACCTCCCCGCTGGAATCCGCCGGATACGCGGAGATGACGGTACAAATTCTGAAAGAGCACGGCGTCGGAATTTTCTCATCCGAAACCGGCTGGAAAGTGCCGGGAAACCAGAAATACCTCCCCTGCCGCTGTGAAATCGAGCGCGACTGGTCCCAGGCCGCGTTCTTTCTGGCAGCGGGGGCTCTCGGCGGGCATGTGGAGCTGGATGGCCTGCGGCCCGATTCCGCGCAGGGCGACCGCGCGGCGGAGGAGCTGTTCCGCCGCTTCGGCGCGCGCCTTGGCTGGAACGGCGGCATTCTGACCGCCGAACCGGGCGAGCTGTGGGGAATCGAAATCGACGCTTCTCAGATTCCCGATCTGGTGCCGGTTCTCGCCGCGGCCGCCGCGCTCGCGAAAGGGCGCACGGTGATTCGCAACGCGGGGCGGCTGCGCCTGAAGGAAAGCGACCGGCTCGCCGCGATGGCCGACGGGCTTTCCGCCGTCGGTGCGGCGGTAAAACAAACGGCGGACGGACTTATCATAGACGGATCCCCGCAGCTGCGCGGCGGAGCGGCAGACGGACAGAACGATCACCGCGTCGTGATGGCGATGGCAATCGCCGCGCTTCGGGCGGACGGGGACGTCACCGTGACGGACGCCGAAAGCATCCGGAAAAGCTACCCGGATTTTTTCCGGGATTACAACGCGTTGGGAGGAAAAGCGAATGATCTGGGGTAATCGGATCCGGTTGACGGTTTTCGGCGAAAGCCACGGCCCGGCGATCGGCGCCGTTCTGGAGGGGCTGCCCGCGGGCGAGGCGGTCGATTTGGAGGAAGTCGCTCTTCAGATGGCGCGCCGCGCCCCGGGGCGGGACGCATCCTCCACGCCGCGGAAAGAGGCGGACGCGCCGAAAATCCTGAGCGGACTGCTGGACGGACGCACAACCGGAGCGCCGCTGTGCGCCGTAATTGAAAATACCAACACGCGTTCCGGCGACTATGAAAACCTGCGGGACGCTCCGCGCCCCGGGCACGCGGATTACACGGCGCATTTCCGCTACGGCGGCTTTAACGATGTGCGCGGCGGCGGGCATTTTTCGGGCCGGCTGACCGCGCCGCTGGTATTCGCCGGGGCGGTCTGCCGCCAAATTCTGCGGCGGCGCGGTATTGCGGTCGGCGCGCATGTCCTTTCGGTTCACGGCGTCTCCGACGCGCCGTTCGACCCTACGGATCTTCCCGTTTCTCTTCTCGATGATCTGGCCTCCCGCTACTTTCCCACCGTTGACCCGCAGGCCGAAGCCGCCATGCGCGGGGAAATCGAGCGCGCGCGGCAAAAGCTGGACAGCGTCGGCGGCTTGGTCGAATGCGCCGTCTGCGGCCTTCCCGCCGGAGCGGGCGGCCCGCTGACGGACGGGGCGGAATCTTTGTTTTCCTCGATTCTGTTCGGCATCCCCGCGTGCAAGGGCGTGGAATTCGGCGCGGGCTTCTCCGCGGCCGATTTGTTCGGAAGCGAAAACAACGACCCGTTTCTGTTTGACAAAGACGGAGCGGTCCGAACGGAGACAAATCACGCGGGCGGCATTCTCGGGGGCATCACCACCGGGATGCCGCTGGTCTTCCGCGCCGCGTTTAAGCCGACTCCGTCCATCGGCGCACCTCAGCGCAGCGTCAATCTGAAAAGCGGCGCCGCCGAAGAACTGGTGGTCAAAGGCCGGCACGATCCCTGCATCGTTCCGCGCGCGGTTCCCGTGGTGGAAGCCGCCGCCGCGCTGGCCGCCATGAATCTGCTGTAATCATGAATGGAAACCGGCGCGCTGCCGGGAATGGAGCTGTTGACATGACACTGGAAGAACTGAGAAAACAGATCGACGAAATCGACAACGGCATTCTGGAGCTGTTCCTGAAACGGATGGCATGCGCAAAGCAGGTCGCGGAAGTCAAACGGCAAAAGGAACTTCCGATTTTCAATGAAACGCGGGAACTGAAAATTCTGGACGGCGTCTGCCGAAAGGCCGGGGAGTACGGCGGACAGGCCCGCATCCTTTACGCCAACCTGATGGCGATGAGCCGGGAAGCCCAGCACAGCGCCCTCGGCAGCGGAACAGAACTGCGGCAAGCGGTGCTGAAGGCCTCCCGCTTTCCGAACAAACCGCGCTCGGTCGCCTGTCTTGGCGAAAAGGGCTCCTATTCGCACGAAGCGTTTTCCCGCCTCTACCCGGAAGCGGAACCCGTTTTTTTTCCGGACTTTCCCTCAATTTTCGCCGCCGTTAAAAACGGCCGGGCGGACCTTGGCGTCCTGCCGGTTGAAAACTCATCCGCCGGGTCCGTCAACGAGGTCTATGACCTGATTTTAAAGTACCGGTTTTCCATTGTCGCCGCAATCAGCCTTTCGGTGCGGCACTGTCTCGCCTCCCGCGAAGCGGAACTTCATGAGATTCAAACGGTTTATTCCCACCCGCAGGCACTTCGGCAATGCGCCGGATACCTGAAGAAACGGGGAATCCCCTCCGCGGAATGCTCCAGCACGGCGGGGGCGGCCGCGCTTGCGGCAGGGGAGCGCGGAGCGGCGGCCCTTTGCTCGGAGCACGCGGCGGCGCAATACGGCCTGAACATTCTGGACCGGAACGTTCAGGATTCCGACGGCAACCGCACCCGCTTCATCGCGATCGGACGAAACCTGCTGATTCCGCCGCAGGCGAACAAAATCAGCCTCTGCTTCGCCGTGCCGCACCGCACCGGCACGCTTTACACCGTTCTGGCCCGTTTCGCGGCCTCCGGACTGAATCTTACCAAGATCGAATCCCGCCCGATTCCCGGACGGAATTTTGAGTATGATTTTTATCTGGATTTTTCCGGTTCCGTCGCGGACCCGAAAACCCTCGACCTGCTTTGCGCGCTTTCGGAGGAGCTTTCCCGCTTCTCCTTCCTCGGCAATTACTCCGAATTAGAATAAAGCGCGAAATTATCATGCAATTTGGCAGAAAAGGTCCCTGTATTTTTTACAGGGGTCTTTTTTTATTATTTTCTTCTACAAAATTCTTATCCGTAATTTGTTATTTTTCAGAATTGAATTATTATTAATATTGTACTAAAATTAGATTATACAATAAATCGTATTTGTTAGTAAACACTAATTAATGCCGTTATTAGGGGAGCATTCCGTCGTAATTCGGTCTTTTTTGCAACGATTTCATCAACAGACATCGCTGAATTTAATTGCAAGGAGTCTGACGCCTTATGAAAAGCAGATTTAAAAAGCTGCGTCTGAAATCAAAGCTGGTATTGTCTTTCAGCATTCTGATTTCGTGTATTATCCTGATTCAGTCTTTCCTGTCTTATCAAAGTCTGAACGCGGCGTACAAAACGATTTCCGACTCGACCATGCAGGGACTCGACACTTTGATCAAAACCGAGGTTCAGAGCATGATCGGGGTGCTGACCGCAAATTACAACCGCTACAAATCGGGAAAGATTTCGGAGCAGGAAGCTGTGGAAGCCGCCAAGACGCTCGTGCGCAACACGCGCTACAACAATGGCAGCGGATATTTCTGGGCCGATATGTCCGACGGCAAATGCGTGGTGCATATGAATGCCGATTATGAGGGACAAATGCGCCTGGGCAATCAGGACGAAAAAGGAAATTACTATATTAAAAACCTGATCGCCGCCGGCGACAAGGGCGGCGGCTTCACTGATTTCTGGTTTACCAAACCGGGCAAATCCGGCAATTTTCAAAAACGGGCTTACACGCAGAAATTCGAGCCGTACGGCTGGTACATCAGCACCGGGAATTACCAGGAGGACATGACTCCGCTGGTTCAGGCGGAGCTGAACGACTGCAACCGGAAAAAGACAAACGCCATGCTGCTGCTCATCATTTCCAGCATCGCGGCGGCGATTCTGAGCATTCTGCTGATCCTCTCCGTCGCAGGCTCCATCACCAAGCCGCTGAAGCTCATCACCGAGCGTCTCCGCCTGCTGTCGCAGGGCGACCTCCACACGCCCGTTCCCGTGATCGACACGGAAGACGAAACAGGCATTCTCGCCAAGACCGCGCAGGCGACCATCGACCGGCTACACGGTTCCATCACCGATATTACAGAGCATCTCTCAAATATGTCCCAGGGCGATTTCAGCATGGATCAGTCCTATGAATACGTCGAGGATTTCAGGCCGATCGGCGAGGCTCTTTCGCGCATCACCGACTCGCTGAGCCAGACGCTTTCGTCCATTCACGATTCCGCGGAGCAGGTCTCCGGAAATTCCGATCAGGTTTCCGCCGGAGCAAAAGAGCTGGCGCAGGGCGCGACCAATCAGGCCGCCTCCATTCAGGAGCTTTCCGCCACCATTGCCGAAATCAGCCGCCAGGTGACAAAAAACGCAAAGAATGCCGAGACCGCGAGCAGAATTTCAAACAAAGCCGGCGAGTCGCTCAAGGCCGGCAATGAAAAGACGGAGCAGATGCTGGCCGCCATGAAGGAAATCAGCGAGACCTCCGAAAAAATCGGCCAGGTCGTAAAGACAATCAGCGATATCGCGTTCCAGACCAACATTCTCGCATTAAACGCCGCCGTGGAAGCCGCCCGCGCGGGAGAAGCCGGAAAAGGCTTCTCCGTTGTGGCCGACGAGGTTCGGAGTTTGGCGGCGAAAAGCTCGCAGGCCGTGAAAAACACCACCGACCTGATCGGCAGCACCGTGGCGGCCGTCGGGCGGGGCGTGGAAATTGCCGAAGACACCGCAAAAACCATCAATTCCGTGATCGGCGATTCTTCGGAATCCATCCGGCTGATCAACAGCATCGCGAAGGCCTCCGAGCTTCAGGCGCAGGCCGTCACCCAGGTGACGCAGGGCATTGACCGCATTTCCGGCGTCGTGCAGAACAACTCCGCCGCCGTGGAGGAAAGCGCTGCGACCAGTGAAAAACTGAACGAGCAGGCCCGGGAGATGGAGAGTCTGCTGACCCGTTTCCGCCTGAAAGCACAGTACGTCTGAGCTTCTTCCATATAAAGCGCCCGCCGGGAAATCCGGCGGGTTTTCCTGTTCCAGCATCTTTCATCACTAGCTTCTATTTTTCATCTTTATAAGGAAAAAGCCCGGCTTTCACCGGACCTTTTTCGAAAGGCTGACCCAGCAGTCATGCGGCTGCCGGGTTTTTCTTTTTTCTAAAAATCAGTTTTTGACAGCCGGCGGAAACCGACTCTAATTTTCCGACCGGCACATCGGCAAAGCCGGGACAGGTCCCTTTCAACACATCAACACAAAGCCCCGGACCGGCCCGATCACCGGATCAGTCCGGAACTCCGCCCTGCCTGTTTTTAGCATGACGATCCCCCTCCGAGAGAGGCACATGAAAAATGCGGTTATAATTGCATTTTTCGCATGCCCGTCGGAAATAATCTAAACAGAGCCGATTTTTCGCAGCTATTCCCGGTTGTCATTTCGGTTACTCACATTATAGAGAAAGCGCGGATCTGCTGGAAGCTTGTTTCTTCCATTGTCGCTCCTAAGCTCCGCTGTGAAATCTTCATTATCGAGAACGAGGTGATGGGATGCAAAAACGAGAAAGAAATAAATTCCTGGTTTATATTCCCTTCCTTTTTGTGCTGGCCCTCCTGTTTTTTCAATATTCAAATGGTTTCCCGCAGGGGGACGATTTTACTTTTTTTATAAAGGGCGGGTCTCTTCCGAAGATTTTTGCCTTTTATCGATATTATTACGCTGTGGCGGGGTCGCGGATGGCAAATCTATTTGCGCAGCTTCTGCTGCTCGACGGGCTTCGTATCTGGAAAATCGCGACACCTCTCGCAATCTGCGGAATCTCGCTTCTTCTGTTTTACTATATCCGCGGATATATCGTCCCAAAAGGGCCGGAAACGAAGGAACGGTTGCACGCGGACTTCCTTCTGGCTGCCGTATGCGCCGTTTTTCCCGGCCTGATGCCGGTAAGCCATAATCTTTACGGGGATGTCTTCCTGTGGATGGATGGATCGTGCAACTATCTGTATCCGTTTTTTCTGATGCTGATCGGCTTTCTGCCGATTTACAGCATCCTGCGCAACCGTACGTTTCCGAAGCCGTACCGGTTTGTCTCGCCGGTCTGCTTCTGCGCCGCCGCCTTTCTGCATGAGCAGATGGCCCTGCTGATTTTCGGCATGTGCATCGCGGCGGTGCCGTACCTGATCCGCTCGAAACAGATGACCCCATACATCTGGAGCCTTTGCGCCTTATCCATCCTGACAACGGCCTTTACCCTGACTTGCCCCGGGGGGTACAGCCGGCTGCATTCCTCAGCACGTCCCGCCAACAGCCTCGGTATCAGGGGAGTCTTTCTGAATAATCTGCCGTCTTATTTCAGCAGCATCTTCAACGACTGTCTTTTCTGGGTCGTCCTCATGGGCCTGTGTGCACTCTATATGATTCACAAAACCGGAGACGGAAAGGGCCTGTTATTCGAGTTCTTTAGTTTCTATCTGACGGCCGGCGTCATCCTTTTCGCCATGGCGACCATGCTGAAACTGCCTTGTGTGCAGTACATTGACCGGATCGATTCCAAATGGAGACTGCTGGCAGAAATCATCGCCGTAATCTATTGGATTTCCTTTCTGGCGGTTTGCCTGACCGCAATGATCCGGACAGCAAACATGCGCAGAGAGTACCGGTATGCCGTCGTGTTATTCGCCGGCATGTGGAGTTCCCAGGCGATCCCCGCGATCGTGGGGTCTTGGGGACGCCCGATGCTGCCGTTGGTGCTGCTGGATTTCCTGCTGGCCGCTTCGCTGTTTCAGGGACTGCATCTCAGGTACGGGAAATCGGCACAGCTTTCGGTCGCTGCCGTCGGCATGTGCTCCATGCTGATCGCCGCGGGGGTAACGATGAGGAATTACAGGGTATACCTCGATATCGACCGCCAGATTAACGATGTCCACAGCGGAAAAAGCAACATGGTCGTGATCGACAACCGAAAATTCGACTTGCAATTCATGTATTCGAGTGCGTTCAGCGTCGTGTATGCAAAGGACATCAGAGAATACTATTCCCTGCCCAAAAACACGGTTTTGATTATTAAATAGGAGCGCTCCGCGATGACGTCCGACGCGCAATCCGTTTCGTGTCCGCGCGGGCTGTTTTCAAACGCCCTCTTTTTGTTTCACGGCAAGCGCCACCCAGCCGCGCTCCTCTTTGCGGCCGAGGAGCGTGAAGGACTGCTCCAGGCCGTCCAGCACATCCTGCTCGCGTTCGTCGATGATGCCGCTCAGAATCAGGACGGCGCCCGGCGCCATAAAGTTCCCGATGTCTTTGAGCAGTTCGAGGATCACATCGGCCACAATGTTTGCCGCGACGACCCCGTACGTTCCCTCCACCTGTTCGGTCAGGCTGCCGCAAATGCCGGTGAACCGGTCCCCGACTTTGTTGCGCTTCGCGTTCTGCACGGCGGTCTTGACCGCGAGCGGGTCGATGTCTACCCCGACGGCGCGCTTCGCGCCGAGCAGCAAACCCGCAACCGAAAGGATTCCGCTGCCGCAGCCGACGTCCAGCATCGCGCATCCGGGAGTGACAAATTCCTCCAGAAACTCCATGCACAGGCGCGTGGTCTCGTGCGTGCCGGTTCCGAACGCGATGCCCGGCTCCAGGTCCAGCACCACGCGGCCCTCCGGATTATCGGTCTGCTCCCAGTCCGGCCGAATCAGCAGCTTCTTCCCGACCGGAATCGGGTGAAAATACTGCTTCCAGTTATTCATCCAATCCTCCTGCGCGCAGGAGGCCGTTTCAATTTGATGCTTGATTCCCTCGGACGCGTACCGCTCGCTTAAAAACGCGATTGCCTCGGCGGGGCTGTCTTCCGGCGCGATATAAACATGCACGACCGCTTTCGAGCGGTCTTTTTTTAACAGCTCCTCGTCGATCAGGTCGATGTGCGCAATCTGCTCGACCTCCTCCTGCAAATGGGAATAGTCCTCAATATAAATTCCGTACGGCACCGTCATCTGCGCGATGTCACCCGCCGCGTCCGCATCGGCCGCGTCCACCGTGATTTTTACTTCCGTCCAGTCCATTCGTTTCCTCCGCGTTTCTGATAGTCTCTCTACCATTATAACGGAGCCCCTTAAAAAAATACAGACTTATTTTGCCCAATACGCGAATACATTTGAACAAAAGGCAAAAAAGGTGGGCTCAGATGAATCAAAAACGCGTATTCCTCAAAAATGCGGTCTTTATGACTTTGGGTTCCGTCGTTCTGCGGTTTTCAGGCCTGTGGTTCCGTTCCTGCATCTGCTCCTGGATCGGCGCGAGCGGAGTCGGGGTTTACCAGCTGATTTTCTCCATTTTCTCGCTCGGCATCACGGCCTGCACCTCCGGAATCGGTCTGGCGGTCACGCGCATGGTCGCGGAGGGAAAAGGCTCGCGGCGGTACCTGCGGGGCTGCCTGTGCTTCGCCCTGGCCATGAGCTTTGCCGCGGGCGCGGCTCTGCTCGCCGTTTCGGATTTTGCGGCCTGCCGCCTGATCGGCGCCCCGGAGGCCGCCGCGCCGCTGCGCCTTCTCGCGCCCGGACTTCCGTTCATCGCGGTCTGCGCGTGCCTGAAAGGGTATTTCTTTGCCAACCGCAATATCATCGTTCCCATGGTCGGCGAGCTGTGGGAGCAGGTCGCGACAATCGGGATTTCCTATCTTCTTCTGACCCGCACCTCCCTGCCGGAGCTGGAGTCGCTCATGATCGGCAACACCCTGGGCGAGGTGGCCGCGTGCGCCTATGTTGCCGCTGCGTTTCTTCTCTATGTCCGCAGGCACGGCTTTGCACAGGAGGACGGAACAAAAACGCGTGTGCTGCACAACATTTTACATATTGCGGGCCCGATGCTGGTCGGCTCTTTTCTGCGCAGCTCCCTGTTCAGCGCGGAAAATCTGCTGATCCCGGCCGGCCTGCGCAAATACGGCGCCGGCGGAACCGCGGCGCTGGCGCAGTACGGCGTGATGCAGGGCATGGTGATGCCGGTCATCTATTTTCCGATGTCCTTTGTCAGCTCGGTCGCCATGCTGCTGATTCCCGAAATCGCCGAAGCGGCGGCGCGGGGAAAGCGCGGTACGGTGCGTTATTCCGCGGAGCACGCGTTCCGGACCACGCTGATGTTCGGCTTTCTGATCAGCGCGGGAATGATCGTGTTCGCCGACGAAATCGGCAGAATCTTTTTCGGAAACGAACAGGCGGGAAACATCCTGCGCATCATGGCCCCGATCGTCCCTCTGATGTACCTCGACAACGTGGTGGACAACATGCTCAAGGGGCTTGACCAGCAGATGTATTCCCTCAAATACAACTTCAGCGATTCCATGATGCGCGTCGCCCTGATCAGCGCCCTGATCCCCGTCTACGGGATCCGCGCCTACCTTGCCATCCTGTTTTTCAGCGAAATATACAACGCCTCGCTCAGCATCAGCCGCCTTCTGAAGGTGACGGAGCTGAAGGTGGATATCCTCGGCTGGATCGTCTTTCCGGCGGTGTCGGGCGCGCTGCTCTATTATGTGCTGATTCTTCTGAAAAAGACAGTATCTTTTTTTATTTGACAAACTCCTCCCGAATCGGTACACTGTACTTTGAATTCAAGGTAGGAGAAAAACAAATGAACGATATCCGGATCCTGTTTCTTCTGTTCCTGCTGTACAGCTTTCTGGGCTGGGCGGCCGAAAGCATTTACTGTTCCGTTCCCGCGGGCAAACCGATTAACCGCGGGTTTCTGACCGGACCGTTCTGCCCGATTTACGGCTCCGGGGCCATTCTTACCGTTCTGATCCTCTCGCCGCTTAAGGACCGGGTGTTCCTTTTGTTTCTTTCCGGCGCTCTTCTGGCCAGCCTGGTCGAATACGGGACGGGCTTTCTGCTGGAGGCGCTGTTCCACGCCAAATACTGGGATTATTCCGACCAGCGGTTTCAGCTGCAGGGGCGGGTCTGCCTGAAAAACAGCCTGATGTTCGGAATCATGAGCGTCGCCGCCGTTTATTATTTACAGCCTTTGCTGCTCGGTTGGCTGGGGCTGATTCCCGCAGAGGTTCTTCCGTTCCTTTCGGGCGGGCTGGCGCTTTATCTGCTGGCGGATACCGTGCTGTCCGTCATGGAAATCACCACCCTGAACGGAAAGCTGGCCGAGCTGCAGCAGGTTCTGGACGAAATCAAGGAAAAGGCTCACACGGCGAGCGTGGAAAAGCTGGAAGTCCTTCAGGACTCGATCGCCGCGCGTCTGGATGAAAATACAAAAGCGCGCCTGAGCGCGCTTTACGAGCGGAAAGAAAAGCTGGAATCCGATTTTCACCTGTTTCAGCGCCGCATCATCCGCGCGTTCCCAACCATGCGAACCGTAAAAAACAACGAATCGCTTCAGCGCATCCGCGACCGTCTGCAAAGTTACGGCAGGTTCATCCGCCGGGGCTGATCCGTTTTTAGAAGAACAGCTCAAACCTGATTTCATGCCGGATCGGGATTCCGTCCTCACCGGTCGGCGGGATTTCAGGTTTGATTTTTCGCGCCCGATCGACCGCGCCCCGGCAGAACCCCGTCATATCGAAACCGCGTTTCTGGTAAAAACGCATCGCCCGGGTATTGTCGTTTGTGGTATAGAGGTATACCGCGCGGCAGCCTTTCTCCTTCGCCGCTTGGACGGCGGCGGAGAGCAGCGCCGTTCCGGTTCCCCGGTTTTCGTTCACGCTGTCAAGCGAAACGACTTCACACGCTCCGTTTTCCGCAAGGTAGGTAACGGCCCCCGTGATTTTTCCGTTTTCCACAGTGACATAGCCGTCCAGCGCCGAGAGGCGGATGGCGCGGCCGCCCGACACCATGACGTCCGACCCCCACTGACGCGTGAGAAACGCGACTGCTTCTTTCCGGTTCAGTTCCGTGATCTCATAAAGTTTCATTTTTCTCTTCCGTTCCGTAATGGACGATTTCGAGCTCAATGCCTTCGGAATCCTTGAAGAAAAACGCGTAATAGTCGGCACAGTATTCCGGATAGAATTTCGGGGAGTGCACAATTTCCGCTCCGAGAGCCTCTACCTTCTCATAAAGCCGGTCCACCTCCGCGCGGCTGGGCGCGTGGAAAGCCAGGTGATGGAGTGCGCCGGGCTTTCTGCGGTTTACCGGCTCTCCGGAACAAGCCGGTCTTGCGTTGACAATTCCGAAGGAAAAGCCGTTTCTGTGGTGATATTCAACGATTCGGTACTCGTTTTCCACCACAGCGTCATATTCCTTTTCATCCGGTTCAAACCCCAGCAGGGGAAGAAACCGGTCGTAAAATTGTTCGGCGCGGTCAAGATCCCTTACGGTAAGATGAATATGGTCCACCACGGGTTCCATTACGCTTCCCCCTTTATTCGCCAAGCACCGCGACGGCTTCCACCTCGACAAGCGCGCCCTTAGGCAGTTCACGGACGGCAACACAGGAGCGGGCCGGTTTGTCTGTAAAGTATTTGGCGTATACGGCGTTAAACGCCGCGAAATCATTCATGTCCTTTAAAAAGCATGTTGTTTTGACCACGTCGCCGAATCCCGCGCCCGCGGCCTTGAGGATTTCGCCCACATTTTGAATGGACTGTTCGGCCTGCGCGGAAATATCACCCTGCACCATCGTTCCGGTTTCCGGAACAATGGGAATCTGCCCGCTCGTAAACACCAGGTTCCCTGCGACGACCGCCTGGGAATACGGGCCGATCGCTTCCGGCGCCTTTTTGGTAGATACGGTTTTTTTCATGATAAGTTCTCCTTTCAGCTGTCCAGTATGTGGTACCCCGCGCGCACGACGGCGTCGCGGATTCGGTTCAGATGGTCGCGGTCCCGTGTTTCCACGCCGATGGAAAGCGTGCAGGCGGTGATGTCCGCCTCGTCGCCGGAATGGTCGTGGCGGACGGAAATAACATTCCCGCCCAGCTCCGCGATGACGGCGGAAACCTCCCGCAGCTCGCCGGGCTTGTCGACCAGTTCGACCACCAGTTTTCCCTGCCGGCCCGCGCGGGTCAGCCCGCGGCTGATCACGCGGGACAGAATGGTCACGTCGATATTCCCGCCGGAAACCAGACAGACGGTTTTTTTGCCCCGCACGTCCACCCGATTGAACATTGCGGCCGCGACCGCGACCGCGCCCGCGCCCTCCGCAATCAGCCGGTGCTGCTCCATCAGCGCCAAAATCGCCGCCGCCGTTTCGTCGTCCGTCACGGTAACGATTTCGTCCACATATTTTTCGCACATTCCGTAGGTCAGCTGCCCCGGGCATTTGACGGCGATTCCGTCCGCAAAGGTTGAAACGCGCGGGAGCGGCTCTATTTTTTTGTCCCGGAGCGCCCGCGCCATGGAGGGTGCGCCGGTTACCTGCACGCCGTATACCCTGCACTGGGGCCGCAGGGATTTGACCGCGCAGGCGACGCCGGAAATCAGCCCGCCCCCGCCGACCGGAACGATCACCGCGTCGGCGTCGGGCAGCTGTTCCATGATTTCAAGGCCCACGGTTCCCTGCCCGGCGATCACGTCCGGGTCGTCGAACGGGTGGATGAACACCGCGCCGCTTTCCTTCTGGAGCCGGCAGGCCTCGCGGTAGGCGTCGTCGTACACGCCTTTGACCAGCCGGACCTGAGCCCCATAGGACTTTGTGGCCTCCACCTTGGAAATCGGAGCGCCCTCCGGGATGCAGATCAGCGCCGGGATTCCGCTTTTTGCGGCGGCAAGCGCCACGCCCTGCGCGTGATTTCCGGCGGAGCACGCGATCACGCCTTTTTTCTTTTCCTCTTCGGACAGGCGGCTGATTTTATGGTATGCCCCCCTGACCTTAAAGGACCCGGTAACCTGCAGGTTTTCGGGCTTGAGATATACCTGTCCCTCCGGATGAATGCGGGGGGCCTCCACCAGGTCCGTCCTGCGGACCACGCCCTCCAGGGCGCGGGCAGCTTCCTTGATTTGTTCGAGCGTCATCTCATCCACATCCTGTCGCGTATATTTTACCATCTTCATTCGTCCATTTCCAGAATCGGCTCTTCCACCGAACCGGTCGAAGGAACCATCGGCAGAACATTCAGGTCTTTGCCGACCGGGCAGTTCACCAGCACGGGTTCGCCGCAGTTCAGAGCTTCGCTGAGCACCCGCTCAATTTCCGCTTGGCGATGAATCGTCATCGCGCGCACGCCGAACGCCTGAGCCAGTTTTTCGCAGTCGACCGCGTCTTCTACGTCTGATGCGGAAAACCGTCCGCCGTAGAACAGCTTCTGCCACTGGCGCACCATGCCGAGGGTGGAGTTGGAAAAAATCAGCTCGACAACCGGGATCCGTTCCCTGGAAAGCGTGGAAAGCTCCGCGCAGTTCATCCGGAAGCTGCCGTCCCCCGCAATGTTGACGACCGTGCGTTCCGGCATCGCCGTTTTCGCGCCGATCGCCGCGCCGAGGCCGAAGCCCATGGTGCCCAGCCCGCCGGATGTCAGAAAGGTTCTGGGATTCCGGAAAGTACCGAACTGCGCCGCCCACATCTGGTGCTGGCCGACTTCCGTGGTCAGAATCGCCTCCGGCCCGGCAAGGCGGCAAAGCGCTTCGATCACGTCCTGCGGCAGAACGTCCTCCGCCCCCTGCCCTTGCTGCCGCATCGGGTAATCCCGTTTCCACTGTTCGGCGCACTGCATCCAGGTTTCATGCCGCCGCCGCGTCAAAAGGGGCAGCAGCTCCCCCAGAACGGCTTTCACGTCCCCCTGAAGCCGCAGGTCCACCCCCACGTTCTTGCCGAATTCCTTCGGGTCGATATCGATTTGAAGAATGCGGCAGTTTCTGGCGAACCGCCCCGCGTCGCACAGCACGCGGTCTGAAAAGCGGGTTCCGACCGCAATCAGCAAATCGCAGTTTTTCATCGCCTCGGCAGAGGCCTTCGTCCCGTGCATTCCCAGCATGCCGAGGTAGCGGGCTTTCTTCTGGTCGAAGCCTCCCTGGCACATCAGGGAACAGGAAACCGGAGCGTCAAGCGTCTCTGCCAGACGGGCGAATTCCCGTTCCGCGTCCGCGGCAATCACTCCGCCGCCTCCGTAAAGGAGCGGCCTTTCGCTTTCCGTCAGCATCGCGGCGGCGCGCCGAAGAGATTCCCGGGAGGGCGGCGAAGGCTGCTCCGGCTCTCGGAGGGGAACGGGAACATATTCCGCCGTCTGTGCGGAAACATCCTTAGGAATGTCGATCAGCACGGGGCCTTTCCGTCCGGAATTTGCAAGGAAAAAAGCTTCGCGCACTACGTTCGCCAGCTCCGAAGCATCCCGTACCAGAATGCTTTTTTTCGTCACCGGACGGGTGATGGCGGTAATATCCACCTCCTGAAAGCTGTTTTTGCCCAAGAGGGACCTTGCGACATTTCCGGTAATCGCGACCATCGGCACGGAATCCGCATAGGCCGTCGCGATGCCGGTGACAAGGTTCGTCGCGCCGGGGCCGGAGGTCGCGATGCAGACCCCGGTTTTTCCGCTTGAGCGGGCATATCCGTCCGCCGCGTGGGCGGCCGCCTGTTCGTGCGCCGTGCGGACGTGCCGGATTTTGGCGCGGTATTCAAACAGGGCGTCGTAAAGGTTCAGCACTGCTCCGCCGGGGTAGCCGAAAACGGTATCCACCCCCTGCTCCAACAGGCATTCCATCAGGATTCGGGCTCCGGTCAGCATCATCAAAACTCCTCCTTCTCTCTCGTCGCGCGGCAATAAAAAAAGCTTTCGCCTCCAAAGAGGCGAAAGCTGAAAGCTCCGCGGTACCACTCTTATCCGCCGCCAAAACAGCGGCATCTCGTCACGCATCCAACAATGCGCCCTCCTGTAACGGGGAGTTCCGGGACGGCTTACTCAGCAAAGCTTTCAGCCTCCTGCTCAAGGGCGATTTCGTGCAGACCCCGCGCCGCCTCGCACCACCCGGCAGCTCTCTGAATGCGGAGGAACCCGCAGTCCTTCCCTATCAACGCAATTAAAATATATTTTTATTATCATATTTGACTTTCGGCGATTTGTCAACAGAATTTTCTTTTATTTTTTAACGAAGATGTAATTTCGTCGAACTTCACAAATTTCATTGAATGTAATGTGCTTTTCTGCGAATAATTTCTAAAATGCAAAAAAATAATTGACAATGGAAAATCCCCGTGCTAAGATGATGCACAACAGAATATCAAAAAATGCAGTGAGCGGGCAAAAGTACGGTTCCAACTCCTTTTCAGAGAGCCGCTGGGGGTGTGAAGCGGCAGGAAGCTCCGGTATGACATCACCCGTTAGCAGCCGGTTTGAAAGGCATTCGCCGATTAGATCCGGACGGTTCCGACCCGTTAGTGTCGGACGTATTTGGTGGGCCCGCCTGATACGGTTGAGGTGGCCGCGACGACGCGGCAAACAGAGTGGTAACGCGGAGAACAAATCCTTCGTCTCTGATTTAAAAAATCAGAGACGGGGGATTTTTTAGTTTCCCGCAAAAACGGTATTCTGACGAACCTGTGACGATTGAGGAAGGAAGCAAAGCATTATGAGCGGATTGGCTATCATCATCGTTTCCATTGCCGTTTTGGGCGGCGGCTATCTTTTTTACGGCAGATGGCTTGTGAAAAAATGGGGGATCGACCCGGACGCAAAAACCCCCGCCTATGTTCATGAGGACGGACAGGATTATGTTCCGGCCCCAAGGGGAATTGTATTTTCCCACCAGTTTTCCACCATTGCGGGCGCGGGCCCTGTAACGGGACCGATCATCGCGGCGATGTTCGGCTGGCTGCCGGCGCTTTTATGGATTCTGGTCGGCGGCGTGTTTTTCGGCGCGGTTCAGGACTTCGGCGCATTGTACGCCTCCGTGAAAAACGAGGGCAAATCGATCGGCCTGATTATCGAGCAGTATATCGGCAAAACCGGCAAGCGACTGTTCCTCACCTTTTGCTGGATTTTCTCGCTGCTGGTCATCGCCGCCTTCGGCGACATGGTGGCCTCCACGTTTAACGCTTTTTCCGTGGCCGGCCAGGTCAGCAGGCCAAGCGCCGCCGCGGGTTCCATTTCCCTGTTTTATATTCTCGGCGCGATTCTGTTCGGCCTTTTCATGAAATATGTTAAGCCCAACCAGGGCGTTTTGTTCATCGTCGGGCTTGCTCTGTTTTTCGCCATGATGGCCGCCGGGATGGCACTGCCGGTCTATCTTGACAAAGCGCAGTGGCGTCTGGTTGTGTTCGCCTATATTTTCTTCGCCGCGGTGGTTCCGATGTGGATTCTGATGCAGCCGCGCGACTACCTGAGTTCTTTCCTGCTCATCAGCATGATCCTCGGCGCGGTCGTCGGGATTTTTATGACGAATCCCAGCATGAACCTGCCGGCTTTCACCTCCTTTAACGTCAAGGGGACAATGCTGTTCCCCATGCTGTTTGTCACCATCGCCTGCGGCGCGATTTCCGGGTTTCACAGCCTTGTTTCATCGGGGACCTCCTCCAAGCAGGTGAAAAATGAAAAAGATATGCTCGGCATCGGCTACGGCGCAATGATCGTCGAATCGCTGCTTGCGGTCGCCGCCATTGTGGTTGCGGGCGCCGCCGCCACAAACGGGAAGCTGCCCAGCGGCACGCCGTTCCAGATTTTCTCCGCGGGCGTTGCCGGATTCTTCATGAAGTTCGGCATGTCGGAATATGTCGCGACCTGCAGCATGACGATGTGTGTTTCCGCGCTCTGCCTGACAACTCTCGACTCCGTCGCCCGCATTGGCCGCATGTCGATGCAGGAGCTGCTTTACGACGAGGACGGCAAGGCGCACACCCCGGTTACAAAATTTCTGACTGACAAGTACGTTTCCACCATCGTTACGCTGATTTTCGGCTTTGCCCTTTCGCTCGGCGGATACAATAACATCTGGGCTTTGTTCGGTTCGGCCAACCAGCTGCTGGGCGCGCTCGTGCTGATTGCGCTGGCGGTGTTCCTGAAAACGACGGGCCGTCAGGGCTGGATGCTCTACGTCCCGATGTCCATGATGCTGGTCGTCACCATGACCGCGCTGGTTATGGCGGTCGTCAATATTTTTCGTAAAATCGGCGCGGGGCAATTCGTGTTCCTGACCGACGGGCTTCAGCTGATCGTCGCGGTGCTGCTGATGTCGCTTGCGGTTATGGTTGCGTTCCACTGCCTGCAGAAGCTGTTCGGAAAAGAAACCGACAAGACTACACCATCCGTCGCTGAGGAAGCGACCTGATTGAAATATTTTCCTCCAATATTGAGAAAACCGGCGAGCGGGTACCCCCCGCCGCCGGTTTTTCTATTCGGTTCGCCGATTCACGGCCGGATCGCGACAAACGCGGTCTTCGCGCCGGCAACGCGCATCAGGTCCTTCGGCGAAAGCTCCACCTGCGTGCCGATTTTTCCGCCGCTGACGATCATGGTCTCCAGCGCTTCGCAGCTTGCGTCCAGAACAGTGACATATTGTTTTTTCATCCCGACCGGGGAACAGCCGCCGCGGATATATCCGGTAACCTTGTTGATTTCCGTCACATGAATCATTTCAACGGATTTTTCCCCGACGCTTTTCGCCGCCGCTTTCAGGTTCAGCTCTTCCGCAACCGGAACCACAAAAACAAAAAAGCCGCCGGAAGCGCCGCGGGTCACCAGGGTTTTATACACGTGGTCGACATCCTGCCCCAGCTTTGCCGCGACGGAAACGCCGTCGATTTTGCCGTCGTGATTCTCATAGTAGTACGGACGGTAAGCGACCTTTTCCGCTTCCAGAATCCGCATGACGTTCGTCTTGTTTTCCTTCGCCATTTGAAAATCCCCTTTGCTGTTTCCCCTCTATTATACCGCCGCCCTGAGAAAAGTAAAGACGCAGACCGCCGTCAGAACGGCAACGCAGAACCACGCGCGGATTTTCTGCGCCCCCGTGTTCGCGCACTCGCCCATCACCTGGCGGCTGGAGGTCAGAAGAGTCAGAAAAACAAGCACCGGCGTCATCAGAACGCCGCCCGCGACCTGAACAAAGACGGCGGCCCAGTTCAGCGGCAGGCCCGGAATCAAAACCGCGCCGGCCGCCGCCAGCACGCTGATTCCGTAAACGGCATAGAACCCGGGCGCGTCGCGGACGCTGTCGTTCAGGCTGTTCGACCAGCCGAACGCTTCCGCAATGCTGAACGACGACGACAGGGAAACGGTGATTGCGGCAAGAAGCCCGGAGTTAAAGAGACCCAGCGCGAACAGAATCCCCGCGAGCGGGCCGACCCGCGCGGAGAGCGCCGAAACCAGCTCGGCCGGCCCGGCCGCTTCCAGATTCGGCACCATCCCGAAAACGGAGGAACCGACGAAAATCAGCGCCGCCGCAACGGCAACCTGACAGACGCATCCCGCGAAAACGTCTTTTCTGCCGTCCCGGATGCGGCGCGACCTGGCGCCATGGTCTGCGTAGGCGGAGTTTTGATAAAAAATCATCCACGGCGCGACCGCGTTTCCGATCAGCGCCGCCGCGTACCAGCGGAAATCCCCGCCCGAGGAAAGGCGAAGGCTTTCCATCGCGCCGACGCCGGACTTCACGGCGAATGCCAGAAAAAGGAACACCAGATTATACATTCCGATCAAGAGACCCATGCGTTCTTTTTTCCGGTACCCGCTGAGCAAAGTAATTGAAAAAACCAGAACGGTGCTAATCAGCACCGCCGGGACTCGGGGCAGGCCGATCAGATGAAGGCCCGCGGACATCCCGACAAATTCCGTCAGCAGTGTCAGGAGGTTTTCCATCATCAGCGCGACGATCTGGCAGACCATCCATCCACGCCCGTACCGCTCCCGCAGCAGCCGTGTAAAACCCGCGTTTGAAACGACTCCCAGCCTCATCGCCATTTCCTGAACGGTGTATGTAACC
Source organism: Caproicibacter sp. (assembly GCF_046707225.1). Lineage (NCBI taxonomy): Bacteria > Bacillati > Bacillota > Clostridia > Eubacteriales > Acutalibacteraceae > Caproicibacter > Caproicibacter sp. Next base: position 86,325 of record NZ_JBJKOP010000035.1, on the reverse strand, counting down.
GGCATCAGGCAAAGCGTCAGCGGAACAAATACGGCAGGGCCGAACTTTGCGCCCGTCAGGGCATAGGATAAAATTCCGCCCGCGTCGTTGTCGGCCATTGCGGCCAGCATGCCCGGCCCAAGAAACAGGAACAGGAAAAAGGGACCGCGTTTCCTGTTAAACATGAAAACACCCCCATGGGCAGTTTATGCCCGCGGGGGTGTTTGTGCTCCTGTGTAATTATCCTTCGATCTTCCACTTCACGCCCTGCGGCGTGTCTTCCAGCACCACACGGCGGGCTTTCAGCTCGTCGCGGATCCGGTCTGCCGTCGCCCAATCCTTATCAGCGCGCGCTTTTGTCCGTTCGGCGATCAGCCGCTCGATCTCCTCATCGGCGCCGGTCTCTTTCTTCGCATACAAAAGGCCCAGCACCTCCGCGAGATCGTTAAATAAATCAAGAGCGGTGCGGCACAGGTCTTTGGACGGATTCTTTTCCGCCGTCAGGTTTGTGTTGATGTCCTTCGCAAGGTCGAACAGCGCGGAAATCGCGTCCGCCGTGTTCAGGTCGTCCTCCATCGCCTCAATGAAACGGTCCTGGCGGGATTCGAACAAGCGGCGCAGCTCCCGTTCGCCCTCTCGTTCCCCGGCCGGAGCGTGTCCGAGCAGGAATTCAAGATTTTCACGGCAGTGATAAAGCCGGTCCAAAGCGGATTTGCACTGCTCGATGATCTCGATGTTGTAATTGATCGGCGTGCGGTAATGCGAAGAAATCATCAGGTAGCGGATCGGCTCATACCCGTATTTTTCGGCTACGTCACGCACGGTAAAGAAATTGCCGAGTGATTTCGACATCTTTTTGTTGTCCACATTGATGTAGCCGTTGTGCATCCAGTAGTGCGCGAAGGGTACGCCGTTGCAGCATTCGCTCTGCGCGATTTCATTTTCGTGGTGTGGGAAGATCAGGTCCTGCCCGCCGCAGTGGATATCGATCGTTTTGCCGAGGTACCGGCGCGCCATGGCGGAGCACTCGATGTGCCAGCCGGGCCTTCCGTGCCCCCAGGGGGAAATCCAGCTTGGCTCCCCGGGCTTCGAACCCTTCCACAGGGCGAAATCGAGCGGGTCCTCCTTGTGTTCGCCGACCGCGATGCGCGCACCGGATTTCAGGTCGTCCAGCGGCTGGTGCGACAGCTTGCCGTAACCGGAATCCTTCAGCGTGCGGAAATAAACGTCTCCGTTTTCCGCCGGATAGGCATAGCCTTTTTCGACCAGGTCGGAAATAATGGAGATGATCTCATCGATATTCTCCGTCGCGAGCGGATGAACCGTCGCGGGGCGCACGTTCAGCCCCGCCGCGTCCGTCCGGTATTCCTCGATGTACTGCTGCGACACCGTGAGATAATCGGTTTTTTCCTCGTTCGCCTTCCGGATAATCTTGTCGTCGATGTCGGTGAAATTCTGCACAAAGGTTACTTTCATCCCCCGGTACTCCAGGTACCGGCGGAGCACGTCGAACACGCAGATCGGTCTCGCGTTCCCGATGTGGATGTAATTGTACACGGTCGGGCCGCAGGCGTAGATTTTCGCCTCTCCGGGCTCAATCGGAACAAATTCCTCTTTCTGCCTTGTCAGCGTGTTGTAAATTTTCATTTAATTGTCCTCCTTTATGAGCTTTTCGCCGCTCTTTTTCCGTCCTGATGCGAGACGGTTTTTTCCATCATGTCAAGCTGTGAATGGATCTTTCGAAGTTCCACCCCCATGTAGCAGAGCTGCTGGGAGACCGGGTCGCCGATGTGAATCTGGTCCAGATTTGTCGGGCGCACTCCGTCAAGGCGAACAATGCGCGCAGGCACACCGACCGCCGTGGCGTTCGCCGGGACTTCTTCCAGCACGACCGCCCCCGCCGCCACGCGCGCGTTGTCGCCCACATGGAAGGGGCCGAGGATCTTTGCGCCGGCGCCGACCAGCACGTTGCTTCCCAGCGTCGGGTGGCGCTTGCCGTGGTCTTTGCCGGTTCCGCCAAGCGTTACTCCCTGATACAGGGTGCAGTAGTCGCCGATTTCAGAAGTTTCTCCGATTACCACGCCCATGCCGTGGTCGATAAAAAGCCCTTTGCCGATTTTTGCGCCCGGATGAATTTCAATTCCCGTTTTATGCCGCGCCCTCTGGGAAAGATACCGAGCGATGAATTTGTGATTGCGCTCGTAAAACCAGTGGGCAATTCGATAGGACCGGACCGCCTTGAACCCCGAATAGAGGAAAAAAACCTCCAGCCGGGAGCGCGCGGCGGGGTCGCGGTCGATGATGGAATCAAGGTCTGCCTTGAGACTGGAAAACATAAAAACCTCCTGTGGGAAAAAAGCCGCCTCCGTCCCCTGTTTGGGGACGGAGGCGGCATCTGCCGCGGTTCCACTCCGCTTTATTTCTCATGAATGCCTGTAACGGGGCTGCCCGTGCGGGGATACTGAAAGTTCCCCCCGCATGCTCGCGGACGCATTTCGTTCCTCCGCATGGCAAAAAGCGCTTTCAGCCGATGACGCTTTCTCTCTTTTGCAGCCTGAGGAATTACTTCTTCCGGTCGTCGCATGTTCCGTTTGTTTCATAATAGCCGGAATCGATCCCGGCGTTACACAGTATAGTACAAAAAAAGCATTCTGTAAACACCCTGCTTTATTTTGTGGTGTCAATCAGCTGAATATTCTGCATCAAATAAATCATTCCGGAAACCACCGCGAAAACGGCGGAAATCAATACCAAAAAACTTCCGAGCCACGTCAGGATGAAAGCGCCGTCCGAACCGAAAATGGTGAACGCCGGCAGAATTCCATTCCGGACCAGTTCCAGAAGAAACTGGAACATCAGTACTGCCGTGATCGCCACGACCTGGCTGACCGTTTTCGCTTTTCCCCACTTGTTCGCCGCAAGGACGCGTCCGTTTTCGGCGGCGATCAGACGGATCCCCGTCACCATAAATTCCCGCGCAAGGATAATAACGACCACCCAGGAATCCGCAAGGCCGAACTGCACAAAGCAGACCAGTGCGGACAAAACCAGAATTTTATCCGCGAGCGGGTCCATAAATTTGCCGAAATCGGTGATCTGATTCGTTTTCCTTGCGATTTTGCCGTCCAGCCGGTCGGTGTAGGAAGCCGCGGCAAACAAAATCAGCGCCCAGAGATAATGCAGGCCGATGTAGTCCTGAGCCAGAAGCGCGATAAGGAAAAACGGAACCATACAGATTCTCGCAATAGTCAGCTTATTGGGCAGATTCAAGACAACTCCCCCTTATTCCACGGCACGCCCGGCCGGGTCGCCGTCGATGCAGTCGGTGATTTTCACGCCGACAAACCGGCCCGGCTCCGGCTTACGGCGCGCCAAAAACCAGACTCTTCCGTCGATGTCCGGCGCGTCCGCCGCGCCGCGCCCGTAACAAAGGCCCGCTTCCCGGTCAAAGCCCTCCGTCAGCACCCGAAGGGTTTTCCCGACCAGAGCTTCCGCCTGCTCCTGCATAATATTCATCTGGAGTTCCATGACAAATTCCGCGCGGCGGCGCTTGACTTCCTCTTCCAGCTGGCCCGGCAGCTCCGCCGCCGCGGTGCCTTCCTCCTGCGAGTAGGCAAAGCACCCGAGCCGTTCAAACCGGATTTCGCGGACAAACCCGCAAAGCTCCTCAAAATCCTCTTCCGTTTCGCCGGGGAACCCGGCGATCAGGGTCGACCGCAGAATTATTCCGGGAACCGCGCCCCGGATTTTGTGCATCAGCGCGGTCAGGGAGGCGCGGTCGCCGACCCGGCGCATTGCTTTCAGAATTCTGCCGCTGCAGTGCTGGAGCGGTAAATCAAGGTATTTTACGATTTTCTCTTCCGATGCTATCGTCTGAAGCAACTCGTCGGTGATGGAATCCGGGTAAGCGTACAGAACACGGATCCATTCCGGCCCGTCGATCCGGCAAAGGCGGCGCAGAAGCTCCGGCAGCATCAGCTTGTGATACAGGTCGTACCCGTAACGGGACGTGTCCTGCGCAATCAGGATCAGCTCTTTTGCCCCGCCGGCGGCGAGCGATCGAGCTTCCTGCTCAATTTCCTCCATTGCGCGGGAACGGTACGGGCCGCGGATCGCCGGAATCGCGCAGTAGGAGCAGCGATTGTCGCACCCCTCCGCGATTTTCAGGTAAGCCGAGTATCGCGGGGTCAGCAGACTGCGCTCTCCGCACAGAGGCAGCTTTGTCTTTTCCGGAAACAGCTCTGTTTTGTCCCCTTCAAGCGCCTTTTGAACGACCTGGGCAATATTGCTGTTCGCCCCGATGCCCGCGACCCCGTCAACCTCCGGCAGCTCGCGGAGAATCTGCTCCCGGTAGCGTTCCGCCAGGCAGCCGGTCACAACGATCGCCCTGACTTGCCCTTCGGCCTTTTTCTTCGCAAGCTCCAAAATTTCACCGATGGATTCCTGCTTCGCCGCGTCGATAAATCCGCAGGTATTTACGATCGCGACATCCGCTTCCGCCGCGTCCTTTTTCAGTTTATAGCCCGCTTTCAGCAAAATCGCGAGCATCAGCTCCGCGTCCACCTGATTTTTGGGGCATCCAAGGTTCACAAGTCCTACCGAATATGCCATATCTTCTCCTGATTTTGTTCAGACGATAAAATCCTCCGAATGAAAATTACTATAATATCTGCCAGCCATCGCCGTGAATTTCAGCACGCAGTAGTCGGGGTCCGCGACGCCCTCCGGATAGTATCTGTCATCGCCTTCCCGCCAGATCATCGCCTTGGACTCCGCATCCTCCAAAACCTGCATGGTGCCTTTGAGCATCACGCCGCGAAAAAAACGCTTGTCGCAGAAATAAATGCAGGCTTTGGGATTTTCACGGTATTGCTCCGCACGAAGCGACGATGTGTTGGTCGTAAAATAAAACGCCCGGATTCCCTCGCGTTTTCTGGGGGAGAACATCGCCTTCACGTTCGGAAAGCCGTCCGCGTCGGCGGAACCGACGTACGCCGTTTTCTGTTTGTCAATCAGATTGCCGATCGTCTTCTCCGCATCCCGCAAAGCTGTCATCCTCTTCCTCAAATTTTCTGAGCCCGCTTTTGATGTCATCCCACCGGTAACCTAACCTTTGCAGCGCCGCCACAACGCGGTGCCGCCCCTTTTCGTCGCCCAGAAGGCGGGCGTATTTCTTTTGGAGAAGCCTTTGGACGGCTTCGACCGGGTCCGGCTCGCTTTCTTCCACAATGCGCTCCGCCAGATCGCGTTCGATCCCCCGTTTCGCCAGCTCCCATTTTACACGGGAAGCGGAGCAGCCCTTGCGTCCGAACAGTTCCGCTGCAAGGTTCCGGGCATACTCCTCATCATTGACCATCCCGAGTTCAACCAGACGCGAGGCGGCCCGCTCGGCCGCCTCGCGCGAAACGGTTCGGGCAATTTTGTCTGCAAGCTCCTTTTGGGAGTGGGCGCGGTGTTCCAGAAGATAAAGGGCCTTTTCCTGCGCGCGCCGCGCGTCGCTTTTCCGAATCAGCTCGTGCAGCCGCTCATCCGACAGTTCCGCGCCCGGTTTCAGCCCGGAGAGGACAAAGGTCTCCGTATCCACGCTGACGGCGTATTCCCCGTCGACAAAGAGGGCCGTCAGGCCCTTTCTGCGGGGTTCCGCCGCGGAGAGCATCATTCGTCGTCCGCCTCAATGTCGATATCGGAATTGGCGCTCGCTTTTCCGTTTCCGGCGTCCTCTTCCTTGACGGCGGTTTCCACGGGACGGATTTTCGATCCGGGCGCCGGCTTATTGAACAGCTCCGTCATATGCTGCCGAATCTGTTTCTCCAGTTCTTCCGCCGTATCCGGGTGTTCCGCGAAAAAGTTTTTCGCATTTTCGCGCCCCTGCCCGATTCTGATGTCCTGATAGGAAAACCACGCGCCGCTTTTCTGCACAAGGTCGAGCTGAACGCCGAGGTCCAGCAGCTCTCCGTCGTGCGAAATCCCCTGTCCGTACATCACGTCGAACTCCGCGGAGCGGAACGGCGGCGCAATCTTGTTCTTGACCACCTTCGCCCTCGTATGCGAACCGATCATTTCCGTTCCGTTTTTCAAGGTTTCGACCTTGCGGATATCGATTCTGACGGAAGCGTAGAATTTCAGCGCTCTGCCGCCCGGGGTCACCTCGGGGTTGCCGTACATCACGCCGACTTTCTCGCGCAGCTGATTGATAAAGATCGCCACGCAGTTTGATTTGGAAATCGCGCCCGCCAGCTTGCGAAGGGCCTGGGACATCAGGCGGGCCTGCAGGCCGACGTGGCTGTCGCCCATTTCGCCCTCGATTTCCACCCGCGGTACCAGCGCCGCCACCGAATCCACCACGATAACGTCGATCGCGCCGGAGCGCACCAAAGCCTCCGTGATTTCCAGCGCCTGCTCGCCGGTGTCCGGCTGAGAGACCAGCAGGGAGTCCACATCCACGCCGAGCGCACGCGCGTAAACCGGGTCCAGCGCGTGTTCCACGTCGATGAACGCGGCGTTGCCGCCGTTTTTTTGCCCCTGCGCGATGCAGTGCAGCGCCAGCGTAGTTTTGCCGGAGCTTTCCGGCCCATAGATTTCTATGATCCTGCCGCGCGGCAAGCCGCCGATTCCAAGCGCCAGGTCAAGCCCGAGCGAGCCGGTCGGAATCGCCTCGACATGCATGGCCTCGTTCTGTCCCAGGCGCATGACCGCCCCTTTGCCGTATTGCTTTTCGATCTGCGCCAGCGCTGTTTCCAGCGCCTTCTTTTTATCGGTTCCCTTGCCGACCAGCTTTTCCGGCATTTTTTTTCCCGCCGCCATACTGAATTCCTCCCGTCAGGCTCTTTCATTTCTTCCAATTCATTATAATCGATCGTCCGGGGAAAAGCAAGGACTTTACGAACAAATGTTTATCTCACTTTTCTTGCGGAAACGACCCGGTCAATGTTGTTAAAATCCTTGTAAAAGCGGATTTCGGAGAGACCGGCATCCGCAAAGAGGGCGGCAACCCGCCGTGCCTGATCCTCTCCGCACTCCACGCACAGAACGCCGCCCGGCCTTAGCCGGGGCGCCCAGATTTTCGCGATCGCGCGGTAGAAGTCAAGGCCGTCCTCACCGCCGTCCAGCGCTTCGCGCGGTTCCCGCCGGACTTCCGGCTGAAGGCCGGGCAGCTCCTCCGCACGGACATAGGGCGGGTTGGAAACGATGCAGTCCAGGTCCCGGAACCGCTCCGCGGAGGCGGGATTCAAAACATCGAGGCGAACGGCCCGAACATTCGAAAGCCCTTGTCTTTCCAGATTGAGGTTCAAATAATGGAACGCGGGCTCCAGCCATTCCGCCGCGCCGACCTTCGCGCCGGGGAATCGCGCCGCGAGCGTGAGCGCCACCGCCCCCGTGCCGGAGCACAGATCAAGAATTTCCGGTTCGGCCGAGCCCTCAAGCAATTCCGCGGCGGTGCCGACCAAAACTTCCGTCTCCTCACGGGGAATCAGCACGCCCTCCCCAACCAGCAGGTCCATTCCGCAGAACGGCCACTCCCCCAAAATATACTGAAGCGGCCGCCCGTTGATGCGTTCGCGCAGAAATCCCCGGAACTGTTCCGTTTTGACGGGGTCGGCCGCCTGAGCCGAGCGGAGAATCCGCTCCTGCCGGTCAAACCCGAACGCTTTTTGAAACAGGCATCCGGCTTCAAAATCCGGGCCGTCGATCCCCGCGTCGAACAGGGCGCGCCGCCCCTCCCGGTAAACCTCGCCGACCGTGCTCATGAATCGCTTTTCAGCGCGATTTTGTCCTCTCCGTTTTCGGGGATAACTTCCTTCATCGCGGCAATCGCGGCTTCCATCATTGAGTCGTCCGGCTCCTTGGTCGTGATGCGCTGTACCCAAAGCCCGGGCGCCGCGATGATCCGCGTCAGCATGTTTTCGTTTCTGCCGCAGTAACGGATCAGTTCATACCCGATGCCCATGACCAGCGGAATGCACAGGATTTTGACCGCTGTGCGGAGCAGCGGATTCGAAAACGGGATAAACAGGCCGATGAAAATACCGACCAACAGCATCAGCACCAGAAAGCTGGTGCCGCACCGCGGGTGGAACCGGCGATGCCGCCGCACATTTTCCACGGTAAGCTCCTCGCCGCTTTCATAGCAGAAAATCGTTTTATGCTCCGCTCCGTGGTACTGGAACAGGCGGCGGATATCCTTCATCTGCGAAATCGCCGTCATGTACGCGAGAAGGATCACCATTCTCATCAGCCCTTCCGCGGGCGATCGCCAAACGGCAAAACCCGGCCCGGCGGCCCCCGGAATCAGGTTGAAAAGCCAGGTGGGAAGAATGTAAAACAGCGCGATTGCCAGCAGGATGCCGAAAACGGTCCCGATGGTCATCACGATATTTGTGATCTGGTCGCCGAACTTGTCGTTCAGCCATTTGTCGAACTTGGATTCCTCCCCCTCTTCCACCTCCTCCATGCCGGAAATTTCGGCGGAGCGGGACAGGGCGCGGTATCCGACCGCAATGGAATCCACAAAGGCGGCCACGCCGCGCAGAAAGGGCAGCTTTAAAAGCGGATGACGGGTGCGCGGATCTTTCGCCGGCAGCTCTTCCAGCGTGATTTCACCGTCCGGCTGACGCACGGCGAGGACCGTTTTTTTCGGTCCGCGCATCATGATTCCCTCAATCAGGGCCTGTCCCCCGATGGATGTAATGCACTTGATCTTCTCTCTGGGCATAAACTCCTGGTTTCCTTTCTGATATTATCTCTTATGTCTCCTGCATTTCGTTTTCCAGTTTATCATAGGTGGGGATTCTGATGGTTACCGCCGTGCCGATGTTTTCATGGCTTTCAACTTCAAGGCTGCCGGAATGCAGATCCATGATTTCATCCGCGAGCGCCAGGCCGATGCCCGACCCGCGCACGGTCTGGTTTGCCTTGTAGAATTTCTTTTTCACGTTCGGAAGATGCTCCGCAGGGATTCCGCAGCCGTTGTCGCTGATAACGACACGGATGAAGCCGTCCTCCTCGTCGGCGGTCACGCTGATGGTGCCGCCCTCGCTGGTATATTTCAGCGCGTTGTCCAGAACATTGACAAACACCTGACGCAGCCGGTTGATGTCGCCCAGCACGGGGGAAAGCATTTCCGGCTCTTCATACAAAAGGAATTTACGCTCCGACGAAGCGCGCTCGCTGAACATATAGACGGCTTCGCCCAGCTCCGCCAGTAGATCGATTTTGTCCATGGTCAGCGTCATGCGGCCGCTCTGCATACGGGAAAAATCCAGCAGCTCCTCCACGATTCCGGAAAGGCGCTCCGACTCGCGCACAATGATGCTCATGCCCCGGCTGAACGTCTGCCGGTCGGTGTCCCCGGCCTGAATCGTCTCCGCCCAGCCCTTGATGGCGGTCAGCGGCGTTCGCAGCTCATGGGAAACCGAGGAGATAAAGTCGTTTTTCATCTTTTCGCTCTGGCCCAGTTCGTCCGCCATGTCGTTGATGGTGTCGCAGAGCCTGCCGATCTCATCGTCGTTCGTTTTCCGAATGCGGGCCTTGAAATCGCCCTGCGCGATCAGCCTCGCGGTCGCGCCGATCCGCTTGATCGGAACGATGATCGACCGCATGAAATAATAGCTGGACAGAATAACAAACAGCAGGATCAGCAGGCCGGCAATCATCAGCGCGCCCACCACGATGAAGATCTGCCGGTCCGCATCCTCAAGGGAAACGACATACCGGATGGCCCCGACCGTATTGCCCAGATTACTGCGCATCACGCGGGTGACCGCCATGACCTTTTCCCCGCTGGAAAGCCGGCCCGTCCAGGTGCCGTAACCGCCCGCGCTTTTCAGCGCGGCCTCATAATCCGGGATTTCCTGGTCCTCATCCGGCGCGAAGCCGATGGAAGTGCTCAGGATTTTTCCGGAGGAGCTGATGACCATCAGCTCCATGTTTTCCTTGTTCGGAAAATTTTCCACATAGCTGCGCGCCGCGGTGGAAAATTCCGTGGGGGATTCCCTGCCGTAGCTGGAAAACATATTCGTCAGCTCGTCGCTCCGGCCGTTTAAAGCGGAGCGGATTCCGTTGTAGACATAACCCTGAATCACCGCGGAAAGGGTTGCGATCAGCGTCACCACAATCAGCAGAATCACCCCAAGGCTGTTTAACAGCCAGCGCTTTGTGATGCTGCTTTTCTGGATCATGCCGGTCCCTCCTTTCTCCGCGGATCAATTCCCGATCGATGGCGGGCTCAGCCCGCCCCTTCCCATTTATACCCAAGCCCCCAAACCGTAATGATATGCCTGGGGTTGGACGGTTCGTCCTCCACCTTCATTCTCAGCCTGCGGATGTTCACGTCCACGATTTTTTCTTCCCCGTAGTACGCGTCGCCCCAGACATGCTTCAAAATGTCCGTGCGGTCCAGCGCGGTGCCGGGATTGCTGAAGAAATACTCCATGATCTGAAACTCCACCTGCGTCAGCTCCACGGGCGTTCCCCGCCGCAGAAGCGTGCGGTTGCGCAGGCTGAGCACAAATTCGCCGGAACGGATTTCGTCGCGCAGGCCGCCGTTGCTCCTTGACTGCTCCAGCGCGACGCGCCGGTAAACCGCGTCCACCCGCGCGACCAGCTCGCTGGGGGAAAAGGGCTTTGTCACATAATCGTCCGCTCCCATCATCAGCCCGCTGACCTTATCCATTTCCTGCGTTTTGGCCGTCAGCATGATAATGCCGATCGAACCGCTCCTGCGGCGAAGCTCCTTGCAGACCGCAAGTCCGTCAAACTGCCCCGGCATCATAATGTCCAGAACCGCAATGTCGATTTCATTCCCTTCCCGGTCGTAGATCTGAAGGGCCTCCTCGCCGTTGGCCGCCTCGCGTGTCTCATAACCGGCGCGATTTAGGTTAATCACGACAAATTCGCGGATCGCCTGCTCGTCTTCCGCCACCAGTATCGTTTTCATTGGGTCTTCCTCCCGACCTAATCAATCTTTTGAAATCAACTGAAACGCTTCCAGGACTTCACTTTTGGTCATGGAAAGCGGGTTGTCCGGCGAAGGCAGACTTGCCGCGAAAACCGAATTGTCGCTTTCCAACAGTTCAAAATAATTTTTGGTGCCCTCCCCCTGTTCCCACTCCTTGCGCGTGAAGGTCTGAATGGTCAGCAGCGGCGAGCCGGTAAACCCGGCCTTGTTTTTCTGAGTCGTCAGCCATTCGTAAACCGTCACCGTGCGGGAGCTCGGGTCCAGCTTTGCAGTTGTCTTTCCCCTCCACATATCGGGAATCGAAAACCAGTACCCGTCCGAATAGTTGATGAACATGCTCATCACGCGGAACAGGGTGCTGGTATCCGTATCATAGCGGAACCAGCTGGTCAGATACGCCGAATCGTCGGAGGTCTTTCCGCTGTAGCCCGGCATCAGGGTTACCATTGGAACCTCGATAATCCGGTCGCCGTTGATATCCTTGCTGACGACGGAGGTATTCCGTTCGGTGCTTTTTGCGGTTTTTGTTTTTGGGTCGTAAAACGGCGAGCGGAGCGTCCCCGTTTTTTTATCCCAATAAAGAAGCTCCGTCACCATGGTATCCGCCGATTTGGTTCCGTCCAGGACAATGCCGACCTGCTTCGCATTGATCAGCCCCGTCAGAACGGACACATACTTGGTGACCCCGGAGTCCAGCGGAGCCGAACCCATCTGTTCAATCGACCCGTCCTTGACGCGCAGCAGCTGTGCGGAAGCCGGCTGGTCGCCGACCGATACGCTTGCGGTAAAGATTTCATCGCGCCCGTCCCCGTCAAAGTCCATCACCGCCATTTCGGTATAGCTCTGGCTGAGCTTCAGCTCCTGCATCTGGCCGTTTTTGTTATAGTAAACACAGATGTCCCCCGTGTTGTTCAGGCTGCTGCCCCAGCCGACGACCACCTCGTCCTTTCCGTCGCCGTCCAGGTCGCCGAAGCAGACCCGGTCCACCTTGGAAGCCGGGTTGTTAAAGGTACCCATACTTTCCCATGTTCCGTTGGTTCTGCGCATGAACATAATGTTGATTCCGGACGTGTCGTCGCCTTTCTGATAAAAAGCGATCGCCTCGTCATTCCGATTCCCGTAAATATCATGCTTGATAATCGCGGAGCGGTAGTCCCCCGCGGAGGGATATTTCAGCGTCATTTTTCCGCCGGCCGTGCTTTCCAGCAGATTCTGAATATCCGCCTCGTTTTCACCGGTCGGCTTCGGCGCGTGCATCAGCGACTGGGCGTCCAGCCCGACGAAGGAACAGCCGGACAAAGAGGCGAGCATCAAAAACAGAGCCGTTAAAACGGCGGCTTTCCACTTCATGCGGCAATTTCCTCCCTTCCGGCATGAATTCAATTTATTATAACATAATTCATAGTAAAAAACAGTATCAAAACTGTAAACATGCGGTTTCGGACGGGCCGCAGGCAAGTCCGCGGTTTTTTGAATTCCCGGCACAGGCGGGAGTTTTCGGTTCATAAAAAATACCCTTTGTCAATGCCGGGCATTGACAAAGAGGAAAGGAAACAATATGACTGATTAGAATATATTGTTCGTGCTTTCGTCCATGTTCACTGTGCGTTTGTCTTCCTCGTAGCCCTCCGCGCGGTCGGGGACCGAAAGCACCGTCCGAAAAAAAACGGATGAATAATTCTATCCCGACAAAGCGGCCGCCGGTATTCCGGCGGCCGCAGTCTTTGGAAACAGTCCGGCAAAACAGAGTCTCTTTCTGTTCTTCAGACGGTCGATGTGTAAAGCAGCATCGGCAAGTTCGTCTCATAGATGGTGTCGAACTGGGAAATCGGAAGCGGGTTGGTCCCCGTGCCGACTTCCACCGTGTAGCCGGGTCTGCGGTACTCCTGGGTAAACCAGTCCTTGTAGCCGGAGTAGGAAGTGACTCCGGAGGCCTCCTCAAGCCCGTAGCCCGTGATTTCCGCCATTTGTTCGCCGATGACTTTCGCTTCCTGCGGAGCCATGTTCATAAAGTTCCAGTAAATGACGCGCCCCTGCGAATGGTAGGCGATGACCAGCCGGAAGTTATGGTTCTGCGTAAACCGGACGACCGCGCGGGACTCCGGCTCCGAAAGGGGATACGGCCCGGGGTAACGGGTCGGGCCGGGGCCGGTGATTCCCAGAGCTGCGGCCGCCTCTTTTCCAAGCTGCCAGGCGGCGTCATAGTTATGGTTCAGGTCGACCCCGTGGATATTTGCTTCCCAGTCCTTTGAAAAATCCGTGCTGCCGTTGTTCCAGCGAACCAGGTCGCCATAATAGGGGTTTCCCCGCTGAAGCCCGTCGATGACCAGATTCACACCGTCCGGGTTGACCATCGGCATCAGGTAAATGCTGCTGCGCTGCCACATCGAATTGATATCGTAGCCCTCAAGCTCCCCGCCGTAGGCATACGCCTGCAGAACGTCCTCCGTGAATTTCATTAAAACAGGCGTCGTAATCCATTCCAGCGCGTGGTGCGCCGCATTATAGAATACCTGATTCGACCCTCTGCCGAGGCGCAGCGTGTAAAGGGTTTTGCCGAGCACGCTGTTCCCGGAATTGGTCACTTCCAAAAACGGATAGCGCGCTTTCAGCCCCTGTATGCTGTGCGTCAGGACCTCGTAGGTAAAAGCGGTGTCGGTCGGCACCACGTCGAAATTATAAGGCACCACGATCCGGCGGCCCACCGGAAGGGTTTCCGGATTCAGTTCCGGATTCGCCGTGGACAGAGCCTGTACGGAGGTGCCGTATTTCTGTGCAATTCCATAGAAGGTATCGCCGCGCCGCACCGTATACAGGTCGTAACCCAACAGAAAGCGTTCGAGGATGCGCCCGGTCGCGGTTCCGATCACCCCGTCCGGCACAAGTCCGAATTGCCGCTGAAAGCGTTCCACCGCTTCCCGTGATGCCGGACCGAAAGACCCGTCAACCTCCCCTGAAAAATAGCCGGACCGTTTCAGCACCGACTGTATTTCCATCACGTCGCTGCCGGACATTCCCTCCTGAAGGGTCCTCAATCTCATCACCCCAAAAAATGATTCTTTTTCTATCATTTGTATTGGGGGAGAAAGGCGATTATTCTATTTTTTCTACCGAAATCAGCGGCAGCATCTGCAAAAATCCTTTCCGCGTACACATCCGGGTTCCCTCCAGAACCAGCGAACCGTGCGCGGCGGCAACCCCGTACCGCAGGACTTCCGGAATCGGCATTCCGCGAACAAGCGCGTAGCTCATGCCGGCGACCATGGAATCGCCCGCTCCCTGAAGACCCCGCACGGGGACGTCCGCGCCGGCGGAAAACCAGGCGTCGTCCTCCGTAACCAGCAGGGCGCCCTCTTTCCCCAGCGATACACAGACCATTCCGACTCCGAGCTTAACGACGCGCCGCGCAGCCCGGAGCGCGTCGGTACGCGAAGCAATCCGCTCGCCGAACGCTTCCTCCAATTCGTCGCGGTTCGGTTTAATCAGGTACGGACTCCCCTTGATTCCCTCCAGCAAAAGCTCCCCGCCGGCGTCGATCACCGTGCGCACCCCATGCCGCTCGGCCCGCTCCGCCAGCAGGCGGTAATAATTTTGGGGAACTCCGGGCGGGGCGCTGCCGTCCAGAACCAGCAGCGAAGCCTTCGGCAAATTTCGTTCCAGCGTCCGCTCGAACTCCTCCAGAGCGTCCGGCCCGACTTCCGCGCCGGCTTCGTTCAGCTCGGTCATGACTCCCGCCCCGGCGTCGAATATTTTAATGTTGGTGCGCAGAGTGCCGCCGACTTCCGTCAGCTCGCCCGAAAGTCCCATCTCACAAAGCGCCCGCGGCAGAAAATCCCCGCTTTCTCTGAAATTGAACCCCAGGCACCGCGTGTCTTCACCAAGATTTTTCAGCGCGGCGCTGACGTTGATCCCCTTTCCGGCCGCGTCGCAGCGCGAAGCGGAAACGCGGTTTGTTTTGCCCGGAACAAAACCTTCCACCTGAACGGTGCGATCGATGCACGGATTCAATGTTACAGTTATGACCATTTTAACCCCCCGATTTTTGAGACTGCGTTTCTGCCGTTCCCTGAAACAGCCGGATTCCTCTATACTATTCTCAAAACCAGCCCGGTTAATCAAAGGTTTCCCGGAAAAGGACCCAAAAAGCGGCGCCTCCGCAACGGAGGCGCCGCTCATATCGTAAATCTTTCGAAATCAATTTGACAGGCGCGGAGTTTTCCCCGAAGGGCCCGGCCCCCGCGCCCGCCGCATATGGGAAAGACATATGCCGAAAATTAGGTGGCCGCGGGCTCTTCCGCGCGCCCGAACAATACGGACAGCGAACGGATTTGTTCCGCGAGCTGCGGCGTCAGAGCTTCTTTCTGAACCCGCCAGCGCCAGTTTCCGCCGACCGTGCCCGGAATATTCATGCGGGCTCCGGCGCCCAGGCACAGATAATCCTGCATCGGAATGACGCAGGTGTCCGCCACGCTTCCGAGCGCCGCGCGGATCATGCCGTAGGTAAATTCCGTTTCGTCTTTGCTGCGAACGTTCAGGTACTGCCGCGCGTACTCCACGTCCCGGGACGGCGCGCTGTGCTGCCAGTCCGCGGTTGTCGTGTTGTCGTGCGTGCCGGTGTAAACCACGCAGTTTCGCCCGTATTGATAAGGCAGATAGTCGCTTTTTTCACGCGAGTCGAACGCAAACTGAAGAACCTTCATGCCCGGAAAACCGCTTTTCCGCAGAAGAAGCCGCACGTCGTCGGTTAAAAATCCCAGGTCTTCCGCAATAATCCGGATGCCCGGAATTTTTTCCTTCATCACGTTGACAAACCGGATTCCCGGCCCTTTGCGCCAGCGGCCGCCGGTTGCGTCGCGGTCGCCCGCCGGCACGGCGTAATAGCTTTCAAAGCCCCGGAAATGGTCGATCCGGACCACGTCGTAAACACGCGCCGCAAAGCTGAGCCGGCGAATCCACCAGGCGTATCCGTCCCGCTCCAGGCGGTCCCAGTCGTAAAGCGGGTTCCCCCACAGCTGCCCCGTCGGGGAAAACGCGTCCGGCGGGCACCCGGAGACCTCCGTAGGATTCAGCGCTCCATCCACCTGGAACAGTTCCGGGTGGGTCCACAAATCGGAGGAATCCGGAGAAACGTAAATCGGGATATCGCCGATCAGTTCAATCCCGTTTTGATGCGCGTAGTCCGTGAGCGCGTCCCACTGGGTGAAAAACAGGTATTGAATCGCCTTCCACAAATGAATTTGGCCGCCGAGACGCGACTCAGCGCCCGTGATCGCATCCCGCGCCCTCAGGCGGAGCGGCTCGGGCCAGCCGTGGAACGAGACCATGCCGTTTTCGGCCTTCAGCGCCATAAACAGCGCATAGTCGTCAAGCCAGTCGGCATTCCTTTTACAGAACGCCAGAAACCGCGCGTCCGTCGGATTCAGCCTGCCCGCCGCATGGCCCAGCAGCGGCACGCGGTTTTCGTAAAGCGCGCCGTAATCCACAAACTCCGGGTCGTCGCCGAACCGGGCGGCCGAAATCTCCTGTTCGGTCAAAAGGCCGTCCTCCGCGAGCAGATCCAGATCGATCAGATAAGGATTCGCCGCAAACGCGGAAAAGCTCTGATAAGGGCTGTCGCCGCAGCCGGTCGGCCCGACGGGGAGAATTTGCCAGTAATGCTGACCCGCGTCTTTCAGAAAATCGATAAATTGATAAGCTTCCTTTCCCAGACTTCCGATCCCGTGGCGGGAGGGCAGACTGCTCACAGGCAGCAAAATTCCACTGGTACGAATAAGAGAACCCTCCAATATTGTTCAATTAACGGATTTGGGGTTCAGCCTTTGACAGCGCCCGCAACGACACCCCGTATAATATATTTCTGGCAGGAAAGGTAAAACACAATTACCGGTATCATGGAAAGAACCAGCACCGCCATCATTGCCCCCATGTCCTTGGAGCCGTAGCCTCCGCGGAGATACTGGACTGCGATCGGAATAGTGCGGTACTGCTGTCCGATTACCAGATAAGGAAGAAGATAGTCGTTCCAGGTCCACATGGCGATCAGAATCGCGACCGTTATGACCACGGGCTGCAGAATGGGGAACACCACGCGGAAAAACACCTGAATCGGATTGCAGCCGTCGATCATGGCCGCCTCCTCAATATCGATGGGTACGGACTTGATAAAGCCGCTGAACATAAACACGGAAAGCCCCGCGCCGAATCCGACGTACAGCACGACCACGCCGGTCGGCGTGTCAAGATGAAGCATATCCGCCGTTTTTGACATGGTGAACATGACCATCTGAAACGGTACGATCATGGAAAAGATCAGCAGGTAATAAAGCGCGCTGGAATAGGTCGACTTAATCCGGGTGATATACCACGCGGCCATGGAATTGAAAAGGCCGATCAGCAGAACGGCAAACACCGTAATATACAGGGAATAGCCGAACGCGCTGAAAAAGGCGGTCTTGTCGACGCCGTTGAAATAGTTATCCAGCCCAACGAACATGCTGCCGGTCGGCGGAAGAAACGCGGTTTCCGAAATGTAGAACCGTCCCTTGAAGGAATTCATCAGAACGACCAGCACCGGGGCCAGAAACAGAACTGCCAGAATGAGAAGTGCCAGAAAGACGACGCGGTTTGAAGCAGCATTCCTGCGTTCCATCAGTTTTCCACCTCCCTGCTTCTGGTCAGTCTGAGTTGAATGAAGGCGATGACCGTGACCAGCAGGAAGAAGATGACCGCCTTGGCCTGGCCGATCCCCTCGGAATGGATCGAACCGTAAAACGTATTGTAAATATTGAGCGCCAGCATTTCGGACTGTTTGCCCGGCGCGCCCGCAGTCAAAGCAAGGTTCTGGTCAAAGAGCTTGAAGGAGTTCGTCAGCGTCAGGAACAGGCAGATCGTGATGGACGGCATCACCATTGGAACGGTGACGTGGAACAGCTCCTGAATCGGGGTCGCCCCGTCCACGGCCGCCGCGTCCCGCAGCTCCGTCGGGACATTCTGAATTCCCGCGATGTAGATGATCATCATATATCCGATCATCTGCCAGTTCATCAGCACAACCAGGCCCCAGAAGCCGTATTTCGGGTCGGTGGTCAGCGTCACGCCAGACTGGTATAAAATCCCGTTGATGATCAGCTGCCAGATATACCCGAGCACGATGCCACCGATCAGATTCGGCATGAAAAATACCGTGCGGAACCCGTTGGTCCACCGGACGCCGCGCGTGAGCAGCAGCGCCAGAAGAAACGCAAGAAGATTAATAGAGATCACCGAGATGACGGTGAATTTTGTGGTAAACCAGAGGGAATTCAGAAAATCCCCGCCGGAAGTGAACGCCTTTATGTAGTTTTCAATTCCAACCCATTTGGAATCCATCACCGTCGTAAATTCGGTAAACGACAGGTAAACACCCATCAGAAACGGCGCGAGAAATGCGATGAGAAACGCGAGTAAGGTTGGGAACGTGAAAAAAGCCACATATTTTTTCAGAACTTTTTGCATCTGTCTTTCCCCCGTTAAAAAATAGTGAGTGAGCCGTCCGGGGTGCTGCACTCACTATTTACAAGCATGCCTTAAGAATCGGTTATGATTTTGCCTTTTCCGTCTTCCAGTCGTTGACGACGACGGATTTTACGTCGTCCCATTTTTTGCTGCCCTGCGCGTATTCCAGAAGCGCGGCGCCAACGTTGTTCTTGTAGTCCTGGCTCGGGAAGCACTCAAAGGTCCACGGAACTGTTTTAATATCTTTTTTGGCCATCCAGGTGGTTACTTCCTTTGCAAGCGGATCGTCCGGGCGCTCGCTGTCGGAGAAGGAATCAAACGGAGCAATGAAGCCGAGTTTGTTCGTGACGTAATCCTTGCCTTTGTCGCTGGTGTAAAGCCAGTTAAGGAAGTCCTCGGAAGCCTTCTGCTTGTCTGCCGAAACCTTGCTGTTGATGCAGAAATAATTTTCGGTGCCGATGCACAGGCCCTGATTTTCCTCGCCCTTCACGCCGGTATAGATCGGCATGAATTTGATGTCGTCCGCCTTGACCACATTGCCGGAAACGCCGCTGATCTGCGACCAGGCCCAGTTGCCGTTCTGTACCATCGCGGCTTTGCCGAGGGCGAACTCCGCCATGGAATCGTCAACCGATTTGCTGCCGAGCAGGCCGGGTTTTGTCGTGGAATTGTTCAGGTACAAGTCGAAAATGTTCTTGTAGTTGTCCGCGTATTTGAATGTGATCTCCTTCGCGGCCAGTCCGGTCACCACGGTGTTCGCATCCTGATCGGCGTCCTTAAACTCGTAGTACATCGGCATGTTCAGCAGGTGGGTCTGCCATCTCCAGTCCTCGCCGGAAGCAAGGGAGGTCGATGCGAAAACGCCGTCGATTCCAAGGTCCTTCTTATGTTTTGTCATGTCTTCCACAACGGATTTCAGCGTTGCGAAGTTATTGATCTGATCTGTAGAGGTAATGGAAACCGCTTTGTTGGAAAGGGCAAAGTATTTTTTCATGACGGCATTGTTATAGATGATGCCGTAGCCCTCTACCACATAGGGGATTCCGTAAACGCCGTCGCCGCTCGTCACCGCCATGCTCTTATCCATCAGGTGGCTGTACAGCTCCGTGCCCTTCAGGTCCGCGCAGTAGTCCTTCCAGGTTTCATAGCCGACCGGGCCGTTGATCTGAAAAATCGTCGGCGCGTCCGATTTCGCAATTTCGGATTTCAGCGTCTGTTCATAGGTGCCGCTCGCCGCGGTAACCACATTGACCTTGACTCCGGTTTCCTTTTCATAATCCGCCGCAATATCCTTATAAACTTCCGCAATTTCCGGTTTAAAATTCAGAAAATAGATTTCCTTTGCGCCGCTGCTTGCGGCGGAACTTGTTCCCTGAGCCGAGGCCGCCTGAGAAGAAGACGCGGGACTGTTGCTGCTGCACGCCGCCAGCGAAGCCGCCGCGGTCAGCGCCGCAACCGCCAGAGCAAGTATCCTTTTCAACTTTTTCATAGAAATCCTCCTTAAAAATTTATGATCGGCCGACCGGCAGTCCGACCGGCTTTCATAATTTTCTTCGCCCGAAGGACCGGCAATTGCAAATCCTCAGGGGAAGAGGAAGGCGTCGAATATTTTTCGAAATATGTTTTCGCTTTCCAATGAAGAGAATACCATTTTTGCTTGTAATTGTCAATAACATTTTTCAGAATTGAAGTATCCGTTCGTGTATAATGCTGTTTTACGTAAGACGAAACGTGTGGTTATCACTATATATTCGATTAGATTTGGCTTTTTTTCGATTCAATTCCCGAAATATTTATGTTTTTTGAATCTTCCAGATCTCCTCGGCATAACCCGTCACCGTACGGTCGCTCGAAAATTTTCCGGAATGTATCAGATTCATAAACTCTTTTCGCGCAAACGCCGCTTGATCGAGATAGTCGCTGTTCGCGAGGAGCCTTGCCTCGCGGTAAGAGTCGAAATCGTAGAGCAGGAAGTATTGGTCGGGCCTGTGCCAGGAGGCGCCTTCCAGAAGGGAGTCTGACAGCTCCTTAAAAATACCGCATCCGCCGTCGTCCAGCGTTCCGTCCGTTAAAGCAGCCAGCGCTCGTTTGGCGTTCGGATTGTTTTTCAGCAGCGCCTTCGGGTCGTAGCTTTCCCGGATTCGGTCCAGCTCTTCCACACGGGCGCCGAAAATATAATTGTTCTCAAAGCCGGATTCCCGCACAATCTCAATATTCGCCCCGTCATAGGTGCCCAGCGTCGGTGTGCCGTTGAGCATAAATTTCATGTTGCCGGTGCCGGAGGCCTCCGTGCCCGCCGTCGAAATCTGCTCCGAAAGGTCGGCGGCACAGACCAGCTTTTCCGCATAGGATACATTGTAGTTCTGTACGAACACCACGCGGATCAGGTCGCGGACGGCGGGGTCCGAATCGACCAGACGGGCAATCTCGTTGATCAGCTTGATGATTCCCTTTGCGCGGGCGTATCCGGGCGCGGCCTTCGCGCCAAACAGAAACGCCGTGGGTGTAAAGGATTTCAGGCTGCCGTCCTTGATCCCAAAGTAAAGATCCAGGATGGACAGGGCGTTTAAAAACTGGCGCTTGTACTCATGCAGCCGCTTAACCTGAATATCGAACAGAAAATCGTCCGGGATACTCACGCCTTCCTTTTTCAGGATAGTTTCCGAAAGCTGCCGCTTCTTCTCCCGCTTCACCGCAGCGAATTCCTCCAGAACAGCCGGGTCGTCGGCAAAGCGCTCCAACCGGCTCAGCAGGTTCAGGTTCGTAACCCAGTCTTTTGTGCCCAGCAAACGGGTGACCAGCGCGGAAAGCTCCGGGTTGCAAAGGGCAAGCCAGCGCCGCTGCGTAATTCCATTTGTTTCGTTTCGGATGAGGCCCGGTGAAATTTCGTTCCATTCCTTCAGGACGCTGTTTTTTAGAATTTCGGTGTGAAGCTCGGCAACGCCGTTGACCGCGCAGGAGCCGTAGATCGCCAGGTTTGCCATATGCGCCGCTCCGTCGCGAATGACCCCGCAGGCCTTCAGATTTTTCGCGGCGGCGCCCCCCGCCGCGAGGAAACTCTTTTTCTGGTATTCGTCGATCCGCCGGAGCACCGCGCAAACACGCGGCACAGCCTTTTCATACAACTCAAGGCTCCAGGTTTCCAGCGCTTCCGCCATGACGGTATGATTGGTATACCGGAACGTTTTCTGCGCTGTTTGAAACGCGGGTTCAAAGTCCATTCCGTGTTCCTCGCACAGGATCCGGACCAGCTCGCAAACGGCGGAAGCCGGGTGAGTGTCGTTGAGCTGAATGGCGGTGAACTCCGGCAGCCGGGTAAAATCCTCGCCGTACTTTTTCATGAATCGTTTAAGAAGGTCCTGAACGGAAGCGCTGCAGAAGAAGTACTGCTGACGGATGCGCAGCAGTTTTCCCTCGTCCGTGCTGTCGTTCGGGTACAGCATGCGGGAGAGGTCCTCCGCCCTGTTTTTCCCCTCCACGGCCCCGTCATAGTCCTGATCGTTGAATTTCGAAAAATCAAATTCTTCAACCGGTTCGCTCTGCCACAGCCGGAGCGTGTTGATCCGCCTGCCGCCGTAACCGATGACGGGCATGTCGTAGGGAACGGCCCGGACCGAAAATTCCCCGAAATCCACGTTTACCGCGTCTCTGTCTTTTCGGATGGACCACGGGTCCCCGAAGCGGGTCCAGTCGTCCGCGGTTTCCGTCTGGAACCCGTCCCTGAACCCCTGCCGGAACAGACCGTAACGGTAGCGGATTCCGTACCCGTCCAGCGGATACCCGAGGGTCGCGGCGGAATCCAGAAAGCAGGCCGCAAGCCTGCCGAGGCCGCCGTTCCCGAGCGCGGCATCCTCGATCTCCTCCAAAGAGTTAAGGTCGGAGCCGTTTTCCCGCAGAACCTGTCTGACTTCTTCCGTCATCCCCAGAGCAAGAAGATTATTGAAAATCAGCCTTCCGACCAAAAACTCCGCTGAAAAATAATAAGCACGTTTTTGTCCCTGATAAATTTTTTTACTTTCCGCCCAAGCCGGCGCAATGCGGTTCATCAGGCATTTTGTAAGCGCGTTGTGCAACTCGAACGCCTTTGCGCCCGCAATTGAGCAGCCGCACTGCGCAAGAAGCTCCCGATTCAGATCCTCAGCCAGTGAACTTTTCTTCAATGCGAAACCCTCCCGTTTCTCTTAATGTCTGAAAGCGCTATCAGAATACCACATATTTTCGAAATTTTCAAGTAATTTTATCGAAAATAATATGTCGCTTTCTGAGGTTTCCAGCCTCACCGCCGCCGGTAACCCCGGGATACAAAAAAACTGAAACGGAAAAATCCGTTTCAGTTTGTGAATTTTCTAAATGGATCAGGCTTTCGGTTTTCCGGTGGACTCCCTTACCACAAGTTCCGGCATTAAAAGCAGGCGGTTCACATGATTTCCATTCATGATCTGTTCCATCACCATGCAGACATTTTTCCCGATGGCGAGGCGGTTCTGCCGGATCGTCGTCAGGGACGGCGTTGTGTAGGATGCCAGCGGCAGATCGTCAAACCCGGCGACGCTGACGTCGTCCGGGACGCGAAGCCCCATGCGGTACAGCTCGCGAAGAACGCCGTGGGCGAGAAGGTCGCTCGCGCACACGATTGCGGTTGCGCCCTCACGGATAAAATAGCCGACAAACCTGTCGGCGCAATCCTCCATATAGTCCCCGTGCGCCACCAGTTCCTCCCGCACGGCCAGCCCGCATTTTTCCATTCCCATGCGGAAGCCGTCAAGGCGCTCCTGGGAAACGCGGCTGATCGTCTCGCCGTTGAGCATCGCGATATTCCGGTGGCCAAGCTCGGCCAGATGCTCCACAACGTAAAAAATCCCCTGCTGATTGTCCACGCCGACACAGGCGACGTTTTTATTGTAGACGACGTTGTCCAGCAGAACGGTCGGAATCTTTGTTTTTCGCATCTGCGCGATAAAATCGTTGTGCAGGGTAAAGCCGAGCAGAAAGCCCGCCGCGTAATTGTTTGCCGTCATGTAATCATCGTAGTTGTATTCCGATTCCTGATTCATCGCGAGCGGAACGATGGAAACGTCCCATTTTTTCGCCGCGGCTTCCAGCTTAAAGCCCACAATAATATCATAGCCGAACTGTTCAATTCGCTCGTAGCCCATATTTTCAATGAAAACACAAATTCTGGTCGGGTCCGCGCCCGTGCGGTTCTGTTTGGGGATATATCCCATCTTTGTAGCGGTGTTCAGAATCAGCTGCCTGGTTTTGTCGCTGACGTCGCTGGCTCCGCTCAGCCCTTTCGAAACAGTGCTGACGGACAGGTTCAGCTCGTTCGCGATATCCTTGATAGTAGCCACTGCGTTTTCACATCCGATTTCTAATTTTACGAAATTTTCGAAACTAGCCTTATTTTATCACAGGACAGTGCCTCTGTCAATCAACGCAGGAAAAATCACCGTACTTCAGGCGGAGTGCATCCTCTCGAAAGAGATTCGAAAACGCGCGGTTATTCTCATTTCGTCAGGCAAAATCCTCAAATCCGGATGTATCCAGAATCAGGTCGCATAAATCGCCGATTTTCATTTCTTCCAGATACCGTTCCTCAGCCGGAATCCACCTTTCGAGAAAATCATGCAGCCTTTTTCCGTCGCTGCGAAGAAAGATCCTTCTCTGCTGCACATTCGGCAGGCAGGTCAGAAAGACGCGATAATCGAAAAAGCTCCTGAAATCCGAGTGAAGAGAATAACTCCCCTCAACAACTGCGAGGGGCTTCGGCTCCACCTCCACCGGCGGCAGCATCGTCCCTTTTTGACAGGAATAGGGGCAATAACGGATTTTTCGCCCTTCGCGCAGCGGAAGCAGAACCTCTTTCAGAAGACGTTCGCGGTCAATATTTCCTCCGGGCTGTTTCATCCAGTCCGGATCGCGGCGCTCCGGCGGGACATAGAAGTCGTCGATATGAAACACATTACAGCCGAACACCTCCCGAAGAAGGCCGGCCAGATAAGACTTTCCGCTCCCGCACCTTCCGTCCAGCGCGAGAAGCAGGGGCCGCGGCGCATGATGAGAAGCAGTCAGCTGCATCACATCTTTGAAAACCGGCAGATAAGCGTAATAGGCCGCCTTTACGACCCGGTAATGCGGAGAGTAGTATTTCCGATATTCCGGGCTGTGACCGACCGGTTCGCACCCGGAGGAAACGTACCGCGACAGAAAAGCGTCCATTTCCTCCCCGCCGACGGTGAGCTGCCCTTTCGCGGCCATCTTCCTGAGCAGGCTCAGTTTTTTCTGAAACCGCATCCGGTTCCCTTCGTATGTTCTCGCCGTTGCGGACTGCATCCGGCTCAGCAGGGGAAGGAATTCCTCCGTTTGCGGGCCGGGCTCCAGGAAAATACGGCAAAGTTCGTTTCCGATCGGTTCCATTCGCGGGCCGCGGCCTGCGTTTTCCTGTTGTTCCGGCAGGGAATAAAATTCGTTTTGCAGCCGGTCCAGATTTTGTCCCTCGTCCCCCAAAAAATGGGAACACCCGAATTCATTCTGATACAGGAGCTTTACATAGTCAGCGGGCTTCATGTGCGGATACGCCCTGCTGTGCCACAGGATTACTTCGGTTAGCTCCTCTTCCATAATATCCCTCCAAGAGTCATTCTAATATATTATAACATAGGCGCGGGGGCATGTCGACCTGACCGTAAACACTTGTCACTAAAATAACAGCCGTCGCATAGAATGGCATACATATTTTCGGGAGGAATCACAATGTCGAAAACAAATGGGAAAACGGATACTCAGGTTGACCGGGAGTTTAAAGCTCTGGTGGACTTTCTCAGCCCTTTCAATGAAAAAGAAGTGCAGGACGCAGTGGAAAGGAACCTGGCGTACTTCAAGCAGAACGACGAACGAAATTACCAGGCGGCCATCGCTTATTACAATAAGTATAAACTCTGGGGCCTTTACGCCCCGCAGTACGGCATCCGCGAGCTGGCGGAAAACCGGGCACAGGCGCTGGCCGGCCACATGAAAGACTTCGAGTGGCTTTATCAGCGGCTCGGCGATTACCGCTCCCGCGTGATCCTGACCAATATTCTATATTACTGGCTGATGTCGAAATACCCCCGGATCGCGCAGATTCAGGACCATACGTTTCCGCAGTACTTCGACCTCGACCTGATCCGCTGCGATAAAAACGAGGTGTTCGTGGACATCGGCGCCTATACCGGCGACACCGTTCTCAGTTATATCAGAACCTTCGGTGAGGATTGCTACAAACGAATTTACTGTTACGAAATTCTGCCCGCGGACATAGAGCTGATCAAAAAAAACACGGAGCAGAACAAGCTGAAAAACGTTGAGATCAGAAATAAAGGAGCCGCCGACAAGCCCGGCAAGCTTTATCTGAACAGGCCGTCGGATTCCGTTTCCTCCATCGCGCAGCTTGTGGAAACAGGCGACATAGAAGTTCCGACCGTTGCCATTGACGACGACATCGAAGAGCCGGTCACGTTCATCAAAATGGATATCGAAGGAGCGGAAGAACAGGCCCTCCTGGGCTGCCGTAAGCAGATTGCGGACCATCACCCGAAGCTGGCCCTCAGCGTCTATCACAACCACAAGGATATGTGGAAACTGGCGAGAATGATCGAGGAATATGACCCCAGCTATCGTTTTTATCTGCGTTATTACGGGAACGCCCTGCTGCCGAC
Organism: Caproicibacter sp.; assembly: GCF_046707225.1. Lineage (NCBI taxonomy): Bacteria > Bacillati > Bacillota > Clostridia > Eubacteriales > Acutalibacteraceae > Caproicibacter > Caproicibacter sp. The sequence continues at coordinate 60,198 of NZ_JBJKOP010000035.1, read as the reverse complement.
CGAATATCTTCTTTACGCCGTCTGAGGAAAACTCTGCAAATCAAAAAACGCGCCCGCCGTTTTTCGGCGATGGCGCGGTTTTTAATTTCAGATACTTAAGCGACCGTCACGACGCAGCGGCGCACGGGTTTTGCGCCTGCAACGGTCGAATACAGAGAAGTGGCGCCGGCGCCCGCCGCAGTAATCTTCACATACCAGCACCCACCGGCGGCTTTCTGGGATACGACCTTTACCGCCGCGGAATTGCCGCTGGAAAAGACCGGAAGCCCGGAAATGCCGTTCGGCGTAAACTTGAAGGTATAGCTTTTTCCCTTTTGCAGGGTAATCGCGGACGGGCTGTCGGAAAGCAGCGAGATATCCCGGGCCTGCGGCGCGGGATTCGGATAATCACGGTAGGAATAGTCCAAGTCCACCTGTGTGGAAACACCCGCGACCGTTCCCGTGTGAGAATACTGCCAAGCCGTGTAATTCCCGTTGTAATTCGGCTGGCTCACGCCAATGTGCGCCACCCATTTGTCATACGGGTCTAAAACGGAACCGGTTAATTTGTTACTGAGCATATCGGCATAGCTGTACACCCCGGCCTGATACCCGGCGTCCGTGACCGTCTTGCAGAACGCCGCGGCGATGGCAGATACCTGCTCCGCAGGCAATGCGTACTGCGAGTCTTCCTCAATATCCAGGAACAGCGGATAATCAAGCGCTTTTCCGTTCAGAATACTCAGGCACACGTTTGCTTCCTTGACCGCATCCGCCTCGTCGAGGGCATAGCTGCGGTAGTAAACGCCGACCTTAAGCCCGGCTGCCTTTGCTCCGTTGTAATTCGCTTCAAAGGCGGTATCCGCCTGCGAAAGCTCGTCGCCGTACCCGGCGCGCAGAATTGCAAAGTCGACACCGCTGTTTTTCACTGTGTTCCAGTCGACCGTTTCCTGTTTCTGGGAAACGTCGATTCCCTTCACGCCGACCCGAACCGTACAGCTTACGCTGCGGCCGTCTCCCGTTGTCGCCGTGACCAGAGCGGCTCCGGGTCCTGCCGCTTTTACCGTACCGTGCTCAACCGAAGCGACGGCGGGGTTATTCGTATTCCAAAGCATCCCGTAGGTAACATCCGCGCCCCGGAACGACACGGTCAGCTGAGCGCTGTCCCCCACGGCAAGGTTCATGCCCGAAGCGCTGATTGCCGGAAGCATCACGTTCGCCGCCGACGCGGCGGAAGCCGGGATTGCGGCGGAAAGCGCCAGCACCAGCGTTACAAGCAGGGAAATCCATTTTTTCTTCATGATATCATCTCTGTTTCTGATTTTTCATTCGAACCCATTATACGCGCGGAGGAACTCACTGTCAATATCATCCAGCTTAGAGCAAAAGTCCTACTTGGAATTTACCTTCCGCTTGTACCCGGTTCCCCATTTCAGCATTGCGTCCAGCACGGGCTTCAGGCTGTAGCCGGTTTCGGTCAGGGTATATTCCACGCGGGGAGGAACCTCCGGGTACACTTTTCTGGTCAGCAGGCCGGATTGCTCCATATCCCGCAGATTCGACGTCAGCACCTTCTGCGAAATACTTCCGATCGATTTTTTCAGCTCTCCGAACCGGCGGGTTCCCTCCATCAGATCCCGCAGAATCAGGACCTTCCACCGGTCCGAAATCATCGTAAGGGTCACTTCAACGGGGCAGTTCGGCAGTTCCTTTTTCTGATTCATCGTCCGTTCCTGCTTTCCTGTTTATACTTAGTATCAAATTGTACCCTACATTACAAATATGTGCCTACTTCACATTTTGGAATTACAGTTCTATAATAATCTTAACGTCAGAGCGCGTCAAGCGCCACGGCCAAAAACACTGGAGGTATCAAAATGAATCATATTGTGGAAGCCCTGAAGGAAACAAAGGTTTTTTATGTTGCAACCATGGAAGGCGACCAGCCCCGGGTCCGTCCGTTCAGCGCCGTCATGGATTATGAGGGCAAAGCCTATTTCTGCACAAACAATACGAAGAATGTCTATCATCAGATCATGAAGAATCCCAAAGTGGAAATCTGCGGCTGCAAACCGGACGGCACCTGGGTGCGCGTCTCCGGCAAACTCGTCCGCGACGACAGCGACACCGTCAGAGCCGCGATGCTGGAGAACATGCCCATGCTGAAAAACATTTACAGTGTCGGCGACGGAAAATTTGAGGTTCTTGCTCTTTCGGAAGCAAAGGCCTCTCTCTGCTCCATGACGGACGCCCCGAAAGAAATTACGGAATAATCGCCGCGCATTCTGCAAAAAAGCTCCGGAATTTTTCCGGAGCTTTTTTCGCGTCTTTGATTGCCCGGGGCAGGTGGTGACAGAGACCGCCCTTTATTCCTCCCGAATCATCTGGCAGTAAGGCAAATCCTCGAACCCAAGCCTGCGGTACAGGGAAATCGCCTTTTGGTTTGTGGGCTCCGCTTCCAGCCGCACCCGTTTGACATCCGCCGGCAAATGCTCTTTCAGATGAGCGAAAAATTCATGTCCCAGCCCGCAGCCGCGGAATTCCGGCTTTACATATAGTTCCTCAATCCAAACGACCATGCCGCCCGCCTCCTGCGAAAAGGTTTTGGCAAGCAGCGCGTAACCCGCCGTTTGATTCCCGTACTCCAAAAAATAGGCCTCCGCGTACTCCCGCGAACGCATCAGCTCCTGAAACGCGGCTTCAAAATGCCGCCGGGGTATTTTGTGGCAGACCGCGTCGGACGAGTAAAAATCCTCCGCCATTTCGAGATATGCTTCCCGGTCGTCTTCCCTGATTTTTCTTACCATACCGGCGTTTTTCCCCCATTCATTATTTTTCCCGAAGGCTTCTCAGATTCCGGTTCCGATACCAGCATACGCTCAGTAAAAACCCGAGAACCCCGGTGCACAGAAACATGACCGCCATTCCGCTGCCGCTGCCGGAGCCCACAAGCCTTTGAAGCGCAGTGGCAAGCGGCGCGCGGCTTTTCAAAAAGGGCTCGAATCCGTAATCGGCCAGCGCTCCCCCCAGCAGCGTTCCCAGCGGGATGGTACCGAACTGAACGGCGTTTCTGACCGAAAAAACCCGCCCCTGAATTTCCTCCGGCACCGTCCGGTATAGAATGACGTTCTGCCCCGCCGCGACAAACGGAATGGGGATGCTCGCGGCGAGCGCCGCGACAATCCAGACCGGCACCGTCCGGCCCAGCCCCATCAGGACGTCTCCGAACAGAAAGGAAAACGCCGCGGAAAAATAGATCAGGCGGATTTTATCACCCGGCATTCTCACGAAGGAGACAATCAGTCCGCCGAGAACGCCGCCAAAGCCGATCGCCCCGCTGACAACACCCAGCGCGATTTCATTCTGCCCGCTTCTCGACAGGATCATGGCGGGCAGAATGTTTTCATAGGTGAGGTTGGAAAAGAAATTCATGACCGCCATGCTGAAGATGAGCGAAAGCAGACCCCTGCGATTAACCAGAAAACGAAACCCCTCTCGGCAGTCCGTTAAGAGGCGCCGCCTTCCGGCCGGCTCGCGAAGCGCCCGCCGCTCCGGAATACGGATCAGGAACAGAAGAACCGAAAAGGCAAAGAGAAAAGTCAGAAGGTCAAATTCAAGCACACCCTCAAGGCTCCAGAACGAACTGACAAAGGCGGCCAGCATGGGAGTCGCAACCGTAATCAGTGATTTGGAAAACGAATTCATTCCGCTGACTTTATCATACTGTTCCCCGGGAACCAGCCTCCCAACCGCGACAGCCGCCGCCGGAAGCTGGAACGCGTTCATCGACCCGGTGACCGCGTTGATTATATAAATTTGCCAAAATTCAAATCTTCCGCTTAGAAACAGGAGCAACACGGCCAGCGAACACAGCGCGGAAACCGAATCCGTCCAAAGCAGAATGGGCTTCTTTCGGTGCCGGTCGATAAACGTCCCCGCGAACACGCTGATTAAAAGATACGGTAAATAAGAAAAGAATGTCAATAAGGACACCGTCATCGCCGACTGCGTCCGGGCGTAAGCCCACAAAATCAGCGCAAATCCGGTCATGGAGCTGCCCAGCTCCGAAACGGACTGGCTGAGCCAGAATAGTAAAAAAGATCGGGATTGATTTGCTTTCACGTGGTTTCATCCTTTTTAGTAGTTAATTTTGAAATCCTAAAAAGTACAAAACCCGACGCGGACGATTCTATCATTACGCTCTGTACCGGCATCGCCCTTTGTCAGACCTTGTACAGAGTGAAAGCATTCATCATAAGAAACGGCGCACGCCGCATGGTTCTCACCCCCGATTTTTCGGCAATCCCCCCGTTTAGGTGGAAAGGCCGTCGATTTCCGTTAAGATTTCCCGCCTTTTGTCGCCGAGCAGCAGTTTGCGGTTCAAGCGGTCATACGGCTCGCTGCCGTTTTCCAGAATAAATTTAGAGCTGTAAAACCCGACCGTCAGCTCCGTGACAAACACGACCATCTCCTGGCTTTCGCCGAACGTCACCGCCATAAAATCAAACGCGCGGTTCAGCATGGCAGAGACCCGGTCGATTTCCGTACTTCTGCGCCCGGTCTGCTCCGCAAACCGCTCCCTGACAAACGCGAACGCGGCTTCCGGCGTTTCAGGTCCTGCGGTGATCAGCTCCCGCGCGTATTGTTCCAGCAGGCGGACACAGCCGTATTCCGCCGCTTCCTCATCCCGGCCGGTCTGCCCGTTTTCCTTTCTCCGGTTCAGCGAATCCTCCGCTTCCCGCGCAAGCTGCCGGAGCGCGGTCTCCGGCTCAACAGCCTGATCCTCTAATTTTTTCTTCCATTCCTTCAACCGGCCGAAGACCGCCTCCGTCAGCCGGTCGGTCAGGAACGCTTCGCGGAATTTTTCATTCAGGCGGCTCAGCAGCAGGCCGATCACGCTCAGCTTTTCGTCAAACTGCGCCTTTTGCAGCATCGCGACCGCACGCTCCGAAATGTTCCCGTTCAGTATTTCATCGACACGGTAATCTTCCCGGTATTTCTTGTAAAGCTCATAATAGTTGGCGAAGTCCTTGGCGGCCGCCGGGTTTTGGATATACTGCAAGACAAGGTCCTGTCCGACTTCAAGCCCGAGGCTTTCGCACATCTTCATCATTTCGGAAAGGTCTTCCCATCCGCGCGCCGTCGCGAACGCGACTCCGTCCGGCGTCGTTTCAATCCGGTAGAAATTTTCTTTCCGGATTTCCAGATAGGACAGGATGGCTCCGTGGATCGACTGACGGTAAGCGTACTCCTTCCAGGCGAAAAAGTCCGGTTCCACATCGATTTTCCGCACCCGGTCCAGCGTTACAATGTCAAATTCCCGCGCGGAGCGGTTGTATTCCGGCGGATTCCCTGCGGCGACGATGACCCAGCCCTGCGGCACTTTCTGGTTTCCGAACGTCTTCCCCTGCAAAAACTGCAGCATGGTGGGAGCCAGCGTTTCGGAAACGCAGTTGATCTCGTCGATGAACAGGATACCCTCGGCAATGCCCGTCTGCTCCATTTTGTCATAGACGGAAGCGATGATTTCGCTCATGGTGTATTCCGTGACGGAGTATTCCCTGCCGCCATAGGATTTTTTCTGAATGAACGGGAGTCCGACGGCACTCTGCCGCGTGTGGTGCGTAATGGTGTAGGCCACAAGCGCCACCCCGCATTCCCGCGCAACCTGCTCGATGATCTGTGTTTTGCCGACGCCGGGAGGCCCCATTAACAGCATCGGGCGCTGACGAACCGGCTCAATGCGGTAATTGCCGTTTTCATCCCGCTGCAGATACGCCCGGACGGTATTCTGAATCTCTTCTTTCGCCTGTTTAATATTCATAGTGGGGCAAATCCTCCCAGTCTTCGTCTTGGTTTTCCTCCGCCGCGCCCGTTTCCTTCTCCAGATCGCCCGGCTCCAGAATCAGCTTCATCGCCCACGGCGGCACGTCGGCGTCGGTGAAGTCCTCCCGCAGAAAGACAAACGCGGCGTCATAAGGCGGCCGCTGCTTCGGGAAGACGCCCCGGCCGTCGGTAAAATAGATGAGGCCTTTCAAGCGGCGGAACTCCTTTTGCCGCAGCAGCTCGTCCACATAGCGGAAAACCGGGCGAAAATCGGTGCCGCCGCTGCCGATCAGCTCGAAATGCTCCATGTAGCCGCGCAGTTCCTCTTCATTCGTGATTTTACGGTCGGAGCGGACGGTTTCATCGCACTGGATGATATGGATATTGATCTTTCTGAAAAAGCTCTCCGTATCTTTTAAGATGGAATAGGTCTGCTCCAGAAACGAACGCACCAGCGAGCCGGAGCAGGACATCGAGGTGTCGACCGCGATGACGAACTCCTCGACTTTTCGGGTTTCGCGCGTTTCCTGCGGTTCTATCAGCGGCAGATTGCCGTAAAGGCGCATCCCGTAGGAATAGAAGCCCGGGTCGAAGGAATCCGGGTCCAGACGCAGCTCTTCCCTCAGCACGGCGAATTTCTGAAGAAAACGGCGGTAATCGTACCGTTCCCGGTTTTCCACCTGAACCTGCGAAAGCAGAGCTTTTGCGTGCTCGGCGGGGTCCTGCGCGAGCGTTTCCATGCCGGTCTGCATCTTCCGGCTGATCTCTTCCCATTTCTGCCGGGGGTTCGGCGCGCCGGCGGGCGGGCGTTTACCCGGGTCCGGCCAGAAGGAGTGGTCGTCGATTCGGAATTCCCGTTCCAGCTGAACACGCACGTCGTCGGTCGGGTGCATCTTCTGCAGCATTTCATAGATTTTTTCCGCTGTGGGAACCTTGAGTGTTTCCCGCATCGTACCGTAAAAATTCCTCCGGAACCAGGAGGGCGGCTGCCGCACGCAGCGCTGCGAAATACCGTCCAGAACGGATTCCATCGCGATGTCGCAGGAAAGGTCCCACAATCCGCGGTCCTGCCCTGGCTTTTTCCAAAGGTGGCGGAACACACAGTGCAGCACCTGATGCAGATACACGCGGTTGACCAGAACCGGATTGCGGCGGTAACTGTAAAACAGACGGTCCGGGTCGTAAAACAGGCTCGTCCCGTTCGTTCCCATAAACCGCGCGCCGGGTGTCATTTCATAGGAAAGCGCGCTGAGCGCGACGTCGAGAAAGCGCATTTGAAGATACAGCTCCGTCCGCGACGCCGTCAGAATCTGTCCGCCGATTTTTTGCATCCGCTCCAATGTATTGTCTTCCACTGTGACCCTCCGCAACCCTCTGGATGTAGGCCTGCATTCCCGTCAAACGAACCGGTGATGCCGGCGTATTGTGATTCAATCAACTCAGATTTGTCTTTTGGATTCTCCGCGCGGACAGAGACATAAGAGACTTTTTTCTTGTATTTCGACCGCTTTAAAAGCCTTACAGGTCGAACGTCTTTTTCTTCGCGGCAAACCGCTCGTGCCGTTCCTGAAGCAAAACGCTGAGGCACCGCGCCCGTTCCAGCCGCGCGGCTTCCTCAACCGCGCGGCCGATGCTTTCCGCTGTGAAAGCTCCGCGCTCCGCCAGAAAAGAAAGGCCCTCCGGGTCGTCGTCACGGAGAAGGAGACTTGCGGCGTCCGCCGATTTTTCTTTCAGAAAGGCCAGGTACCGTCCCTTCGCGGCCGCCGTCAGGCGAACCGCACGGCGGAGCCTTTCCAAAGCGATTCTCAGCAGCGTTTCCGGGTTAGTCTCACTCCGGGCGATTGGAAACTGGGCGTCGTAACTTTCCGCGTCGAGTTTATCCTCCCAAAAGCACTGTCGGTAGCGAAAGCCCGCCCCGTGGATAAAATGCTCAAAGATGCGCGCGGGGCCGTTTTCGACGGACTCTTCATAGTATTCCGGAAAAATCCAGACGGAATCGCCCTCTTTGGAGCGGAATACGGCGCGCACCTCCTGCTGGATATCTTCCAGAAGGCCGGGCAGACAGGTCGGCGCGACCGAAGGACCCGCAACCAGAATTTCTTTAAGACCCCGGCAATTCATAAAAGCCCCGTTGCCGACCAGCGCCGGCCCCGCGCAAAGGCCGACGCGCGAAAGACCGGTGCAGTTATAAAACGCGTATTCCCCGATGGACCGGATTCCGGGCGGCAGCAAAAGTTCCCGCAGGAATTCCCCTCCGAGATACCGCTCGCGGCCGGGCGCCTCCGGGACGCCGTCCGGGGCTTCCAGAAGCTCCGTCCCCGCGGGCAGGCGCGCCTGCGCGGCCTCCTTGGAAGAAAACGCGTAAGGAGCGATTCCTGTCACCGGCTGTCCGCCGATTTTCTCCGGAATACGGACGTTGCTTTCGGTTCCGGTGCAGGAAAGAATGGCGGCGCCCCCCGGCACGGGGTAATACCGTATTTTCATGTCAGTCCTTTCCGAGGTACCGTTCCAGCAGCCTGAGCGTATTTTTCACGCCGTCGGTATGGGAACGCTCGTACCCGTGGGAAGCATAAACCCCGGCCCCGATTAATCCGTGCTTCAGGTCGTAGCCCGCCGCAAGCGCGGCGTCCGCGTCGGAGCCGTAGTAGGGGTAAATATCCACGGCATAGCCGAGCTTTTCCTGCTCCGCGCACCGAACCAGCTCCGTCGTGACCTCGTAATCATACGGCCCGTTGGAATCCTTGGCACAAATGCTGACCATGCGTTCGGTGCAGGCAAGGCCCTCGCCCACGCAGCCCATGTCGACGCTGATGATTTCCTTCGCGTCGGCGGGCAGAGCGCCGCAGGCCCCGTGGCCCACTTCCTCATAAACCGTGATAAAGGCGTAAACCTTCCGGTTCAGGATCAGCTTTTTTTCGCCGATTCGCTTCGCAAGGCCCAGAAGAATCGCGACGGACAGCTTGTCGTCCAAAAAGCGGCTTTTGATATATCCGCTTTTCGTCACCACCGTGCGCGGGTCGAAGCAGACGAAATCACCGGTATGGATTCCAAGCGCCTCGGTATCCTTTTTCTCCTTCACATCCTCGTCGATCACGACCTCCATCTCTTCAAAGGTCCTGCTTTGTTCGGAGAATTTTTTGTTGACGTGAATGGACGGGTCGTTCATCTGAAGGGTTCCCTCATAGGTCTTTCCGCCGCGCGTGCGGATGCGGCAGGTTTCGGTTTCACAGTTGTTCGCGTTCAGGCCGCCGATGTTTGTGATGCGCAGTCTGCCGTTCTTCTTCACCTCCGCAACCATGCCGCCGAGCGTATCGATATGCGCCGAAAGAATCACCGGATTTCCCTCGCCGCCCAGGTCGCACACAACGCATCCCTTGTTGGTCAGATACGGCTTGAAGCCGAGCTTTTCAAACTGCTCCATCGTGTGCCGGGTCACGTCGTTGGTAAATCCGCTCGGGCTGTCGATCGCAGTCAGTTGTTTTAACTGGTCCAGAATATATTTCATATCATCGCTCCCTGATTCCTGTTGATTTTCCTACTGATTCTGTACGAGATTCTTTTGCTTATTTTTCCCCAGATTGGCAATCAGCCTGTTAACGGAAAACGGCTTTCCGTGCGCCGGAAAAATCCGCAGAGCGCCCGCCCCGATGAGCTTTTCCCAGCTTTTATAATACTGCGGCAGGCTGCAGATAAAAATCACGCAGTTTTTCGTACCCGCAAACGCCAGCATGTCGGCTGCGGCGTCGCCCGCAAGGCAGTCCCCGTCCGGGAACAGAATCGAAATGGAATCCACCGTGTGCCCGGGCGTGCGCAGGATCTTACCCTCCAGCGGAATCCCGATTTCCCTCAGGGTCGGCTCCCCCGTCACAATCAGATCGCTTTCCCGCGGGACATACGGCGCGAATTTCAGATTTTTCGAGCGGTCGACCTTTTTACGGAGGATCAGCGAAACATAAAGCTGCTTGTGCCGCAGCAGGAAGGCGACCCTCCGGTTCAAAAGCCCGCCCCCGTGGGTCAGGTCGTTTTCTCCCTTTTGGATCAGCTCGGCGCAGAAATCCGACATGACGACGCGCACCGAGCCGTTCTCCCGCAGGATGGGAAAAAGCAGGCCGCAGTGGTCGTCGTGATGATGGGTCAGAATCAGGTGGCTGATCTGCGAAAGGCTTACGTTCACCTCTCTCAGTCTGTTCTGAAACAGCTCCCAGTCCTCCTCGTAACCGGTGTCGACCAGAACGTATCTTTCGCCCGCCCTAATCAGGTAGCATGTTGTAACGCTGAGTTTCAAGGGAATCAGATTCATAAAGCTCAATCCTTTCCGTTTTGTTTGGCACGGTTCACCTGCTAAATCTCCTGAAAAATCTCGACCCGGTTTTTGCCCTTGTCTTTCGCGGCGTACAGGGCTGTGTCCGCATAGTTGAAAAGCTCTTCCGAAGTCCAGCCGCTCTCCCACACCGCCAGCCCGATGCTGACGGTAATGGGTTCCCGGGTAAACCCATAGGTCAGCCTTTCAAATTCGAGCCTGAATCTCTCCAGAAAGAGGCCGGCTTCGTCCGCCGCGTCGCCCGTAAAAATCACCGCGAATTCCTCGCCGCCGAACCTTGCCGTAAAGCGGTTCGAATCCACGTTTTGTTTCATCAGTTCCGCAATCGCATGAATCACGCTGTCGCCGTTTAAATGGCCGAACGTGTCGTTGACCTTTTTGAAATCGTCGATGTCCATCACCGCCAGAGCAATCTTATCCCCTGTTTCGGCAGAGGATCTTACCATGCAGTCCAACGTATTCATAAAGATTGTGTTGCCGTAAAGGCCGGTTTTCTGGTCCCTGTTCAGCTGGTCCTGCATTTTCAGCTGACTGAGGTAGCTCCGCTCGAGGATCCCGCTTTTTTCCTCCTGAAACTCTATGATGACATTGCAGACTTTTTCGCACAGAAAAACAATGACAAAAGCGATGATGGCCTCCTCCGCGAAAAAATGATCCTTTCCGAATTCCGGCGGAGAAAGCCTTCTGAAAATCAGGGAAACCGTCAAAAACAAATAGCAAACACGGCCGACGCGGTTGGTCAGCTTTTGATCACTGTAAATCACCGTCGTAAAAATCGGGATGCCGAAGATGCCGAACGTGATGGAAAAAATATAATGAACGCTTGCTGCGACCATGCAGATAAACGCCAGCTGAACCGGCGGGATATAGTTCACCAGTTCGGAATTCGGCCTTCGCTTCATCAGCAGATATCCCGATAGAATCGCACCCGTATTCGCGGCGGCCGGAATCAGAAGATAACGGAACAGATACCTTCTCATTGACGGCAGAGCCAGGCCGTTTCCCCGGATGATAAAGTACATGAAGAACTCCACCAGAATCATGATGCACGCAATCATGATATTGGCGCGAAACAGCAGCACTCTCCAGTTTCGATATGTTTTTTCAAAATACTCCACGTTTTCAATACCTTTTTATGACGTTCCCGACCGGATTTCCGCAAGCGATCGATCTGGGAAAGCCCGGCACAAAGTTTTCGAAACATCCGCGAATCCCCCGCGGCGTTTCCACTATTATATTCCCATACTGGACCAATTACAACCAGATAAATCCAATTCAAACAATGCCGCCTGAAATGCTGTCGAACGCCAAAGTTAGCCCGGTCTCACCGGCACCGCCGGCAAAACCGGTACATAAACAGAGGCACGCTCAAAAGCAAAAACTTTTGAGCGTGCCTGCCGACGGGCTTTTTCGATCTTGATCCGGTTATCCGTGAATCGCGTCCTGATAGAATTCGTAGGCTTCTTTGTCGTTGAAGCCCTCGTGGACAACCTTGCGGATTGCCTCGGCCATCTCAACGGGATGCTCGCTCTGGAAAATGTTGCGTCCCATATCAAGACCGCGCGCGCCGCCGCTGATGGCTTTGTACGCCAGGGTCAGCGCCTCGTTTTCGGGCAGCTTTTTTCCGCCCGCCACAACAAGGGGAACCGGGCATCCGGCCACAACTTCTTCAAACTTTTCACAATAATAGGTCTTGATGATATTGGCGCCCATTTCCGCCAGAATGCGGGTAGCCAGCTTAAAGAACCGGTCTGTGCGCTCCATCTGCTTGCCGACGGCGACAACGCCCATCGTCGGAATGCTGTGGCGCAAGCCCGCGTTGATCATCTGCGAGAGATTGTCGATGCTGGAAAGCTGCCCGTCTGCGCCGATGAAGGTCTGCACCGCCATGCAGTCCGCGTTCATTCGGACCGCGTCCTCAAGATCGACCGCGTTTACTTCATGCGAAAGGTCGTCGTTCAGCATGGAGGAACCGGAGGTGACACGCAGCGCAATCGCTTTGCCGCATTCGGGCGGCACGCAGGAACGCAGCGCGCCGCGGGTTCCCATTAAAACGTCTACGTGGGACATCAGCTTCGGAATTACCAGGTCCAAACGCTCCAGCCCCGCGGTTGATCCCATGAAATAGCCGTGGTCAAAGGCAAACATGACCGTGTTGCCCGTTTTGGGGTCGAAAATATTGGATAAGCGCTTTTTCATACCCCAATCAAGATTGTTCGCGCCCTTAACATGAAAACTGCCTTGATTTGCAAAAGGAACATCTACGGAATAATCCTTCGCAACCTTGAGTCCTTCCTTGTCAGCCATAATTTCAGATCTCCTTCTTTGTTTAGTTGTATTACTGATACTCTGTAAATGATCTTCTTTTACAGCAAGGTCAGTTCACAGTCAATCAGAAGTTGTATTTGTCTACGTTGGAAGCGTTGAAAACAACGCGCTCCGGAAGCAGGACGACGCCGTTGTTGGTATCGGTCGTTTTTGCTCCGGGAACCAGACTGTCGTTCGGCATAACTTCAACCTCGCCGATGCTCGGAATGTTGATCTTGTCGCCGACCTTCACCGTGTTGCCCGCCGCAAGGTACGCCGCAAGGTAGCAGCCCATCGCGCCCTGGATGCCGCAGTCCCACAGGCCCCACTGCTCAATAACGTTCGCCTTGCAGTAGTCGCGGATGGAATTCGGGGAAGCAAAGCCGGTGATTGTGATGTCTTTTTTGGTCAGGCCCGCGTTCTGAGCCGCTTTGCACTGGCCCGGCAATGCCGTTGAGTCGTTGCAGATGATCAGATCGATGTCCTTGTGGGCTTCCAGAATGGACGAGCCGACGGAAACGGCCTTTTCAGCGTCCTGCTCGGAATAGTAGTTGTCGGGAGCCACATTGACCCAGTTCGGATATTTTTCTTTGATATACTTTTCGCCCGCAGCCTGCCAGGAGTTCTGATCCGCCACGGTCGCCTGTGAGTAATGCCAGCAATATTTGATTGCGTCTTTGGCCACGTCTTTGCCGCGCTTTGTCAGCGAATCGGCGCTCATGTCAACCAGCATTTTGCCGAGGATGTCCGGCGTTCCCTGGGAAACCATCAGCGTGCGGGCGTCCGTGGAAACATCGGAATCCCATGTGACGACCGTCATGCCCGCGTCCTTCGCTTTTTTCAAAGCGGAATCAAGTCCGGTCGCGTCGACGGAGGAAATGCAGATTGCGTCCGCGCCGCTGGCGATCGCGTTGTTGACTACCTGTACCTCGTCCGCAACCGCGGCGTTCGGGCTGCCCTGGTAATCAACCGTGAAGCCCCACTGTTTGGAATATTCCTGTGCGCCGGCATTGGCGGATTCAAAGAACGCGTTGCCGGTAAGCTTCGGGATAAAAACAACTGTTTTTCCTTTCACGGATTTGTCTCCCGCGGCAGCGGACGCCCCCGAAGACGCCTTTGACTCCGCGGCGGAGCTGGACGAGCCGCTGCTGCCGCTGCAGCCGACAAGGGATGTTGCCATGATCGATGCTGCAAGTGCAAGTGCAAGAACCTTTTTCATTACAATAACCTCCTACAAAATTTTGTATTAATATGGCTTTTTACACCAAAAGCCGCTTGAAATTAATGCGCCGCGGTCTTCCCCCATCCGCGGGGCATTACGCCGGTCATGAAACGAACCACTTTTGAGTTGCCCGCCAGCGAACGGGCCGTAATCACAATCAGAAGCAGAAGCCCGACGGGAATGTCGAGGTACTGCGTGTTGATCTTAAAGCAAAGCGGAAGACCGAAGCGGAGAATTCCGATGACCAGCGCCGCGAGCGCGGTGCCGATTACGTTGCCCTTGCCGCCCGTGCTGAGCGTGCCGCCCAGAACAACCGCCGTAATAATCTGAAGAGTAAAGGTTGCGCCGATATCGCTTTTCGCGGTGTCAAGATAAGAGGTAAGAACGATTCCCGCGATTGCAGCGCTGATTCCGGAGAGCACGTAGGTGCTCATGATCACAAGCCGGCTGTTGATGCCGGAATACTCCGCGGCCCGCGGATTGACTCCCACCAGAAAAACCTTTCTGCCGTACTTTGTTTTATGCAGCAGCAGGTAGGCAATCACCGTCAGAACCGCAAAGATGATGACCTGCTCCGGAATCACGCCGAACAGCTTGAACTGAGAAATTTGTTTGAAAGAGTCCGGAAATCCGCTGATTCCTTTATAGCTTTCGGTCGCCGACAGCTTGGAAACCAAGAGAGCCAGCCCCGAATAAAGGAAGCCGCCGCCCAGCGTCACAACCATCGGCTGAACATTGCAGTAAGCCACGAAAAACCCGGAAAGCGCGCCGCACAGGGCGGCCGCGATGACGGCGATCAGGCAGGCGGCCCAGATGTTGAGTCCTGCGTCCTGCCACACAACGCCGACGATAATGGAGGTAAAACCGACGATCGCGCCGGCCTGAATGTCGATTCCGCCCGTGATCATCACGAACGTAACGAACAAAGAGATAATGCAGATGGAGATAATGTCGTTTACACTGCCCAGCAGTATATTAGGATTTAAAAATTTGCTGTTTTTAGCCCCGAAGATGACAAATTCCAAGAAAAGGATCATCAGCAGAGCAAATTCCCAGCTTTTCACGCCCCGTTTCAGACTCTCCAAAGGTGAGTTTTTCATTTCTGATCGTCTCCTTTCTTGGACTGCGCCCGGGCCGCCAGGCGCATATGGCGGTTTTTGACCGCGGCGCGGTTTTGAGAGACCGCGTCTACAACCACGATCACGATCAGGAGAATTCCTGTAATGGTATTGTCGTAATCGGAGGAAAAGCCCAGGAACACCAGGATGCGGCTGACGGAGGACATGATGACCGCGCCGATGGAAGCCCCGATCAGGCTGCCGAGACCGCCGGTCAGGCTGATTCCGCCCAGCACACAGGCGGCGATTGCCTTCATTTCATATCCGTTGCCCGCGGTCGGCGTGATAAAACCGATGCGGGAGGAGTAGATGATGCCCGCGACCGCCGAAAACACACCGCAGAGAACATAAGAGACAAATTTCGTGTTCACGGTCGGAATTCCGATCAGCGTTGCGCCCGCGGCGTTGTCGCCGACGGCGATGAAATACTTGCCCCGCCGTGTCTTTGTCAGAATATAATGGGCCAGGATGACAAACGCCAGCACGACGGCATAGAATGCAGTCAGGTCGCCCACAAGCTTGGCTTTGGAAAGCATCGTGAAGGGCGCCGGCAGGTTTTCCACCCATGCGCCGCCGGTATAGACGTAAATCATTCCGCGGAACAGTCCCATGGTGCCGAGCGTAAAGATCAGCGACGGGATGTTCAGAACCGCCACGCCGAAGCCGTTGATGACGCCGGTCACGACGCCCACCATGACTCCGGCAAGGAACGCGACGGCCCAGCTGCTTCCATTGCGCAGAAGTGTGGAGGTCACCGCGGCGGAAAGGCCGAGGATCGCGCCGATGGAAACATCGATTTCCCCGGTCAGGATTACAAACGCGATGCCGACCGCGAGAAGCGTAAAGACAACGCTGTCGTTAAAACAGTTCAAAAGGCTGGTCGGGGACAGAAACGAGCTGTTTACCATTCCGACTCCCGTGAATAGCGCGATGAGAAACAGAAAACTGGTCATTTCCCGTATTTTCAGGATTTTTTTTACGGTGTTCATACTTCCGCCTTCCTTCCTCCGGTCACGCCAAAGGCGGCAGCCATCAAATTATCCTGGTTGATTTCCTTCTTGTTGAATTCCAGATTGATGTGCCCCTGATAGACCGCTACGGCACGGTCGGCCAATTCAATAATCTCTTCGATGTCGGATGAGATCAGCATAATCGCGACGCCCTGTTCCTTCAGCTGATGAATGATCGTATAGACGTCTCCGCGGGCCGCCGCGTCGATGCCGCGGGTGGGCTCATCCAGAATAATCAGCTTAGGCTGCGTGGAAAGCGCCCGGGCAATCACGATCTTCTGCTGGTTTCCGCCCGAAAGGCTGCCTGTCAGCTGATCCTGCCCCGTGATTTTGATTCTGAAATCGTCGACGTATTTCCGGGTCAGTTCATATTCCGCCTTCCCGTTCAGGAACATTTTTCCCATGGAAGAATCGGAAAGCATTGCCGAAGTCGTATTTGCGGCAATGTCGCTGATTTTAAACAGTCCCAAAAGGTGGCGGTCCTCCGGCACATAATTGATGCCGGCCTCCAGAACCTTTTTGGTCGGCAGACCCGTGATGTCGCGCCCGTCCAGGATGACGCTTCCGCCAAGGACCTTATCCATACCGAAAATGGTGGTGGCCAGTTCGGTTCTTCCGGCTCCGACCACTCCCGCGACGCCCAGAATTTCGCCCGGATAGATCTCCAGATTAATATTGCTGAACCCATAGCCGGAAAAAGACTTCAGTTCAAAAACAGGCTTCAGCTTTTGGTAATCGAGTTCTGCGTACTCAACAACCTGCCGTTTTTCGCTCTGCTCCGCCATGTTCGGCGGCAACAGGCCCTTTACCAGCATTTCGCGCGTAAAGTCGCCGACCGGCCCGTTCAGGGTAATCACACCGTCGCACATAATGGCGACGTGGGTCGCGATGTCGAACACTTCCGTCAGGCGGTGCGTGATATAAATAATTCCGATTCCCCTGGCCTTTAAGGTTGCGATGCACTGAAAAAGGCTCTCCACCTCGTCAAAGGTCAGCGCGCTGGTCGGCTCGTCAAAGATAAGCACGCGGGAATTTCGGAGCAGCCCGCGCAGAATTTCGACCAGGGTCTGTTCGGCAATGGACAGGCTGTTCGCCTTGCGGTTCAGGTCCAGGTCCCAGCCGATCTCCTTCATCTGGTTCACCAGTCTTACATGAAGGTCGGCCGCTTTTTCACGAAAACCCGCAATGATGTTTTCCTCGACGGTCATGTTCGGAAAAAGCATCGGCTCCTGCGGAATCATATAGATTCCCTTGCTTAGCGCCACGGACGGCTTCGTAAGGGCTGCCTTTTCGCCGTCGACGTAAATCTCCCCGCGGTCGGGCTGATGGATTCCCATGATGATTTTCATCAGGGTGCTTTTTCCGGCGCCGTTGCCGCCGATCAGCGCAACCACCTCGCCGGAATTGACATTCAGATCAATGCCCTTCAATACATTGTTAAGCCCAAATGCTTTGTGAATCCCGCGGACAGAAATAATCGATTGATCAGAAGAATTTTTTTGGGATTCTGCCATTTTTCCCCCTCCATCCACAGGAAATGCAGATTACTATGTAAAACTGGTTTCCTGTAATAGTAGACAAATGTTTGAGCAGTTGATTTTTATCTTGTCATCATCATACGATATTTCAAAACAAATGTCAACACTTTTCATTTTTGTATTCCGTGAATTTTAGTATTGTTTTTATTCCAGTCCGGTTATTTGTTGCTTTATTCAACAACTTATTCCCTATAATATCATATCTTTGTTATAATTTACACCAAAAATATCAAACCTTTTCAGAAATTGAGATTGACACCAATTCGGAATGATGATATACTGTTTATCACAACAAAAGTTAAACATAGTTACATTTGTTAGACGTTGTTAACTTTGCTCTTGCTTTCAATGTTTTATTCTGTATCATATAAGGTAAAGTATTCTTTGGAGATGAAAACAATGGACTATGAGGAAATCCTGGCGGTCAAGACCGCGTGGTATTACTATATGGAAAATATGACGCAGCAGCAGATCTCTGAAAAGCTGGGTGTTTCCCGCATCCGGGTCATGAAAATCCTGGAGAAGGCAAAAAAAGACGGCATTATTCAGTTTAAGATTCGTCAGGACGGCGAACAGCACATGCAGGTGGAGCGCCAGCTTGCCGACAAGTGGGGCCTGAAGGACACATTCGTAGTGCCGACCCCGCACATGGGTGAAAATCTGAACGAAACGATCGCGAAGGCCGCCGCAATGTATATCAGCCACCGGATCTCTGAAAACTGCTTTATCAATATGGGGTACGGCGATACGCTCAGCAAGATTCTGAATCATCTGGCCACCATGAACGAATTCACAGTTTCCGTCGTTTCCCTGACGGGCGGCGTCAGCTACTATCTTCCCAATGCACAGTCGCACACCTTTAACGCCAAGCTTTACCTGATTCCGACCCCGCTGCTCGTTTCCTCGAAAGAGATGGTGTCGGCCATGCGGGAAGAACCGTCTGTCAGGGAAATTTTCCGCATGGTCCGGCTGGCTTCCATGACGCTGGTCGGCATCGGCGGCATGGGGGACGACGCGACCGTTTTGGAAAACGGAATCCTCAGTAAAAGCGATTTTCTGTATCTGTCCATGAAAGGCGCCGTCGGGGATGTTTTGAGTCATTTCATCGACAAGGACGGCGTCCCCGTTCAGACCAATGTGGAAGACCGGTTGATCAGCACTTCCCTGAAAACGCTCCGGGAGCTCGACAACGTGGTGGGGGTCGCCGCGGGAGCGTCCAAGGTGGACGCGATTCGCGCGGCGCTGCGCGGAAAATATATCGATATTCTCATCACGGACGAAGAAACCGCATTACGGCTGATTGAAGAAGACAATTCTGTATAAAATAATCATGTAAGTATCAAAGGGGAGAGAGGCAATATGTCGCAGAAATATTTGCTGGCTGTGGACGCGGGCACGGGAAGCGTCCGGGCAGTGCTTTTTGATTTGAAGGGAAACCAGTTGAGCTGCGCGCAGCACGAATGGGAGCACCGGGAAGACCCCCGGTACCCCGGCAGCATGGATTTCGACTGGGGCTGCAACTGGGCTTTGGCCAGGAACTGCATTAAAGAAGTCCTCGCTCAGTCGAAGATTGAACCGGCCGAAATCGCGGCGATTTCAACCACCTGCATGCGCGAGGGAATCATCCTTTATGACGCTGAGGGAAAGGAAATCTGGGCCTGCGCGAACGTGGACGCCCGCAGCACGGAAGAGGTGGAGGAGCTGATTCGCAAAGATCCTCAGCTTGAAAGGGAACTCTACGTGGAATCCGGACAGTCGTTCGCTCTGGACGCCCTTCCGCGCCTGCTGTGGATTAAAAACAAAATGCCCCAAATTTATCAGAAAGCCGCCGTGCTGGGCATGTTTAACGACTGGCTGATTTATAAGCTGACCGGCGTACTCGCGATCGAGCCCAGCAACGGCAGCACGACAGGTATTTTCGACCTGGAGAAGAGGTCGTGGGACCCCTCCATTGCGGATAGATGCGGCCTGCGCACCGATATTTTCCCGCCCGTTCAGGAATGCGGCAGCGCGGCCGGCAAAGTTTCTGAACAAGCCGCCGCCGAAACCGGTCTGGCCGTTGGAACGCCCGTCGTGGTCGGCGGGGGCGACGCGCAGCTGGGCTGCGTGGGCGTCGGGGTCGTCGGCCCGAACCAGGCGGCGATTTTTGGCGGCAGCTTCTGGCAGTATGAGTTCAACACGGCAGAGGCAAAGACGGACCCCGACTGCCGGGTCAGGGTAAACTGCCACGCGGTGCCGGGCCTTTGGCAGTACGAAGCGCTGGCGTTCAAGCCCGGCCTCGTCATGCGTTGGTTCCGCGACGGTTTCTGCCAGCTTGAAAAACAGCAGGCGGAAGAAACCGGGAAGGACCCTTATTCCCTGATGGATCAGGAAGCCAAAAAAATCCCGGCGGGATGCTACGGCATGCTCTGCGCCTTTTCCGACGTCATGAACTTTATCCGCTGGAAGCACGCCGCCCCCACATTTACAAATTTCGAGCTCGATCCCGACAAGTTCAACCGCTACACCTTTTACAAGGCGATTCTGGAAAACACCGCGATGGTAACGAAAGGGCACCTCGACCTGGTCCGGGAAGCCACCGGGAACATGCCGCGGGAGGTCGTTTTCGCCGGGGGCGCGTCAAAAAGCCCCGTCTGGTGTCAGATTCTCGCCGACGTGCTGGGCCTTCCGGTCCGGGTCCCCGTTGTCAAGGAAGCGACCGCGCTCGGGGCGGCGATTCTGGCAGGCTTCGGCGTTGGAATTTACGGCAGCATTCAGGAGGCGGCCGGCGAACTGGTTCAGTGGGACAAAATCTACCAGCCCGACCCGAAAAATCACGAAATCTACGAGCGAATCTATCCTGACTGGAGAAAAGTGTACGCCGCGCAGCTGGAGCTGAGCAATCAGAATCTGACCAAGAGCATGTGGAGCGCACCCGGTCTTTAAAATACTGGAGGAAATAATCATGTACATTGTTGACGAGAAAGACAAAGAATACCGTTTCGGCGACAGCGGCCCCAAATACCTGATGAAAGGTCCCCGAATGAACCTCGCGATTGTTCAGTTTCAGCCTAAACAGGATTTCAAAGCCCACTTTCACCGCATCATGGAAGAAAATTTTTATATTCTGGAAGGCGAGGTCGACATTGTCGTCGACGGAGTCGTAAACCATATGAAGCCCGGCCAGTTCATTCACATTGAGCCCAACGAGGTACACTACTGCATCAACAACTACGATCAACCGGTCAGGATGGTCTCTACTCTCGCGCCGTTCCAGGAAATCGACAAAGTGGAAATCGACAATTATACCTATTAACAGGCACGGAGGTCTTTACCATGAAAACGATCCATGCAGAACCCATTACCGCGGAGAACTGGGCTCCGTACGGTTACCTTGCGAACATCGCGAACCCGGACGGAGCCTACGCCTTGGGCGGGGAACCGGTCGCGTTTCACCGGGACATGGCGCTGGCGCCCATGGCGAGCGCCGCTCCCGCGGCATTCGGCTCGCTGAAGGTCGGCAAGCGGCCGATGGTGATTGAGGATGTGGAATACCACTCCTTTACCGTTGAAGTCATGATGCCGATGGATGACGACATGGTGATTTACGCCGGTCCCGCCAACAGCGGAACGCCGGAGCCGGAGAAGCTGAAAGCTTTTGTTGTTCCGGCGGGTATGCTGGTTGTGTTCCGCGCCGGCGTCTGGCACGGCGCGCCGTACCCCGTCGATTGCGACGGCACCGTGCTGATCTGCCTGCCGGAGCGCACTTACCTGAACGATACCAAAAAGGTCCTTCTGGAACCGGCAGACAGGATCGCCGTGGAAATTTAAACGCGCAGTAACAAAAGCACCGAACGCGATTCATTCGCGTTCGGTGCTTTTGTTTCCGCGCAATTTTCAGGCGCGTTCCGGCGGTTTCTTTTGAAGAAGCGGCATCCCTTCGCGTCGCGGACGTCGTACCCGAAAAAATCGGCGCGCTGTCCACGGTGATCGCCGAAATCATCCGGCAAAGCACTCAATCCTCCCGTTCGAGCGGATGAAACCGCCCGTCCGGGCCTTTCCACCGCATTTTGCCGACGGTTCCCGTTCCAATCTGAATGGCGGCTTTCGGGCACTGATGAACGCACCTCATGCAAAGAAAGCAGGAACCGTCAAAGTGAACGCCCTCTTTTGTCACGCGGATATTGCCCGCCGGGCATATTTTTTCGCAGAAGCCGCAGCGGACGCAGTTTTGATCCGCGTGGAATTTCGCCGTCATCCATTTCTCCAGCGGCGCATAGGCCAGCCGGAAAAGCCCGTTTGCCGCGGCCCCCGTTATTTTTTTGGGAATCCGCTTTCCCTGCAGGCCGCCGTCCCCTGTTTTGCCGGCATCCGCCAGAATGACCTCCGACAGCCGGTCCAGCGGCTCGATGCGGCTGAAGTCCCGGTCGTACATTTTCTTCGCGGCACGGGAATCCGGTTTCAGAAAAGCCAGACCGTCCGAACCGGGCATGCCGACGTCGGCCCATCCGAGAATTTTGTATCCTGAATCCCGCAGCAGATCCGCCGCGTTTTTCAATGCATTCCCGGAATAGAATCCTTTTGTGCAGAACAGATAGGCTCCTTTCCTGGCCGTTAAAGCGGCCGCGGCAAAAAAGCGTTTGATGATTTCGGGGGCGTCACAGGCATAAACGGGAAATCCCGCGACAAGAAAGTCGTAATTTTCAGCTTCTTTTGCCGGGAGGCGTTCCACAGAACGCAGGTCCACGTGATTCCCCGGCTGTTCCAGGCGCTTTTTCAAATATTCCGCGCAATAGCGGGTGTTTCCGGTCCCGCTGAAATAAGCGATGAGAATTTTCATTTTATCTCCTTACTGCCGGTAAACATTTCCGGCAAGGGCTTCAAGAGCGACGACGTCCTGAATCAGATATGACGATTCTGTTTTTTTCAGCATTTCTTTCTCACACAGGACCCGAAATGTTCTCAGAAGATGCCTCAGGCTGCACCCCAAATATTCCGAAAGCATCGTGTAATTAGTGGAAAACGCCCCGTTTTTCTGCATGGTCAGGATATATCCCGCCACCCGCTGTTCCAGCGGATACATCAGGTTAATGGCCAGATTCAGGTTGCTGCGCCCTGCTTTCGCACCGATTTCGCGGAGAACAAACCGCAGAAAAGCATTGTCCGAAAGCAGACTCTCGCGGTGTTCGGAAACGGAAAACGCCATGCAATAGACGTCCGTCAGGGCCTGTACGTTCGTCTTCGCGGCGGGGTCGCCGAAAAGCTCAAATTCCCCCAGCACCTCGATTTTCTCATACCGGCAAAGCAAAACGTTCTTTCCGTTTTCCAAAGTTTTAAACACCTTGCAGCTTCCCGCCAGAAGAATCAGGAGATCCCCGGAGTCGTCGCCCTCGCGATACAGATATTCCCCCGCCCGAAACACGCAAAGGCGCATCCACGCGGAGACCTGTTTTGAAAAGCTCCGCCGGATGGATTCCGCCTTCGCGGCGATCTCCGGCGCCTGTCCCGCTGTTATAAATTCCATCGTAAAACCTCCTTTCCTGCCGCCGAACCGGGGCCGTTTTTTCCTGAAAATCGGCATGCAATGACATCCGTCATCACATTCCGGAAAAATCCGTGTGATAATAGGTTTTATCTTATGGGAGGGGATTTGCTGTGACTTTTCTGCTTTTGCTTTTGGGCGGGATCTGTTTCGGACTGATGGTAAGCCTCAACGGTCTGCTGGCTTCTTATTTAAATATATTTGAAATCAGCCTCTTTGTCCATATGATCGGCGCAATTCTTTTGCTGGTTGACCTGATTGCGGTGAAAAGGGAAAAGATGAAACTGTCCGGAGCGCCGGTTTACGTCTATTTTGTCGGGCTGCTGGGGGTTGCCCTTGTCGCAACCAGCAGCCTCAGCACCGCGCATATCGGCGCCGCCGTCACGATGTCCTTTGCGGTCACCGGCCAGCTTGTCACCTCCGCGGTGATCGACCACTTCGGCTGGTTCCACACTCCTGTCAGCCGGTTCCGGTTTGCCCGCGCGCCGGCTTTCTGCATGATTCTCGCCGGACTGCTGCTGATGGTTGTTTCATGAAAAGGAGGAACGCTTCGTGATACTTTACCCGGTTTTGGCCCTGCTGAACGGTATTGCCGCCACGATCAACAAAATGGTGAACCTTCAGGCAAAAAAATCGCTTGGAACGGTCAACGGAACCCTCATTAATTATCTGGAGGGAACCGTCTTTTCCCTCATCTTGATTTTCGCAACGGGAGACCTCGGGCCGGACCCGGTCTCCCTCTTGAAAGCGGTTCCCCCGCTTTACCTGACGGGCGGGTTCTTTGGGCTTTTTTCCATGTTGCTGATTCTGAACGGAATGATGAACGCAAAAATCTCCTTTTCAACCGTCGTCGTACTGATCGGCCAGCTTGGGACGGGATTTCTGATCGATTCCGCCGTATCCGGAAAAATCGCGCCATTGAAACTTGCCGGCCTTTTGCTGATCACGTTTGGGATCGTGACGGACAGCAAAATCGCAAGCGGCAAGAAAGCGGAATCCAGCCCGCAAAAGCCGCAAAAAACTCCGCGGGGTGCTGGCCGTCGGGCGCGGTAAGCCGATCCATCGCCGCGGTAAAAGCACCTCTTGCCGCCAAAAAATCACCGGTTACCCTCAAAAAAGCAACCGGACGCCCGATTCCTCTTTTCATCCTGCCTCAAAGCCGCTATACTGGTTGCATAAGGGGTGGTACGATGAAGGTTCGGATCGAAGTGACCGACAATCTGAAGGAAGACGAAGTACTGATCCGCTGCGGCCGCGTGGATGAGTCGATCCGGAAGATTCACCAGTTTATTCTGGAGCAGTCGCAGTCGGGGCCGAAAATCACCTTTTACAAGCAGAATCAGGAATACTACTTTCCTCTGGAAGACGTCCTTTTTTTTGAAACGGAGGGCGACCGCGTTTACGCTCATACGGCGGACGACGCGTATTTCATCAAATACCGTCTGTACGAGCTGGAGCAGATGCTCCCCCGCAGCTTCGTGCGGGCCGCGAAATCAACCATTGTCAATATCCGGCAGATTTATTCCGTCACGCGGAATCTAACTTCCTCCAGCCTGGTTCAGTTTTCAAACAGCCATAAACAAATCTACGCGTCGCGGTTTTATTACAGGGAACTGCGGCAGCGCCTGAGCGAAAGGGGAAACAATGAAACATAGAAATTGGTTCTGGGGCATTTTCTTTCTGGCTGCGGCGATTTTTGTGATCGCCAGCCAGATCGGCGCGTTTATCCAAATCGGATTCTGGAGCGTTGCGGCGACCGTCCTGCTTGCCGCGGTTCTCATCAGCAGCTTAACGGACCTGAACTGGTTCGGCATGTTCATTTCGATTGCGCTGCTTTATCTGATCTATCAGCAGCCGTTTCATCTGGTTGTATTTTCTTTCTGGCAGCTCATGGTGGCGGCTTTGTTCGCCTCCATCGGGTTCAGCATGATTTTTCACAGCCGCCGTCATTACTGGGGCTGGTGTCACCACGGGTGGGACGGGGACTCGCATCCCCGTTCGGAGGAAAACATCGACGGCAACGAGATTCTTGTGAAAACAAGCTTCAGCGAATCCTGCAAATACCTGCATTCCGACAGTTTAAAAAGCGCGAATCTGTCCTCGTCGTTCGGCAAGCTGAGCGTGTACTTCGACCAGGTTCAGCTCAGCCCGGAGGGCGCTGAAATCCGTATTGACGAAAGCTTTGGCGAGATGGTTCTTTATCTTCACAGGAACTGGCGCATTGTCGACCACGTCCACGCGGCGTTCGGCGCAGTAAACAGCGACAGGAACGACGTGCAGGCCGAGCCGGGCGCGCCCGCCGTCACGCTGACCGGCAGCGTTTCGTTCGGAAACCTGAGCATCCGTTACGTGTAAAGGCTTTCCGCGCAACGGGGCTGTTGCAAAATGAACTTGCGATAGCAAATTGCACAACGGAATAGCCCTCAAAGCAAGAAAATGCGTCTTGAAACGGCTGACAGAGCCAGATCAAGGCGCATTTTTTATTTTTTATCAAAGCTGTTTTGCAACAGTCCCGTTAAATTGGGGTCTTTATTCCGCCTTCAGCAAACCCATTGCCGACTCTTCGGCGAACTGGCGGCTGTACAGCGTGTGGTAATACCCCTTCATCCGCAGAAGCTCCTCGTGCCGGCCCCTTTCAATAATCTTGCCGTCCTTCACGACCAGAATCATGTCGGCGTGCCGGATGGTTGAAAGCCGGTGCGCGATGACAAAGGAGGTGCGCCCCTGCAGCAAATGAGAAATCGCCGCCTGAATCAGTTGTTCGGTTCTGGTGTCGATCGAAGAGGTCGCCTCGTCCAGAACAAAGATCGCCGGGTCCGCGAGAACGGCCCTTGCAAACGAAATCATCTGTTTTTCCCCGGTGGAAAGGCGGTCCCCGCCCTCGCCGACGACGCTGTCAAACCCGTCCTCCAGCTTTTCCACCACCTTGTCGGCGCTGACGGCCTCGGCGGCGCGCAGCACTTCCTCATCGGTGGCGTCCAGCCTGCCGTAGCGGATGTTCTCCCTGACCGTGCCCGAAAACAGATGGGGGCTTTGAAGCACATAGCCGATGTTGCTGTGCAGCCAAAGCTGGCTGCGCTCCCGGTAATCGCGCCCGTCGATCAGGATCTTCCCCGCGGTCGGTTCAAAGAAGCGGCAGGCCAGATTCACCAGCGTGCTTTTGCCCGCGCCCGTTTCCCCGACGATCGCGACCGTGGTGCCCGCGGGAATCGTCAGGCTGAAATGGCTGAGCACATCCTCGTTCCCGTCCGGATACCGGAAGCTGACGTCCCTGAATTCGATATTCCCCTTGATGGGCTCCCAGTTTTCCGTGCGCGGATGAAACAAATCCCCGTATTTTTCGGCAACCTGCGGCGATTCGACGATTTCGGGCTTTTGGTCCAGCAGTCCGGTGACGCGCTCAATATTCGTCTGCACCGAAATCAGCTCCGAAAAATTGCCGGCAAGGTGCTGAATCGGCTCAAAGATTCCTACGGCGTAGGCGGTAAAGGCGGAAAGCGTGCCAAGCAGCATCCCGTTTTGCAGCACCAGATTCCCGCCGCGGTCAAGCACCAGCGCCGTCGCGACCGAGCTGAGCAGAAGCACCAGCGAAATATACACCGCGCCGAGGCGCGCGGCGCGGATGGAGGAAACCTTCATCTCCCGGGTAATCTCCGTAAAATCCCGGTCGTTCTTTTCCTCAATCACCAGGGTTTTTGAGGTTTTCGCACCCATGATGCCTTCGTTGAACGCGCCGGTGATGCGGGAATTCGTCTTACGCACCAATCGGTTCCAGTGCAGGATTCGGTTCTGAAAATACCAGGTCAGCAGCACGATGGCCGGCACGACCAGAATGACGATCAGCGCCAGCCTGACATTCAGCACCAGCATGGCGCCGAAAACACCCAGAACGTAGACGGACGCCCACAG
Organism: Caproicibacter sp.; assembly: GCF_046707225.1. Classification (NCBI taxonomy): domain Bacteria; kingdom Bacillati; phylum Bacillota; class Clostridia; order Eubacteriales; family Acutalibacteraceae; genus Caproicibacter; species Caproicibacter sp. The sequence goes on along the minus strand of NZ_JBJKOP010000035.1, from coordinate 33,447 downwards.
CATGTCGAAGACATTCCACGCCACCAGGTCGGAGATCCGGTTGGTGTCGCTCATGACGCGCGTCAGGATATAGCCGACCGGCGTTACATTATAATAGGAAAATGAAAGGGTCTGCAGATGGACGAAGCATGCCCGTTTCAGGTCGCGGCCAAGGTTCATGTCGATTCGCATGGAGCCACGGGTGAACAGAATCACGCTGACTGTCTGCAGCGTAATCGTGACCGCGTAGACAAGGGCGAACAGCGGCAGCCCGTTGATCGTGCGCGCTTCGATAAAATGGTCGATGGCATACCGCTGAAACAGCGGCAGCAGGATATCCACCAGGGCGCAGAAAAGGTTCAGCACGCAGACCATGATGACGGTTTTGCGGTAGGGCTTTAAATAGGGAAGAATTTTTTTCCAGATTTTCAGGTCAAAGGCGTTGCTGTACTCCTGTTCGTCATAACCCATTATCCGACCTCCTGTTCCAGCAGCGACCGGTCGCCGCTGCTCATCTGAATATCATAGATTTTTTTATAGATTCCGTTTTTGCGCAGCAGCTCCTCATGGGTGCCGATTTCCTCCACGGTGCCGTCCTCCAGCACCAGAATTTGATCCGCCTGCATCAGCGTTGTAATCCGGTGGGAAATCAGGATGACCGTCGAATTCCCCAGATTCTCTTTCAGGGCCTCGCGGATTTGCTCGTCGGTTTCGGTATCCACGGCGGAAAGGGAATCGTCGAACACCATAATGGGCGCCTGCTGCATCAGCATGCGCGCAATCGCCACGCGCTGCTTCTGCCCGCCCGAAAGCGTAACTCCGCGTTCCCCCACAATGGTTTCATACCCGCTGCCGAAGCCATCGATCGCGCTGTCGACGCAGGCGATCTGCGCTGCGCCGCGCACCTCTTCCAGCGAGGCGCCGGGCCGGGTCGCCCGGATGTTTTCCTCAATGGTTCGGGAAAACAGAAACGGTTCCTGCAGCACGATACCGATATTCCTGCGCAGCCATGAGCGCTGAATTTTGGAAATGTCCGTTCCGCCCACCGTGATGCTGCCGCACTCCGGCGGAAGATCGTACAGCCGGTCGAGCAGATGCATCAGCGTCGACTTTCCGCTGCCCGTTCCGCCCAGAATGGCAAACGTGCTGCCTGCGGGAATCGTAAAATCGACGTCCTTTAAAATGGGCTTCTGCCCTTCATAGCAGTAATTGATATGATGGAACGCAATGTCCCCGTTCATGGGCGGGCGCAGAGCGTCCGCGCCGTTTTCTTCTTCCTCCGCGGCCAGGATATCCGCCACGCGGGTTACGGAAACGCCCGCCTTGCTCATTTCGGACAGGATTCTGCCGAGCCCCCTGACGGGCCAGATCAGCGTGGTGTTGTAAGATATGAACGCCAGAAATTCACCCAGCGTAATCCGGCCGTTGACCGATTCCATAACACCGGCCACGATTACACAGAGGATTTGAAGTCCGGTGATCAGGTCGCCGAGCCCCCAGTAGGTGCTCAGCAGTCCGCCCAGCCGAATCCAGAGGTTCGCGAAACGGTCGTTGCGTTCGTCGAAGCGGTCGATTTCGTAGCGCTCCCGGCCGAACGCGCGCACCACGCGGACCCCCGTTAAGTTCTCCTGTACCGTGGACGACAGTTCCCCCTCGGCTTCATCCGCCTTGCGGAACCGCCTGGCGATTTTCGAATAGAAAATGCAGGAGTACAGCAGTATTAGCGGAATAAAGGCCAGGGCGACAAGCGAAATCGTCACATTCATGGAAAACATGATCGAGATGGAGAGAAGCACCAGAAACGCGGTGCGAAACACCTCAAGCATCTGATTGCTGACGAAATTGCGGATCACGTCCACGTCCGACGTGCAGCGCTGAATGATTTCCCCTGTCTGGTGCTGGTTGTGCCAGCTGTACGGCAGACGCTGGATATGGAGAAAAAGACGGTCCCTCAGGCGTTTGATAAAAGCTTCCGATCCGTTTGCTACTCCGGTGCGGCTTAAGTAATTGCAGACGCCCGAAAAAACCGCGACCGCAAGAATAGCAGCCGCGAACAGCAGCAGGCTCCGCGCCGGGTTTTCACGGGCAGGGCCGGAATTCAAAATGCCTGTGATGAAGCCGGGAAGATCCTCGGTCTGTTCTCCCGTAACAAAATCGACCGCAACCCGCACAACCTGCGGAATCAGCGAATTCAGCGTCGTGTTCAGGATGCTGAAAACCAAAGCGACGGCAAAAAAGCCGACGCTTTTTCTTAAATAATGCCAAACAAGCGCTTTGCTCTTCATACTCTTCTCCTTCAATAAAATCCCTTATGGGCAAAATAAAAAAGCATCTCTGCCCGTCAGAGATGCTTTACCGCCATATTTTTACGCCGTTTTTACAGGAGAGCGCAAAAATCCTATCGCAAACGGGAGGCAGGCAAAAACACTTCCGACAAAAGGCCGAAACGAACCTTACGCGCAAAGTTAACTGCGATTAACTCTCTCATTTTGCCTGCCTCCTTTCTTCATTTAGAATTACAATGCACCTAGTATAACCCATATTTTTCTATCTGTCAATTCCTATTTGATTGCTGCCGCTTTCCGGGTCTAGCACCCATGATCTCTCCAAAAGTGCCGGGGAAGTACGGGCCGGCTTTTGTGTATTTTGACGGTTCGTGAAACAATTATCAATTTTACCAAAAATAAAATATATTCGAGCAAATAATAAAGCGATAGTCACGAATGTTCTGAAAAAGCCTTTACAAACCCATTTTGTATTGTTATGATGGTCACATTAGGTCAAATTTACAAAAAATCGCTCTGAACATGAAGATTTTTAGATGGCAGATGAAAGTGTGTTCTGAATCAATCGGGAACTTCTCGCTCTAAAAGTATTCACTGCGTACTTCATTCGGTTTGAGATAAAAACAGACGTCAGGGGCCGCGGCACTGTTCAGCCTGCGATTAAACTCTATGCCATCGGAGTCTTCTCCTCTTCATGGGAGTACCCGATGTTTTTTTATGTCTTCCCCGTTGTTTCGGAGAGCTGTTGGAACGATTCCAGGTGAATTTACAAATCATGGAATAAGGAGTCTTGTCTATGCAAATGATTGCCTCTCTCACGATTTTTGTAATTGTCATGGCACTGGTGATGAGTGAAAAGGTAAATCGAACGATCGCTGCTCTGGTTGGTGCAAGCCTCATTCTGATTTTAAAAATTATGACGTTCAGCGAAGCTCTGAATTACATTGATTTTAACACTCTGGGCGTGCTGGTCGGCATGATGATTATCGTCGGAATCGTGAAAAACACGGGAATATTTGAATACCTTGCCATTTTTGCCTCCAAAAAAGTCAAAGGCGATCCCTGGAAAATCATCCTCAGCCTGAGCGTGATTACGGCCGTCATTTCCGGAATTCTGGATAACGTAACGACCGTGCTGCTGATTGTGCCGATGACGTTCGTCATTACGGACACTCTCGAGCTGGACCCGATTCCCTTTTTGATTCCGGAAATCATTTCGTCCAACCTGGGCGGAACGGCGACTCTGATCGGCGACCCGCCGAATATCATGATCGGAAGCGCCGCCGGGCTGGGCTTTGTAAACTTTATCGCAAACCTCGGGCCCATCGTCGTCGTTATTTTCGCCGTCACCTTCTTTATCCTGTATTTGCTGTTTCACAAGCAGCTTGTCATCAGCGAGGAAAAGAAGCAGGAAATCCTTCATTTTAACGAAAAGAAATCGATTAAAAATCTTTCGCTTCTGAAAAAGTCTTTGTTCGTCCTCGGGCTGGTGATTCTGGGGTTTTTCTTTCACGAGCAGCTGGGCTACCCTTCCGCCCTGGTCGCGTTGAGCGGCGCGGCGCTTCTCTTGCTGCTGAGCGGAGAAAACGTCGACGAAGTGTTTTTGAACATTGAATGGCCGACGCTGTTCTTCTTCGCGGGGCTGTTCGTGCTCGTCGGTTCTTTGGAAAAGGTCGGCGTCATCAACGAGCTGGCGACCGTCATTGTTCATGCGACCAAGAACAATCTGCTTCTGACCGGAATCATCATCGTCTGGTTCTCCGCACTGGCTTCTTCCATGCTGGACAACATTCCCTTCGTGGCGACGCTGATTCCTCTCATTAAGGCCATGGGGACCCACGGGATGCACATCATGCCGCTTTGGTGGGCGGTTTCCCTCGGCGCTTGCCTTGGCGGCAACGGAACCCTCATCGGCGCCTCCGCAAACGTGATCGTCGCGGGGCTTGCGGAAAAGCACGGATACAAGCTGACCTTTTCCCGGTACCTGAAATACGGGTTCCCCCTGATGATCGTATCAATTATTTTATCGACCATCTATCTTATTGTATTTTATCTGATATAATAGAGTCGGGGGGTGTTTATCCATGAATAATATGTCTGCAAATCAGGAAGAAATCGACATGATGTTGACGCAGATGGGGGCCGACGTGACGAGCCTGCATGGAATCATCAGTTTTATTCGTTTCAATTTGGATCAGACGGAACTGTTCTACGTGTACAACATCAACGCGAAAAACCAGTATTTTCTTCAAATGGTGAAACCCTATCCCGCGGCCGCGGGCGTTTTTTCGAAATCCCAGGCAATGGTCCAGTACATTAAAAACGACATCAAACAGTTTATAAACGCGAGCAACAGCAACGTGTTCCAGGAGTTTATCGCCGTAAATCAAAACCTTTACGACTCAATACAAACGATCAAGGACGTTTTTATGACCTATAACGTGCCGAAAGACAAAATGCTGGAGATCAAGGAAAAGGCCGGTGAGATTTCCGCCGTGCTCGACGAGATCAAAAACACAAGCTCCGTTCTTTGACGCGATTCGCTGTCATAAAAAAGGGGCTGTTGCAAAATGAATTTGCGATAGCAAATTGCACAATGGAATAGCCCTCAAAGCAAGAAAATGCGTCTTGAAACGGCTGACAAAGCCCGATCAAGGCGCATTTTATTATCAAAGCTGTTTGCAACAGTCCCTTTTTAGCTCCCGGGCTCGTCACTTCAGCGGGTGAACCACCGCCCCGCGCCCGGCCTTTGCTTTCGTATATTGGATTTTCACGGAGTCCGGAAGTCCGTAGTATTTGCGGATCGCTGTTTCGTAGCTGCGGGGCCTTTTGTCCGGCTTAAAAATATACGTCACGTTGCAGAACGTCCAGTCAAACCGATTGTAATCGATCAGCACGGTGCTCCGTTCGCCCTGCCGCGCTTCGAACATCTGCCGCTCAATGTCCGCCGCCGCCGCGCCGTTGATCACGGCGCCGCGCGCGATGCAGGCAAACGAAACGATTCCGATCAGAATCAAAGCGCCCTGCAAAAGGCTCGCCCGGCGAACGGCGCCGCCGTAATCCCACAGAACGCAGAAGATCATTAAAAGCGCGAGCGCATACAAAGGCATCCTTGCCCGGCCGCTGCTGGCTGTCGCCACCGCCGGAATCGCCTGGGACGCCCACATCCCCACATACAGGACCGGCAGATAAGCGCGGCTTCCCCCTCCGCCGGGGTCTTTCTCCTGTGCGAACATCAGCAGCGCCGCGAAAATCAGCAGAAGATACAGGATCCAGTAACAGATCAGCGCGGCCTCCGCCGTTTGCTGAAAGCGGCTGCTCTGCGTTTCCTCCGCCGGCAGGGTCAGCATCGGGAAACGCATGCTCCAGCTCAGCGGCGTCAGCAGCGCGCCGAAACAAAGATACAGCTGAACGAACGCGCCGGGCTTCCCGTGCCTGGACCGGCGGGAAAGCAGAAAAACCGCCGTAAGGCCCATCGCAATCAGCCAGGGCCATTCCTCGTTCACGAGCGGGACGAAATAGCTCATGAAATTATGAAGAAAAGCCGCCTTTTCGCTTTGCTCTCCGTTTTCCTGCTCCATGCGGAAATAGGCTCCCGGCGCCGTCAGCATGAAAACAAGCGCCCCGGCGCACAGCGCCGTCAAGATTCCAAAATAGACCAGCTCTTTTTTCGTCCGGTCCTTTTTCAGATAGCAAAGCGCTGCAGCGCACATCCCCAGCAGCATTGTTGTGACCTGCTCGTGCAGCAGGGCCGCGGCAACAAAGCATACGGGCGATATCCAGTGAAAAGCTCTCGGCAGGCTCCGTCCGCGCAGGCTGCTGTAAAAAGGCAGAAAGCCCACCAGCATCAGCAGAAACGGATAGATGTAATTGGCCGAGCCGTCCAGCCAGAGGAAGGCGTCGGAAAAAAGCCGGGACGACATGGGCAGCAGTCCGGGAAACACCGCGCACACGCAGGCAAGCAGCGCGCTTCGCCGGTCCGCGCTTCCCTCCGGCCGAAAGGTCCCCCTGACGTAATAAAAAAAGGTGAGTGAAATTCCGGTCGCCGCCAGCGCAGTCGTTACCTGCCAGACGCGCATGCCCGTCATCAGGAACACGCCGGCAAGCAGATTTCCCATTCTGGCCCCGCCGTAAGTATAGTAGTCCAGATACTCGTTCCAGATTCTGGGGAAACTGCCGCCGTTTACACTGAACCGGTAGTCGTCTCCCTGTAAAAAAGTATAAGAATAAATCACCAGCCAAAAGACAAGCGACATCAGAAAGGGCGCGTAAATCAGAAAACGCCCCGAGTTCTTTTGTCCTTCGTTCATCTTGAATCTCCTTCTCGGGTTTGGTAATTATTTACAGAACGATTCTGCCCCGCCTTCCCCGGGGATATTCCAAAATAAAAAATCCCCCGCTGCCTTTTCGGCAGCGGGGGACGGCGATTCTTGATGAATTTGCGCAATTCAGAGCAAAGGGTCTCCTTATTTCCGCTTCACCGCGGAATAGAGGACAAACAGCAGGATTCCTCCGCAGAAGGGCAGGAAATATGCCGGGAAAATTTCCATCATGACTCCCGACAAAATATAACCGGCCGGGGTAGCTATTTTAACCGCGCTGATGCTGAGGCTGAGGGAACGCCCTCTGAGTTCCTCCGGCACCCGGGTCTGAAAATGATTGATGAACGGAATATCGATCAGGGAAACGGCAAAGCCGGAGCAGGCCAGCACAAAGGCATAGTAAGGAATCAGTAAAACCGGAGCAACGTGGTCACTGAAAACCGGGAGGGCTCCGAGCAAAACCAGGCAAAGGGCACAGAAAGCTCCGGAAATCCTCATCAGTTTTCCGTACGACATCATACCGGTGATCTTTCCGACCAGCAGGGCGCCGACAATCATGCCGACAGGCGAAAAACACTGAACCAGTCCGAATGCTTTCGGGGACAGGTGAAAAACATTGTTTAGGATGTATGGAACGGGTACGGAATAGCACAACGCAAGAAAGAAATTGACTGTTACGAAATTTCGCAGGGAGCTTTTGATCCAATCCGATTTCTTTATGTAATCGAATCCCGCCGCGAGCTCCCGCTTGAAATCGAATCCGGAGTTTTGAGGCGTAAGGTGATTGTAAAGACGGAAATCGATCAGGCACTCGGTAACGGTTGAAAGGAAAAAGGCGATTCCGTTTAACAGGACAAAGTACCGTATCTCCATCGCGGCATAAAGAACGCCCCCCAAACCGGGGCTGACAATGCCTGCGGCAGAGTCGACAATTTTCCCGATTGAATTGACAGTTAAAACATGGGGTCCCGAAACAAGATTCGGGACGGCGGAGTCCATGCAGACATTATAGAGCGTCTGAGAAACGGCAAGCAGCAGGGTTGCGGTGTAAATGTCAAAAAGCGTAAGGCCGTTTCCGGCGGCAAAAAACAACCCGGCAAACAGAAGCCCTTGGAAAGCGTCGGTCAGGACCACAATAATTTTTTTATTGAACCGGTCCGCAAGGACTCCCGCAAACGGACCGATCAGGACAGCCGGCAGGATCTGCAGCGAAAGCGTAACCGCGAACGACAGACCGGACCCCGTCATTTTCAGGACATACAGTCCCATTGCGAACGTATAGACGGAAGACATCAGAACAGACGTGCTTCGCCCCAGAAAGAACATCACAAAATTAAACCGTTCGTGTTTTTGAATCCAAGCCGATCTCACAATAGCGCCCCCTCTTATGCGCTCATTGTAAGACGTGGTGCCGACTCGGCGTCAAGCACCCCGGGACGCCGATTGCTGCGGCAAAAATACAAAAAGGTCGGGTCAACCCAACCTTTTTCCAACAAAACCGTATGTCAGAACCTTTTCCCCGTTTTGAAAGTAATTTTCATAAATTCCGCCTTTGGCAACGACGTCCGAAAGGTAATCCGACTGCTTCAAAAACCCCAGTTCCTCAATTTTCCTCGCGACCGGGCCAACTCGAAAGTTTTCCCGGCAGTCCACCGGGACCAGGCTGTCTGAGCTGAAATTCCGGAAGATGATATAGGAGCCGAACAGAGCGGCGTCTTTTTTAAAGTATCGTTCCATGGAATTTAAAAGGAATTCGCTGTGGTCAAAACCATAATTGCTGCTTCCCGCGAAGTCACAGATAAGATCCGCGGAACGTTCCGCCAGAGGAAGCTCCAGAAAATCACAGCAAATAAAGAAAATTTCCTTTTTCTTCTCCGCTTTTTCCAGAATCTTTTTGAGCGAAAGCAGGCTGCTCCTGTTGCAGTCAACGGCGATGTACACCGTGTTTTCCGGCAGGTCATCATAAATCCGTCTTAATAGAAAACCGCTTCCGCTGCCCAGTTCCAAAACAACTTTTTCCGAAAGGCCCTTAAAATCAATCTTCTGAACCGTCCACTCCAGAGTTTTATAAACATGATTCAGATATGCAGCGTCCGTATGCCGGATGTAGGACAGGGGCTCAGGAACCCGGTCTTCGCAGACAGCCTTATCGGGATTTACGAAAAGGATGCCGTCCTGAATCGAGTATTCAACTCCGCAGCTGCATTTGAGCGTTCCTGACAGGATCATATTGTCCTCTACGGCGGCTTCTTTCAACAGGAGGGGGCCGCCGCAGCGGTGGCAGCAAAGAAGGCGCAGCCAATTCAGGCTGATTCCCATTGGGAATGGCTTTGCTTCGCGTTTCCCGTCCAATTTTTGAAGCTCGTCTTCCAAACAGGATTTTTTCCTGTTAAGAGCCTCTATTTGCATTTTTATCTTTTCATGCTTGCCTTTAAAAATGTTTTGATAATATTCCTCCTGCTGAAAAGAGGTCATTTTTCCAAGATGCTTCACGATGAAAATATCTTTAATCTCCAGAAGAGTAAATCCAAGTGACTTGAAATACAGGATTTCTTCAAGATCCTTCTGGCATGACAGGTCGAATTGGTATTGCTTCCCTATTTTTTGCGGGATCAGTAATTCAAGGTCTATATAATGCCGGATCGTGTCAATACTGACCCGGTTGTGTCTTGCAAACGCGCCAATTTTCACACCGCATCACTCCCTAACCGTTGTCCCATAAGCTAGATTCATTATAATGCCTCCGCGCGGGCTTTACAACTCACGGGGATTGTCTCTTCACGAAACGAAGTCATTTACAGTGCCCTGATTGTTTCACTCCGGTCATGGCATTGCAAATTCTGACGGCCGCCGGCGTGAGTACGAATTGGACACCCACGATCTCCCCAGCTTTTGATCCGTCTGCAACGGCAATGTAAAAAAGCTACTGCTTTTACACTTCTCGAACTTTCAGAAAAACAATTAGTGCTATTGACAGAGAAGAAAGACCATGCTATATTAATGACTGACGTCATTCATTTAAGGAGGACAATTATGTCGAGGCCACCGGTGATTCGCAGAGAAGATCTGCTCAAAACAGCGCTTACATTATTCCGAAAGAACGGTGTGGACCACACTACTGTCAGCGACATTGTAAAGGAAGCGCACGTGGCACAGGGAACTTTTTATAATTATTTTCGGTCAAAAGATGATATATTTGCCGCAGTGCTGGAAGCAGTAACCAAGCACACCCTTGAAGAAATACAAAAAACAGCGGATCGCAACGATATCGGCCCGGTTGAAAAGCTGAATCTGCTAACGCAGCAGGACTTTCGGATGAACCGCCAGAATGACAGCCTGTTCGATGTTCTGCACGAGAGTCAATACGCCTATGTTCACCAGAAATATATCGTGGGTCGAATTCAGGCACTGCATCCGATTTATGAAAAACTGATACGGCAAGGTGTCGACGAAGGATATTGCAATACGCCTTACCCAAAAGAGGCGGCGCTTTATCTCCTGACGGCGACAAAATTCGTGTTTGACCCTGCTTTTTTTGCTTTCAGTGAAGAAGAAATGATCGAGATGGCGCAAGCAGTATCCGACTTTTCGGAACGAATTCTTGGGGCGAAGCACGACCCGCTTCGGCAGCAGGATTGGAATCAAAATATACAGCATTATTTTGGAGGCGATATAAAATGAAAATCAATATTGAGAATGAGCAGTTGTCGTTTCAGGCACTCAGGATGCTAAGCGAAGTGTCGTCGGGGCAAGCTGATGTGAATGAAGTCCTTGACACCGTGAAAAACATCAAGGGTGACTATGAAAGCTGGTACGACGAATGGACAAAAACAGCGAACAGAGTTCGCCAAATTGCCGATGATTTCTTGGCATGCGGTTATCCCGTCAGCGCATCCGAAACCTATTTGCGGGCATCCAACTATTACCGTGCCGCAGGTTTTTATCATGGAGTTCTAACCGTAGAAGGGTGCGACGCCCAAACAAAAAGAAAACTGGAGCAACTGGACACATTGGCTTTGGAATGTTTTTCGAAGGTGATCCAGTACGGAGGTACCTCCATTGAGCCAGTAAAAATCCCCTATGAAAACACGACTCTTCCCGGCCATTTTTACAAGGCTTCCCCTCAGGATTATAAAGCCGCGCCCACACTTATCATGATTACCGGCTACGACGGCACAAAAGAAGAATTGTACGGCAATGCGGTTGCTGCCTTAAAGCGCGGCATGAACTGCCTTGCGTTTGAAGGTCCGGGTCAGGGAGAGATGATTCGAAAAAGAGGCATCCCTTTCCGCCCGGACTGGGAAAAAGTTGTAACGCCGGTTATCGATTATCTGATTGAAACGCTGAAGGTCTGCCCGGAAAACATTGTATTATGGGGTGAAAGTATGGGGGGCTATCTGGCCCCGAGAGCGGCGGCTTTCGACCATCGGGTTGCTGCCTGTGTGGCAAACAGCGGCGTCTATGATTTTATGGGCAGCCACATACCGGGTGGAATGACCAGGGACACTTGTTTTAGAGCGATTGCCGAAGCATCGGAAGCACAGGTTGATGCCGTTATGCGGAAAATAATGTCTGAGCATCCGCAGGTCGACTGGGCACTTAAACACGGGATGTATGTGTTCCGCGCGGAAAGCCTGAAGAACTTTTTCTTAATGGCAAAAGAGTATTATCTGGATGGGATTGCGCAGCAAATCGAATGCCCAACGCTAGTGATTGACAGCGAAGACGAAAACAATTTTCCCGGACAGGCAAAGCTGCTTTATGAAGCACTCCGTTGCCCCAAAGATTACCTGCCGTTTACAAAAGAGCAGGGAGCAGCCGCACACTGTCAGCAGGGAGCCAAAATATACGCAAACGGCTGCACCTTTAACTGGATAAAAGACCATCTCAGTTGAAATTCTGCAACCTGAAATCCGCATCGTTATCTGATATGATTAGCTTCCTCTTCGAATGTGATACCCGCCACGAAAGCCGAAACAAGAAAAAATCCATGCGTCGACTAGAATCCTGACACATGGATTTTTTCTGAAAATTCAATTACACTTCACATCACAATCTGAACCGACCCCGTAAGCCCCAAGCAAAACCCATTTGAGCTAATATGTAAAAGGGAAACCAGCAAAGCCAGCATTCATGCCGCTTTCCGGGCTTTTTGGTTGGTGCGGGTGATTCGGCGACTGAATGAATCATCAATCAATCTATATTTGTTTAACAAAAACCTTTCGGTGCCTATTAATTCCATATTTTAGATATCAATTTAATCGCTATCTTTAATAAAGAAGAAATCGGTGATTCCTGAGTTTCCTTACTAAAGTCAAAGTATGTATTGATAGAATTACTAACATTATTAGATTTATCTATCTGGCAAACATTTAAGTTTTGCTTTATTTTATCTTCGTTTTCGTTGTCTTCATTTTTTTCATAAAAACTATAGTCTCGATTAATAGCATACTTATAGTTTCTATAATTATGATTACCCAAAAGCTTTAGTATCAATTTGATTTCAGAATCAGCTCTTATGGATACAGTAAACATGTGGAGCATAAAGTCTCTGTGCTTTAAAATATAATTTCTATAAGCATATAGATCCACTTCATTATCAGCTTGTAAAAATAGATTAAAATCTATAGCTAATAACCGTTTCTGGACTATTTCAGGTAGGGTATAAAAAGCTGCTTGTAGATTTATTGTATTTTCATTCAGATCTGCACTAGCTAGGGTTTTTTCTGGTAATATTCCTCCGTTAATAAAATTCAATAATGAATTGTAGTAGTTATTAAAACTTTCTTGAAATGTTTCAACATCATGTTTTATAACTGTCTCATCCATATTATAATTCCCCCAAATAATAATTAATAATAATAAAATCACCTAAAATTTTATGCAGGTTCAAAATAAAAATCATTTGAACCTGCATGCTCAATTTTTGGCTTCAGGCCTATAAATTTGCTTAAAATCCCGTGCAAGTTAAGACAAGTGATTCGAAGGCAAAATGAATCACCCAAAGGTCCATTTATTCGACAACACTTTGCACTATTTGAGAGAGTAATAAGCGCGCTTAAAATCGTCATAGGAAAAATCTCGAATCAAATTTTCAAGCTCAAATCCAAATTCATCGTTATAAAATTGTAAAAATAGTTTCGCCGCCTGATAGCCCACATCAACATCGTCTACCTCTCTTCCCTTAGCGGTTTTGGCAAAGCAGTCGCAGAAGTCGTCGTAAGCGGCCGGGTCCGCAGATATTGTGTCTTTGAATAAAAATGGATTTAGGTCGCCTAGTAACGAGCCAACAGAATCAGAAGGATGGGCTGAATAATAAGCGTCGATCACATAGAACATGGATAAATAAGCTTTCTCAGATAATGTATGCATAATTTTTACCTCCTGGTTTTATTGGACTATTAAAGCCAGTATTGGGATCCCACGTTTTCGGAGGGTTATTGACTCCACCTTCTCGAATGATCCCCTTACGCGTTTCGACCCAAATTTGGCTTCCATCACTTTGCAATCTAGAATACCATCTGTTTCCAAATTGATCGGTTCCCATATAATTGCCCTTATCGTTTGCAACACTTGAAAGCAATGCCCTATTTGCCTCTGTATCCGGAATATGGCCCTTACCATTTCTAAAAATATGCTTGAGTTGTGAATTGTTTTTGGGAAGCGAATTCCTGCCACCTGCCATACCGCCTCCCTTGATGGTGTAAAATCTAAAATCTTTTGTATTTAAGTGATTGGTTTCCGCGTAATCAACTGCAAAGATGTTGCCTTGCATCTCTTTAAAAGGAATACCGAAGCAAATAATGGCGCTGGGCTGTATGCGTTTCAACATCTCCGTATAGCCCTGCAAAAACAATGTTTTTTCTTTTCGCATTCCTATGGTTGATACGGCCACGATGGAACCCTGTTCTAAACCGTCAAAGCAAAACCAGAATGTATTTGGTTCCCCCCATACAAGCGATGGAATAACTTTAAGCCCTTTCAATTGAAAATATGCTCCGCACCATCGGTTCCGAAAAGTGTTATATACCTTCAATGCGAGCGGCATTTCTGTATAAAGGCTAAATTGCGGAGATAATACGGCTTTGTACTTCCGAAGTCGTTCAATTCGAGGCTCGGGATCTTTCCACATCACCTCGAACTTATAATCGTCCAGAAAAAAATGGACAATCCGATTGAAACTTTCCTCGTTGAGTTTATCATATCCTATCAAAGCCAGATCATCAAGAGGGATGTCTATCTTTTTTATGATAGGCATTTCAAAGAATCTGCGAGTGCACGGGGATGCGCAGGGCAAAGTCCGCACTACATAGTTTCCGCCATCTGAATGCTTCTTTGACGAGCGTTATCGACATCAAGACCGTATCAATTGCGCTCGGGCACACGCAGCTTCTACTACCACGAACATTTATGCCCACACCTTTTCCAAGGTGCAGGTTGACGCATCGGAAGCCATCGCAAAAACGCTGCCATTGAGATCGCATGCTTAAGTAAAAAACAATAATTATTATAGAAGCTCAAAGATGATAGTCAATATGTTTTAGAGCTGAAGCTCTAGATATATTGACTTTGTCAATTTTTGTGATAATATCTAGAGTGGAAGCTCAATAAAATGGTTAATTAAAGAAGTTGTGTTATGTCTGCTTAATCAGCAGGTATCACAAGTGATCTATGAGATTTAAAAGGAGTCGTTTGTTTGAAACAGGATAGGAAGTTATATAAGCCAAAGCAAAAGAGAGGCGAAGCAACAAAAAATAAAATTTTGGATACGGCCATGAGGCTTTTTTGTCAGGATGGTTATTACAATGTCAGTACGAATGAAATAGCCCAGGACGCCAATCTATCGATTGGAAACTTATATTTCTATTTCCCTAATAAAGAAGAAATCTTCTTGCAAATATTAAATCGCTATTATATGTCTTATGTGAAAATTCATGAAGCATTCCTAAAAGAAATGGATGCTTTGGACGGTGATCTGACCAATTTTCTTCATCGACTTTTAATGGCTATCCTTAAACTCCATGAAGATTCATTGGAACTTAACCGCGAAATTCGGGTATTAAGCTTGTCAAATGCTAGGGTAAAAATCATTGTTCAAAAGCAACAGGAAGAGCTGAAAAAAATAGTCATCCATTATTTCAAAATATACAAGTACAAAATTAAAGTAAAAGATATCGAAGCGGCTGCCGAAATTACATTTATATTATTTGATTCACTGATTGATCAAATAGCTTTTTCAGAAAACCTCATTGAAAGAGACCGTCTGATCTCAGAAACTTTGAATGTTATAAAGCAGTATCTGTTGAAGTAGCAGATTAAAAAATCATTGAATATGTCACTATTTTAGCGGCAGAATGGAGATTACGATATGAGAATATTGATTTATGGTGCGGGAGTAATCGGAAGCATTTTTGCAGGTAAACTTTTTTCATCGGGGAACGACGTTACAGTACTTGCAAGGAATAACCGATTTGAAGCTATAAAAAGAGATGGATTAAAATTAAAAAACAGAAAGGATAAGAAAATCGAGTCATACCATGTGAATGTCATAAATGAATTACAAGGTGATGACATCTATGATTATATCTTAGTAGCAATGCAATTCCAGCAAGTAAATGATATATTGCCGGTTTTGAAAAACAATAAAAGTGATAATATTGTCTTCTTTGTAAATAATCCATCCGGTTATGACAAATGGAAACAATATTTAGGGAAAAGATTGTTAGTAGGATTTCCAGCATGCGGTGGGGAAGCCATTAATGGTATCACAGAATATTACATTGTGAAAGGTTTGCTGGGAAAATATCAGATCACTACATTTGGTGAAGTCGATGGAGCACCCACCGACCGACTACACGCAATTGTTCAAACATTTAACGCTTCAGGCATTCCGTCCGTTATTTCAAATAATATGGATTGCTGGCAGAAAACTCACGTAGCAATCATAGTTCCCGTCGCGAATGCAATCTATAAAAATTCAGGAAAAATAAAAGGATTAGCTTCTAATCATTCCGATCTGAAATTAATGATTCGGGCTATCCGAGAAGGGCTAGATTCACTCAAACAATTAGGCTATACAGTTGAGCCAGCCAGCTTAAACCTATTTTATATGCCTATTCACTTATTATCCTTGATTTACGCAATTGCATTTAGAAGCGAGATTGCTGATATGAGCATGGCCCGGCATGCAAATAAAGCGAAAAACGAGACCTTGGAACTGCAAAATGCATTTGAGTCATTAATAAAGGAAACAAAAACTTATAAAAATGACATATATATATTGGATCGGTGCAGTAAAGAGCAAACCATGTGAATTTTAACAAAGTAAAAAGTTAAGTTATTTTTCTTGGAGTATTAGAATTATATTAAAAATTTGAGCCATGACACAATATATAGATATCCCCGTAAGCGCCAAATAAATCCCATTTGAGCCAATATGCAAAAAAAGAAACCCGAAAAGCTAGCATTCATGCCGCTTTCCGGGCTTTTGGGTTGGTGCGGGTGATTCGACGGCTGAATGAATCAACAAAAGAGCCCATTTGTTTGATCAAACACCTCGAATTATTCAAGAGAGTGATAGGTGCGATAACAATCTGGAAGTCAATTATCAAACAAGTTTTTCACAAATCCCCGATTATAACGTTCTATCAATAATTTCCGCCTGTGTAATAATATCTCGCAGTCTGTCTCCACCGACTCTATATTCCATAAGATCATCAACGGTATCGTAAACTGTACTGTCTTCTTCCATGCCGTTACTCGGTCCAGCCGAAAATTTCATTTTTTCGTTCGGCCAGACTGAACTGATGGTATACTGCTTTTGAACTCGCTCAGGGTTTTGAATTGATAGGCATCTTCATTAACCGTCAATTTCATAGAAATTTGCCCCTCCTATGTAAAATCTAAAGTTTTCGTTAAATCGTCCGGTAATCAACATCTATTTCCCTAATAATCCGGCGGAGTTTTTTCCCATCAATGATGTACTCCAAAAGCTGCTCCGACGATGGATACAGCCTCTCACTATCGCTGTTATTCATTTCCCAGATGGAAAACAGTCCTTTTGGCGTTTTTCCAACTCCATAGGTTTTTCCCTGATAATTAAATTCTATTTCCCCACCACGATCCACGCACCACTTAAAATCACTTACGCCCTGAAATTGATTTTCCTCATGGCTATTTGAATTTACAACTGTCATCAATCTATACTCCCTTTTTGCTTTGAACTCCGGAGCTCCGCCAGGATAGTCGTTCGAAAAGTAATTTTTTTGATTAACTAAGTGTGGTGAACCCTTCGACCAATCCACTTCATGATCATGCGGATTTGAATGATATTTGGAATTAGGTCTGTCCGTGTAATGCCTTTCCCGAACTGCCCGTCCATCTTTGCCAATTTTAGTACTCACCCTTATTTTTGATCTTCCTATATAAGTAGTCTTTATTTCTCCGGGTTTTCCATAAAACCGTTTTTCCTCCTCGTTATGAGGAATCCAAGTTCCTCCGTAAGCGCTGCCCATTCCTGTTTGGATAATGGTATTATAGTTCTCATTATTTTCATTTACAACATATCCGCTTTTGATAATGAGATTGCTGCCGACCGGAAGGGGTTCCTCTCCACAGATATACTTTGCGTATTTGGATGGTATGTATGAGCCTTCATTCATGTACTTCCATGAACTGCGGTCATAGTCGACAAACACGATATCGCCCTGCATCTCCGGAAACGGTTCATTATAGCAAATGATTTTTTCTGGCTCGATCCGGTGCAACATTTCGTTGTAGCCCTTGAGAAAAAACTCTTTCTGGTCCTGACGGTTGTCGTGTTCCGATACCATATAGGTGGAAACCGCAACCGTGGAGCCCTTTTCGATTCCGTCAAAGCAGAACTCAAACGTATTTTCGTTTCCCCAACTGACGGTGGGAACGACGCGAATCCCTCTCGACGCAAAATAGGCTCCGCACCAGCGGTTTCGGAATGTGTTATAAAGCTGTAAAACCGGAGTCATTTCGATATACATGCTGAAATCCGGGGAAAGCACCGCACGATAGCATTTCAGCTTTTCCAGATCGGTAACGGGATTTTTCCATACACGCTCAAATTTGTAATCGTACAGAAAAAAATGAACCATTCGGTTAAAGTGCTTTGTATCATTTGTGCTGATTTTATCAAATCCAATGAGAAGCAAATCATTAAAATCATCCGAGTGAATTTGAAATTTTGGAATAACCGGAATTTGCAGTTTCCCTTTCCCTTTAAACTGATTGCGAAGGAAAAGAGGACTCGTGCGATACTTAAAATTTTCTTCGGTCATCTTGTCGCCTCCTTTATAATAGGAAAACATCCTTTCGCTTAACCCGCAAAGACAAGTGAAAGTTTCCCTCAAGAGAGCAACTTTTTAAAAATAAATTGAAAACTTCCATAACCTTGGACGTGATCACCTAAAAACTCTTTTAAAAACGTAAAAAACAAAAACATTTGCATAAAAAATGGGCAAGTCCTATAAGGACTTGCCCATGGTGCGGGTGACAGGACTTGAACCTGCACATCTTGCGACACAAGAACCTAAATCTTGCGTGTCTGCCAATTCCACCACACCCGCATCCTGCCCGGCACATTTACCGGGCTATCGTATTATAGCAGAGATTTGGAGTTTTGGCAATCTCTATTCCTTTAAAACGCCCTGCTCCAGCATCGACTGGGCTGCCAGCATCGCCCCTAGGCGCCCGCTGTGGTAATTCAAACCGCCCTGCATCCACGCCGCATAGGGCTCGCGCAGCGGAGCGTCGGCGGAAAGCTCGATCGAAGCCCCCAGCGTAAACGCGCCGGCGGCCATAATTACCTTGCAGTCGTAACCGGGCATATCCCACGGCTCCGGCACAACAAACGAGTCGACCGGCGCGCCTTTCTGCACTCCCCGGCAAAACGCCACCAGCGCCGTTTCGTTTTCAAGCAGCAGCGTCTGGATAATATCCGCGCGCGGTTCATCATAATTCGGAGAAACCTTGTACCCCAGCTGACGGAACAGCGCCGCGGTGAATACCGCCGTCTTGAGCGCTTCCCCTGTCACGTGCGGCGCGTGAAACGCGCCCATAAACAGCTCGCGGTTGTTGCCCAGCGTCGCGCCGATTTCACGCCCCGTGCCCGGCGTCGTCAGGCGATAGGCACACATTTCCACAAGCTCCTTTTTCCCGGCGATGTATCCGCCGGTCGGCGCGACGCCGCCGCCCGGATTCTTGATGAGCGAACCCGCCATCAGGTCCGCCCCGCGCGAAACCGGCTCCGTCCGCTGCACAAATTCGCCGTAGCAGTTGTCGACCATCACGATGCAGTCCGGCGCCTTCCGCTTGACAGTCCTTGCGATTTTCTCGATCTCTTCCACAAAAAGCGACGGCCGCAGGCTGTACCCGCGCGAGCGCTGCAGATAGACCATCCGCAGCCCCGGCTGTACCCGGCGCTCGATTTCTTCGTAGTCCGGCTTTCCCGAAGGAGTCATATCAACCTGCTCATAGCGGATTCCGAACTCTTTAAGCGACCCGATTCCGTTACCCGTCAGGCCAATCACGGATCGGAGCGTGTCGTACGGAATTCCCGTCACGCTCAGCATGGTGTCGCCGGGGCGCAGAACCCCGAACAAAGCGACCGTAAGGGCATGGGTTCCGCTGACAAAGTTGTGCCGCACCAGCGCGTCCTCCGCCCCCATCGCGTCCGCAAACACACGGTCAAGCGCGTCGCGGCCCCGGTCGCCGTAGCCGTATCCGGTGGAAGCCGCAAAATGGCTTTCGCTCACGCCGTTTTTGATAAACGCCGCCAGCATCTTCTGCTGATTATACTCTGTGTTTTTTTCAACGGCTTCCATCTGCGGGCGAACCATGTCTTCCGCGCGCTCCGCCGCGTCCAGAATTTTCTGTTCAATTTTAAAAAAAGGATACAAACGATCGACTCCTATTCCTGTTCAAACGGATTCTGATGTATTTTCGGCCGTCAGCGAACGCCCTCTCCGCCCGCGGACGACAGAACCGGCTTCCCCTCGCGGTCCAGAAGCGGCGTCAGGCCGCCGGCGTAGCCCGACTGCATTGCCAGATACTGCACGCCGGTTTCCGTATCGACAAGTATTTTCACAACGTCCAGCGTTCCCTGAGAATAGACCACTTCAAAGCGTTTCTCTTTCATTTTGTCCTCCTAAAACCGGATTTGAGCCCATCTGCCGTCCGGTACAAAGCCCATGGAACGGTAAAACTCTTCATTCTCGCCGTCCGCCCGCAGGAGATAGACCGCCTCGCGGTTCAGCAGCGCCGTCAGCGCGGCGACCGCACAGCGTCCCAGTCCTTTGCGGCGAAACTCCGGCAGCACGGCCACGGCGGACAGGACCGCGGCATGCTCCGTCATGGAGGAGCACAGGGCGCACGCCGCCAGCTTCCCTTCGGTATGAATTCCGACGGATTCCGCCGCCCCATGCCGCGTCCGGTAGGACATATCCATGTAAAACGATTCGAATTCCGGAGGAACAAACGTCTCGCTTTTCGCCTCGCACAGCAGAGCGTAGATTTCGCGCAGGCCGGGGTTTTGTTCCACGTCCGCGTGGAACGGACTTTCCGCCGCACCGCTCAGACGCATGATTTCGCCGCGGCCGGAGACGGGCAGCCCCAGGTGCCCGGCGGCTTCTTCCGGGCAGGAGACGGTTTTTGCATCCAGCATGCGCAGAAACCCGGCCAACTCCTCCCAGTCGGCTTCACGGCTTTCCAAAACAACCGCGTCGTCCAGCTTTGCCAGCGAAGAGCCGCCGTCCTGAACCCAGAACTGGGCGAACGGCTCCCCCGCGCCGTAAACCTGAGCCATCGAGCGGATTCTGACGCCGAACGGGTTGTCCTCAGAAGCGATGATGTCATTTTTAGATTCTATGAGTTTTATCATACTGAGTCTGTTTCAGCGATCCTTTCAGCCAGAACGGCAAGCAGTTTTTTCGCCTCGGCATAGTCATCCTGAGAGATGACCCCGACCGGGGAATGCAGGTACCGGCACGGCAGCGAGACCGCAGTCGTGCGGACGCCGGAACGCGAGGAAAAAATCGCGCCCGCGTTGTTGCCCCCGGCAACGGTGCGCTTGGGCTGGCACTTGATTTTCGCGCTTTTCGCCGCTTCAAAAGCCAGATTGTAATAATCCCGGTCGTACACGGTCCGCCGGTCCATAAACGAAAGCACCGGGCCTTCGCCCACGCGGCATACGTCTTTCTCGCGGTCAACACCCGCCACATCGGCCGCCGTGGTGCATTCCACGGCAATGGCCGCCTGCGGGTTCACCGCGAACGCGGCTGTTTTCGCACCGTTCAGGCCCACTTCCTCCTGAACGGAAAACACGAACGTCGTGTCGTACGTAAGGCCGTCCTTCATCAACTCGATCAGCAGCGCGCAGCCGGCACGGTCGTCCAGCGCCTTGCTTTTCACCATGCCGTGCGACAGGTCGAACACCGAGTCAAACACAACCGCGTCGCCGGGGCGGACGCATTGTTCCGCTTCGGCGCGGCTGCCCGCGCCGATGTCGAGATACAAATCCTTCATCGGGACGCTTTTCCCTTTTTCGTCCTCTTCCAGAAGATGAATCGGCTTCGCGCCGACCACTCCCGGGATTTTTTCCTCAATCCAGACGGTCTTGCCCGGCAGGACGCGACGGTCGATTCCGCCGATCGATGCAAACTTCAGCAGTCCGCCGTCCGTGATATCCGTGACGATCAGCCCGACCTCATCCATATGCGCGTCAAGCATCAGGCTGGTTTTCGGCCGTTTGAATCCTTTTTTCACCGCGATGATGTTCCCGAGCGGCGTCAGCTCCACCGAATCGGCAACGGGTTCGATTTCCCGTAAAATGATTTTCCTCACCGCGTCTTCGCGCCCGGAAATTCCGTGCGCCCCGCAAAGCTCGCGAAGCAGTTCAAACCGGCCCATCAGCCCACCTCCCGCAGATACGCGGCGATCAGCTGCGCCGTGTTTTCAATGTCTTTGAGGTCGATGACCTCCGCCGGGGTGTGCATGTACCGCAGCGGCACCGAAATGAGCGCGGTCGGCACGCCGGACCCCGTCGTCGCGATTTCGTCGGAATTGGTGCCGGTTCCGCCGCCCATGATTTCACGCGTCCACGGTATCTTTTTCTCTTCCGCAAGCCCGATCAGCCTGTCCGTCATGCTTCTGCTGAGCACCGGCGCGATTCCGATCATCGGACCGCCGCCGAGCGAACCGAGGTTCACGTCCGGAACCCCGGGCTGTTTGGCAAAGCTGACGTCAACCGCGACGGCCTGCGTCGGCTGCGCCGCAAACGCCCCCGTTTTCGCGCCCGCGCCTCCGGTTTCCTCCTGCGCGCTGAACAGAACCGTCACTTTGCAGTTCAGCTTTTCCTGTTTCAAAATCTGCGCGCAGCGGCAGAAGACCGCAACGCCCGCGCGGTTGTCCAGCCCCGCCGCGGAAACGCGCGTCCCCAGCAGGCGCTTCGGATTCGTGCGAAACAAAACGCGGTCGCCGGGATGCACCAGCTTTTCCGCCTCGTCGTGCGAAAGGCCGACGTCCACCGCCATTTTATCAACCGGCTCGACCTTGTCCTCTCCGCCCTCCTGTAAATGCGGGGGCGTGCAGCAGACGACGCCGCAGAGCGTTTCCACGCCGTAAACCGTGACCGCCCCGCCGGGCAGCACGCGCGCGTCGGTCCCGCCGCAGCGCCCAACCTTCAAAAACCCGTTTTCGTCAATTCCGGTGACGATCAGTCCGATTTGATCCAGATGCGCGTCGAGGAGGACATGCTCCCGCGCATTCGGATTGCCAAACTCCGCCGTCAGATTTCCCATCCGGTCCGTTTGCACCTTTGCCAGACCGGAGAGCTCCGCCGCCGCGGCCTCAGCCGCGGGCGACTCCCCGCCCGGGGTGCCCGGGGCGGTACAAAGGCGGAAGATAAGCTGTTCCAATTCCTCCAAAAAAATTCCCTCCTGTTTTTAATTCCTATTTCAGCGCGCCGACAATTTCGCGGAAGCGTTCTCCGCGCGTTTCATAATTCGGGAACATGCCGAAGCTGGCGCAGGCCGGGGAAAGGGAAACGACGTCTCCGCTCACGGCCTCCCCGCGGCAGAGGTCCACCGCTTCCTCCAGTGACTGCGCGCGGAAAATCTTCAGATTTTCCGGTTTGTAATTCGGCGAAGAGACAACCGACTGTTCAATTTTGTCCGCCGTCTGGCCGATGAGCACCAGCGTTTTGACCTTGTCCGCGATGACGGGCCCCAGCGGGTCGAACGGAATATTCTTGTCGTAGCCTCCGGCGATGAGCAGAATACGCTTGTCGAACAGCGAAAGCGCCCCGCTGATCGTGCGGCTCGGCGTCGTGCCGATGGAATCGTTAAAGTACTGCACTCCCTCGAATTCCCGCACCAGCTCGTTGCGGTGTTCGACCCCGGCAAAGCTTTTCGCGACCCCGACGATATCGTCGATTTTCGCGTATCCCCAGACGGCGCAGATCGCGGCCAGGTAATTTTCAATGTTATGTTTTCCCGGAATGCGGATATCGGAAGCGTGCATGACGCGCGTTTTGTCCGGGCCGCTGACAAAATAAATCTGCCCGTTTTTGTCCATATAAGCGCCGTGCTCCACCGGATGCCTGCGGCTGAACAGCAGGCACTGCCCGCGCACATCCCGCGCGAAAGAGGCGGTCACCTCATTGTCCGCGTTCAAAACCGCGCGCCCGAACGCATTCTGATGCAGAATGATGTTCCTTTTGGCGTCGATATACTCCTGCATATCCTTGTGCACGTCAAGATGATTCGGCGTCACGTTCGTTACGACCGCCACATCCGGGCTGCGCCGCATCGAAATCAGCTGGAAGCTGGAAAGCTCCGCGACCGCGGCGTCCTCCGGGCCGACCTGCTCCACACGGGGCAGCAGCGGTTCGCCGATATTTCCGCCGAGGTGAACTTTTTTTCCGGCGCTTTCCAGAATTTTTGAAATCACGGTCGTCGTCGTGGTCTTGCCGTCGCTGCCGGTCACGGCAAAAATCCTGCACGGACAGGTTTCAAAAAACATCTCCATTTCGGAGGTAACGACCGCTCCCCGCGCGCGGGCCGCGTCCAGCTCCGGAAGAGTATAGCGCATCGCGGGCGTGCGGAAAATAATTTCCTCGTCAAGATTCTTGAGGTAGTCCTCGCCGCACCGCAGTTTCACCCCCGCGCTTTTCAGCTGTTCGGCGGATTCCCCCAGCTTTTCCTCCGGCCGCTTGTCGCGCGCCGTGACGGCGGCGCCCTTTTTCGCGAACGAAACCGCCAGCGGAAGGTTGCTGCCCCCGATTCCGCAGAGCGCGACGCTCTTCCCCTTTATCATCTGATAAAATTTCTGAATATCCATTTTTATGATTCCTCTTCTTCCGTGTATTGGGTCTTGTAATTGTCCTTATTATACTTGCAGATGTTGGAAATATCAAGGGAAAACGGGCGACGGCGGGGAAAAGCCGGCGGTTTTTCCCCGCCGCGTTCCACCCTCGGGAATCGGGCTGCCGAAGCGCCCCGCCCCGGGCGCAAATCATAAAGAAAGCCGTCCCCTGTGACAGGAACGGCCCGTTTTTCATTGATTTTCAGTAAGACACGGCGCATCGGCCGAAATAATCCGCGGCGCGGCTGACCGGCATCGGCTTCGCATAGCGGAAGCCCTGAATCTTGTCGCAGCCGCACTGGCGGGCAAACCGGTCGTGCTCCTCGGTCTCCACGCCCTCCGCGGTCACGATGAGATTGATGTTGCGGAACGTGTGGGTCAGTTCGCGAATCATGATATTGCAGCGACGGTTTTTCATCGAGTCCCAGATCAGGCTCTTGTCGATCTTGACCACGTCGAACGGCAGGTCGATCACGTTTGTAATATTGGAATACCCCGTGCCGAAATCGTCCAGCGCAAACTGGATGCCGGAGCGGCTCAGCTCGCGGATCTTATTGGCAATCAGCGTATAATTGCTGATGAGAATGCTTTCCGTGACTTCAAACAGAATGCGGTTCGGTGAAATACCGCCGGCACGGATGATTTCTTTCAGGCGCGAAACCGCGTCCTCCCCCATCAGCTGCACGACGGACAAATTGACGGAAACGGTGTCGATATTGATCCTGCAGGACAAAAGATAGCGGATGTATTTACACACGCGCTCCAGAACCATGCAGCCGATTTCTATGATCTGCCCGGTTTCCTCGGCAACCGGGATAAACCGGTCGGGGGGAATATAGACTCCGTCCGGCCCCTTCAGCCTTAAAAGCGCCTCCGCCTCCGTAAAACTTCCGTCGCAGATACTGTACAGAGGCTGATAGTATATTTCAAAAAGGTCCTTTTCGATCGCAATGTTCAGCCATTCCTCCATCCGGCGCTGTTCTTCGCGGTCATAGCCCGTCCAAAAAGCGGACCCGGACCGGCCGGACCGCGACTGACTTTCTTCTGAATTCGGCATCAGAATCACTTCCCAATGATTTTTTCCGGGCCTTGTTCCAATGAAAATCGACGAAGTTTCCGACGCAAAACATCTGCGTGCCTAAAGCGCGGCACGGTTTCAGGTGCCTGTTCCGCGCCGCTGGATTTTTGAATTAAGATTGCCCAAACACCCCGTTTGCCCCTGCGTTTATAACACCGGATGCGGTTCCGCCGAAATGCCGCGGTTTTGGCTCATGATTCCGCTCTTTCGCTTCCTTTGTGCGGTGAAACCGCCGAAATCCGCCGAAAATGAAACTTTTCCACGAATTCGTCCATATGCTTCCAAAGGGGACGGTCATCCTGTATAAAACGCCACCCTAATCCCTGTGATTTTTATCATAATTAACAATACTATTATAATCCAGCACTCTTGGAATGTACAGTGCTGAAAACAAAAATTTTCATATTCAGAAACAATTACAAGGATTTTGAAATGAGTCTGACCGAAATTATCGGATTTGACGAAAGCCCGTTCCACGCCCTAAAGTTTCACCGTCCGGTTATAAAATACGTATATTTAAGGGCTTTCGGTCTGAAAATATGATTCAGGGGTGAAATTATGAAAAAAAGACGGATTGCTACGCTGGCCATTGTCCTGACGATCATTCTTTCCCTGGGTGGAGCTACGGTTTACGGATATTCCCAGGCGGAGCGTTACAAAAGGAATTTGCAGTACGGATATACGCGTTCGCTCAGCGATCTGCGCGACTGTGTTGACAATATTCAGATTACTTTGAACAAAGCGGTGTATGCGAACACGGCCACGGAGCAGAACGGCCTCGCGGCAAAGCTGATGAGGGAATCCAGCATGGCGAAAGCGGCGATCTCCGTGCTTCCGCTGACGGAAAATTCCGTTGACAACGTGAGCAAGTTTATCACCCAGGTCGGCGATTTTTCCATGAGCCTTTCCAGGAAAATATCGGAAGGGGAACCCATCAGCGATACCGAATACAAGTCCATGCATAATCTGGAGTCCTACGCGAAAAAGCTCCAGAAAGATCTTCAGGACGTTGACCCGGATTTCAGTTCCGCGGACTTCAACGATTCCCTGAAAAACACGGAGCAGGATTTTTCGAATTTCCCGTCCATGATTTACGACGGCCCGTTTTCCGACCATATCGGCCAGATGAAGCCGAAGATGACCGAGGGAAAGAAAGCCCTCGCACAGGGCAACGCGCAGAATCTCGCGGCGGATTTTATGGGTCTGAAGCAGGCGGAGCTGACCCATACGCAGGATACGGACGGAAATATGCCGACCTATAACTTTACGGCGAAGGACGGAACAATCCGCATCTCTGTGACCAAGGCGGGCGGCTATATTTCCGAAATGGCGAACACCCGCTCGGTCGGGGCAAAAAAGCTCGACTACAAGGCGGCATCCGCAAAAGCCCGCGCCTTTCTGGACGGCAGAGGCATCCAGAACATGAAGGAAACTTATTATGTCATGAACGACGGCATCTGCATGATCAACTACGCCTATCTGCAGGACGGCATTCTGTGCTACCCGGACCTGATCAAGGTGGGCGTCGCGCTGGATAACGGAGAGATTGTCCGCTTTCAGTCCACCGGGTATCTGATGAACCATAAGAGCCGGACGCTGAACGCCTCGCTCTCTTCCGCGGACGCGCAGAAAAAGGTCAGCTCGAGCCTGAAGGTCAAGCTGAGCCGGCTCGCGCTGATTCCGACCCCCGGCCTGAACGAAGTGCTGTGCTGGGAATTTCAGTGCACGGGCAACAACGGCGACCGCGTTCTGGTTTATATCAGCGCCAAGACGGGCTACGAGGAGGACATTCTGATTCTGGAATCCTCCGACAACGGAGTCCTTGCCCGCTGACGATTTCATCCGGAGCTTAATCCGGGTTAATTTCGGTTAGACAATGAGAAATTTCGGGAATGGGTACTGCCTTTCGGCTGAATTAGTGTGAGGAACTAATTCTAGCCGATGCGCTCATTCCCGTCTCTTTTTTTCTTTATATATGTATTGTAGCCCTAGGAAATATTTGAAAATAATTTTGACAAATAATAATTATAATTTATAATAAAAGCAGAGGTAATTCCTATATCTCGCCATCATCGAAGAATGGCATTTGAAAAAACGGGTCAATTCCATTTGGAACAGACTCAGATTCCTCAGGGAAATTACCGGATTCTATTTCACGTTCCTATTTTAGGATACATAATTCGGACGCTCTCCGGAAGAAATTCCTGACCCACAGGGGCTATTGACTCTTATTGAATGAAATATAAGGAATAAGATGAGAATGGGGGATCGCAGTGAATGTTTTATCTGCCGTCGTCAGTGCTCTGAAAAAACACCGGCTATTTTACTCGGCTGTTTTGACAGGGCTTGTTGCGCTGGTGGCCGGAATCGCGCTCGGTGTCTTTTTGGAGCGGAATGTGGGACTGTCGCTGTCCGATCGTCTCGAACGCGGAATCGGCACGGCGAACGCCAAGATTGTGTCATGCACAAAAACGGGATCGTTGCTTAAACTCACAGTAGACTTCAAAAATGTTTCACCGGGAGAAGAAGTGCCGTCCATGTCTTCATCCGATTCTATGCCGCAAATCTGGGATATCGCAAACTACGGGATAGCCGTGGCATCCGTGCAGGAGGAATTGACCTCCAATTCGCTGGAAAGCGACATTGACCGCGTGGCCATCGTCTGTCAGCATCAGGGGGAAGCTCTGGTTACAATCACGGGTGACCGGGCGCCGAAAAGCGAGGCTCCATTTGGCAATTTCGAAGCACACAATTCCGATGGGTCAACGGTAACTTTCTTTTGGCAGAACGATTCCTCCGCATCATCCGTCCCGTAAGAACGGTCAGGCTGGGCGCGCGCAGATCGTCTCGTTCCGGAAATCCGGCGGAGGCCCAAAGCATCCTTGCACCGCCCCCCCCAACACACAGCGTTTCTAAAACGGCACGCAGTTCAGGGTCACCCCAAGCTGCGTGCCGATTCTGTTTCCGTGAATTACCCAAGAAGTTTGACCAGAACCGCCTTCTGCGCGTGCAGGCGGTTTTCCGCCTCGTCAAAAATCTCTTTGGAGTGGCTTTCAAACACTTCCGCAGTGATTTCTTCTCCGCGGTGAGCCGGCAGGCAGTGCTGCACGATCGCGTCCGGTTTCGCGGCTTTCATGACAGCCTCGTTAATCTGGTATCCGGCAAAGTCTTTGCGACGCTGTTCCGCTTCGCCTTCCTCGCCCATGGAGGCCCACACGTCCGTGATGACCACATCCGCGCCGCGGGCGGCTTCCGCCGGGTCCGTCGTCATGCTGAACGCCGGGTGCGTCACGGCAAAATCCAGTACGTCCTGCGCGGGCTTATACCCGGACGGGCAGGCGACGGCGACTTCCATTTTCATTTTCAGAGCGCCGACGATCAGCGAGTTCATCATGTTGTTTCCGTCACCGATGAAGCAGAGCTTGAGCCCTTCCAGCGCGCCCTTGTACTCGCGTACGGTCATCAGGTCCGCCAGCACCTGGCACGGATGGGAATAATCCGTCAGGCCGTTGATGACCGGAATGGTTCCGTTCGCTGCGAGCGCCTCGACCTCCGACTGCTTGAACGTGCGGATCATGATTCCGTTTAGATACCGGGACAGCACGCGGGCGGTGTCCTGAACCGGTTCGCCGCGGCCGATCTGCAGGTCGTCGGAAGAAAGGAAGATCGGCAGGCCGCCGAGCTGATACATGCCGACTTCAAACGAGACGCGGGTGCGGGTGCTGGCCTTTTCAAAAATCATGCCGAGCGTCTTTCCCGCAAGATGCGGGTGCGCGATGCCGTGCTTCTGCTCATATTTCAGTTGGTCCGCCAGGTTGAGGATCTCCGCGATGTCTCCCGCGGTCAGGTCCATCATCTTTAATAAATGGTTCATGTCGGTTCCCTCCTGCCGTAAATTACGGTTCATATGTGTCCAGTACTTCCCGAAGAATCGCGAGTCCTTTGTCCGCTTCGTCCTTGGAGATGACAAGGGGCGGCAGCAGGCGGAGGACGTCCTTCGCGGTCAGAATCAAAAGCCCGTGTTCCGCGCATTTCACCGCGATTTCGCCGACGCTGCCGTGGGCCGGCTTCGCGCCAAGCATCAATCCCATGCCCCGCACGGAGGAAACCCCGTGCATTTCCGCGAGCTTTTCGGCAAAATAATTTCCTTTTTCCCGCACGTCTTTTAAAAATTCAGGTTCGGCCAGGCGCTTCATCACAACCAGCGCGCCCGCGCAGGCAATCGGGTTGCCGCCGAAGGTCGAGCCGTGCGTGCCGGGACCCAAAACATCCGCGAACGGTTCGGCGCACAGGCACGCGCCGAGCGGAAGGCCGGAGGCAAGCCCCTTGGCGCTTGTCACGACGTCCGGCACAACGCCGTAATTCCGGTAGCTGTAAAAGGTTCCCGTGCGGCCGACGCCGGTCTGCACCTCGTCGACCATCATCAGGATTTTCCGCTGTGTGCAGAACGCGCGCAGCTCTTCGACGAACGCTTTGTCCATCGGCACCACGCCGCCCTCGCCCTGAATCAGTTCGAGCATGACGGCGCAGGTTTTTTCCGTCACGGCGTCTTTCACGCTTTGCAGGTTCGGCTCCGCGTAGGAAAAGCCGGTTGTCAGCGGGGCAAAGAACTCGTGGAACTCGTTCTGCCCGGTCGCGGCGAGCGTCGTGACCGTCCTGCCGTGAAAGGAGTTTTTCAGCGTTACGATTTCTGTGCGGCCCGGGCCCAGCCGGTCTGTTCCGTACTTGCGCGCGAGCTTGACCGCGCACTCGTTCGCCTCCGCGCCGGAATTTGCGAAAAACACCTTTGACATTCCGCTGAGCCTGCACAGGTTCTCCGCCGCCGCCGTCTGCACGGGGCTGTAATATAAATTGGAGATGTGCTGCAAAGTCCCCGCCTGCTTTGCGACGGCGGCCGACCATTCCGGGTCGCAGAAGCCGAGCGAATTGACTCCGATTCCGCTGGTAAAGTCAATGTATTGTTTCCCGTTCACATCGGTTGCGGTCGCGCCTTTCCCGGAAACAAGCGCGACTGGAAAACGGGAATAAACGGGCATGATATTCTGCTGTTCCTGCTGTTTTACCGCTTCAAAGGTCATTGTGGAATCCCTCCGTCCTAGTACATCATGGTTCCGATCCCCTCGTCGGAAAACAGTTCAATCAGGATCGAATGGGGAATTCGACCGTCGATGATATGGGCGCGCTCGACTCCTCGTCGCACGGCGTCCACGCAGCAATCGATTTTGGGAATCATTCCGCCGCTGATGATACCCTGATTCCGCAGCTTCGGCACGTCGCTGACATTGACGACGGGAATCAGCGTGGTCTCGTCGTTTTTATCGCAGAGAAGGCCGCGCACGTCGGTCATCAGAATCAGCTTTTCCGCCCGCAGCTCCGCCGCGATCCGGGCCGCCGCGATGTCCGCGTTGATGTTGTAAACCTCTCCGTTCTCGCCGCCCGCGACGGTCGAAATGACCGGGATATACCCGTTTTCCGTCGCGTGATGGATTACCGCCGGGTTGATTTTCGTAATCTCCCCAACATAGCCGAGGTCTTCGCCCCCATCCAGCTTTTTCGCGGTCATCAGCCCGTCGTCCAGCCCGCAAAGCCCGACGGCGCGCCCGCCGTGCCGTTCCAGCAGCTGCACCAGGTCCTTGTTGACCTTGCCGGCCAGCACCATCTGGACGACATCAATGGTTTCACGGTCGGTGTAGCGCAGCCCGCCCACAAAGCGGCTCTCCTTGCCGATTTTCCCGAGCATCGCGCTGATTTCCCTGCCGCCGCCGTGCACCACGACCACGCGGATGCCGATCAGCTGCATCAGCACGATGTCGCTCATGACGGCGTCTTTCAGCTTTTCATCGACCATCGCGCTGCCGCCGTATTTCACCACAATGGTTCTGCCGGCGTGAGTCTGGATGTACGGCAGGGCCTGCACCAGCACCTGAGCCCGGTCCGTGTTTGAGATCTGCATATGCGTTGTCTCCTGTCCCGCGGCGGGTTGCCGCTCCCTTTTGCCCCTCAATTTCACAGGCAGAGTATTTTTCGTTCCGTTTGGCAAAACAGTAATTAGGATCCTCTTTGGAACGTCCATGAGGACGAAACTCAACGGACGCTTGAAGATTTTGAAAGCCATGAACGCCGCAGGAGCGTCCCGACCGGATGGTCCGGCCGGTCAGGTGCGGTAGTCGCCGTTGATTTTTACATAGTCGTAAGTAAGGTCGCAGCCGAACGCCGTCGCCCGCGCGTCCCCGTCGCGGAGTTTTACGAGGATGCTGACCTCGTCCTCCGAAAGAACCTTTTTTGCCAGTTCCTCGCTGAACGGCACCCCCGCGCCGTTCTCGCAAACCGAAAGCCCGCCGGCTTTTGAAGCGAAAGAAACGTCAATTCTGCCAACGTCCGTTTCGGCCCCGCAGTATCCGACGGCGCAGAGGACGCGGCCCCAGTTCGCGTCCGCGCCGAACATCGCGGCTTTCACAAGGCTGGAACAGATGACTCCCTTTGCGGCTTTCTTTGCGTTTTCCTCGTCCTTCGCTCCGGTCACCGTGCAGATGAGCAGGCGGGAGGCTCCTTCCCCGTCCTTTGCCAGCATCCGCGCAAGCGCGGTGCACAGCTCCAGAAGCGCCCCGGCAAAGATTTCGTAATCCTCGCCTTCCGCTTTTGTGAGTTCCGGATTTCCCGCTAAACCGGAGGCCATCACGGCGCAGGTGTCGTTGGTGGAGGTATCCCCGTCGACGCTGACCATGTTAAAGCTTTTGTCCACGGCCGCGCGCAGCGCCGTATCCAGCACCGGGGCGGAGACCGCCGCGTCCGTCGTCACAAAGCAGAGCATGGTTCCCATGTTCGGGTGAATCATGCCGGAGCCCTTCGCAATGCCGCCGATCCTCACGGTTTTCCCGCCGAGCGTGCATTCCACCGCGAGGTTTTTAACGACGGTGTCTGTCGTCATGATTGCTTTCGCCGCTTCGAGCGAGCCGTCCTTCGACAGCAGGGAGACAAGCTGAGAAACGCTGTTTTCAATCGGCTCGATCGGCAGCGGCACGCCGATGACCCCGGTGGAAGCCACGATCACGTCGGTTTCCTTCAGGCTCAGCGCCTTTGCCGCCGCACGGCACATGCGCTCCGCCTTTTCCACCCCGTCCGCGTTGCAGGTATTCGCGTTGCCGCTGTTGACAATCACCGCGCGGGCGGTACCGTCCTTTAAATGTTCTTTCGTCACCAGAATCGGCGCGCCTTTGACCAGATTCTGCGTGTAAACCGCCGCGGCGCTGCACGGCACCGCCGAACAGATCATCGCAAGGTCCGGTTTCGACGTGTTTCTCCGAATGCCGCAGTGCATTCCCCACGCGGTGAACCCCCGCGCGGCGGTCGCGCCGCCCTCCACAAACTGAATCGCCATTTTTTCAGCCTCCCGTGTTGATCCTGCCCGCGCGGGAGGATGTTATCTCCGCCGTTTCAGGAATTAAATTCACGAACCTTTTTTCAATCACTGTTCCTTTGGTGAATCGCTGATAAGATGCCGGGCGTACTCATCATTCTCTTTGTTCACATAGAGATAGTACCTCTTCCGGTAGGCGGGGGCTTCGCCCATGCGCGCCATCGAGTTGATCCTCCGCTCCGAGCCGAACGGGTCCATTTTGATGCGGTCCCTGATTTTGTAATCATACTCGATCCCATTGTGATCCAGAATTCGGCGCAGCCGGTTGAATTCCTCCATGGAATACCCAAGCCAGAGTTCGGTTCTCTTCCAAAACCACATGGTCAACACCCTTTCTCCGTTTTTTCGATTCTACCACAAAACAAGAGTGATTTTCCAATCAGAATAACGCACACAGATGTTGTCCTTCTGGGGCAAGGTGCCCCTTAACCCTAATTGTTTCTGATTTTCTCTCTGTCCTCAGACCGGACGGGGACGCAAAGCGGCTTTCCGCGCCGCAGAGAATAAATAATTTTCAAACTGGGGCAAGGTGCCCCTTAACCCTAATTTTTTCTATTAATTTACACTGTCCTCAGGCCGGACAGGGACGCAAAGCGTCTATCGCGCTACGCGGCCTTGAACATTGGAAACAGAAAGAAATAAATCTCTGTTCTCAACTTAGGAACCCTCAACTGGGGGCTATGAGAAAATAATTGATAGATTGAAAGCAATCTTTTTCAAAGCTGAGTGATATATTTAAGTAAGCTTGAGTCAAGGCAAGCTAATGACTTACAGTTTCCCTCTCAAAAAGCAGTGGCTTTCACTCCGGAGCCCCCGTCGTCAATGAGAAGCAGTAGGCTTTAAGAACATTGCTTTAGCTCTTTGACAGGTGTCGGGGGGCGTCGGGGGGGACGGTTGGAGCCCTCCCTACGGGAGTTTGAAGTCCCCCCCGACCCGTACTTTGCATACTTTCGTACGGGACCGAAAGTATGGGCC
>NZ_JBJKOP010000034.1:0-121893 GCF_046707225.1 Caproicibacter sp. | reverse complement strand
GATATATTTAAGTAATCTTGAGTCAAGGCAAGCTAATGACTTACAGTTTCCCTCTCAAAAAGCAGTGGCTTTTCTCCGGAGCCCCCGTCGTCAATGAGAAGCACGACGCTTTAAGAACATCGCTTTTCCCTTTGACAGGTGTCGGGGGGCGTCGGGGGGGACGGTTGGAGCCCTCCCTACGGGAGTTTGAAGTCCCCCCCGACCCGTACTTTGCATACTTTCGTACGGGACCGAAAGTATGGGCCCGTCCGGCCTGAGGACAGAGAGAAAATTAGAAAAAATAAGGGTTAAGGGGCAATCAGCCCCAAGAAGAAAAAGAAGAATAAAATGAGTATTAATGCCGCGTAGTGCGATAGACGCTTTGAGTCCCCGTCCGGCCTGAGGATAAAATGAATAAATTGAAGAAATTATGGTTAAGGGGCAATCGGCCCCAAGAAGAAAAAGAAGAATAAATGAGTATTAAGACCACGGAGCGCGATAGCCGCTTTGTGTCCCCGCCCGGCCTGAGGACAGGCTTATTTCGGTGAACCGAACGGAATCAATTCGCTTTTTTTCAACCGGCTCGCGTCGAATCGGAAATGCCCGCTGATTTCGCCGCAGCGCGTCAGCGCGTCCTCCTCGCGCTCCGGCTGTCCCGCGTTGTGGAGCAAATAGGGAATGCCGCTTTTGTCCCTGCGGTCGGAGATGATCCCGATGTGATGGGTCCCGAACGTGACGATGTCGCCGGGCTGCCACTCGGCGATCTGTTTCGGGTCCGTCGTCAGAGAAACGGCGTGCCGCTCAAAATAGATTTTCAAAACGGCCGTGCGGCGGAAGTCGATGTTGGGGTCCGGCTTTCCATCGACGGGATAAGCGGGCGTGTGCTCCGCAATATCCCGGTCCACCATGTCTTTCAGGCAGTACCCGGCGTTCCGGAAGGCGCGCCAGACAAGGTCTGTGCAGGCGCCGGAGCCATCCGGCGGGTATCCGCCCCGATAGTAGGAATTGTCGTATTTCGGTTTGCCCTGCGCGTCTTTGCGGGCGCCAAGCAGAAAATCGGTGTAATCGTCCGTGCCGTTTCCATTGAAATCCACTGGGCTGTGAACGGTCTGAATCCCGAAGTCCTCAGCCGATCGATCCTCCTTCGGCGGCGTGTCGCTTTGCCCCGGCGACAGGCTGCCGCCGCCGTTTTGCGGGCGCAGCCAGAGGACGGTAAGGCAGGCCCCGAAGGCAAGCGCCGCGATCAGGATGAAAAGAATAAATCGGTTTCGGCGAATCGCCATAAAAAGTCCCTCCCGCGGGCCGGTCATCGGTTCTGTTTTTTGTCCGGAGGAGCAAGCAGAAGCCTGGTCTCCCCGGGATTCAGGGTGACGAGCTTGGAAGCGATGCGGGGATGCTTGAGGCGCACGCGGACCATGTCGCGCAGGGCTTGCCCACCGTTGTAGCCGTGGATGACCCGGATTTCCCTGACCTGCGGCCCGGCTTGGGAAAGAAGATGCTCCAGACGGCGCTTTGCGTCCTCCGCCGTCAGGCCGTGAAGATCCGCTTCCAGAACGGAACCCGTCTTTGAAATATGCATGGCGATTCACCTCTCCGAATTTATTATAACACGGAGTGAGAAAAAAGGGACGAAGCATGCTCTGCACGATTGGATTTTTATATGGTTTCTGATATAATGGGAATGGTCGGGGGTGAGACCGGTGAAAGTGGTTGATTTGCGAAATCTGTTTACCAGCAGCAATGTGTCGCTGATCGAATTTGACGGTGATAAAATCTATTATGCTGAGGAAAAATCGGAGGAAGGGCACAACAGCCTCTTCCTTCTCGAATACAACCTGAAAACACGCCGGGAGCGCATTGTCGCGAATTATTTTTTGACGGACCCGGCTTATGTGCAGCATTTTTTCAGCTTCCCGGAAGACCTTGTCATCGTCATGGAATCCGGAGAAAGCACGGTCTGGATTCTGCGCGTGGATAAGAATACCGGAGCGGAAAAGAACATGGCCCGGCTGAACTTCATCGGGACCTTTGCCGAGTGCCGCGCACTGGATGAAAGCCATGTGCTTCTGTACACATCCGCGAATGAAAGGCATCGGCAGTTGTTTCACGAATATAAAAGACTGACGGGGCTTTCCCGGGTTGCCTATCTGTACGACCTGGAGGAGGGCCGGTACTATTACGCCCGCGACCCGCGCATCTGCAACGGGAACGCGGGGAGCCTGCTTTCCTATGACCAGAGCGGGGAACGGCAGCTTCTGGTGCTGCAGCCGCACGGGGACGAGGAGGAAAAGCTGAAATGCTTTCACAATATGCGCTGGCTGGGCGACAATATCAACGACAACGTCTGGCTTTGCCCTCTGCTTGACTTTATCGTATCCGTCAAGGCGGGGGAGGAATGCGTTCCCCTTGAGCTCATCCTCAGCGCAGGGACCAGCGGCCTGGTGCGCTATGTCGGGATGGACGACGGCAGTCTGTATTTCCGCGCGAGGTATTTCCCGACCGGGGACCAGCGCCTGTGCGCCTATGACAAGCAGACCGGGCGAAAATCGGTTGCCGCGACGCTCAGCCTGGGGCAGGACGAAGAGGATGCCCTCTTCAGCATCGACCCGCAGGGGGGGCGCGCCTACCGCATTGCGGAGGGCGACGGCTTCTGCGAGGTGACGGGCGTCCTGAATTCGAAGATTCATGCCAAATATCCCGGCGATCTTGGTAAATTTGTAACCTGCGTGGACGATCGGTTCATCATCGCGCGTTACATCCTTTCAGACGGAAAGGATTCGTTTGAATTCAATTCGATTTATGACGTGGAAAACGAAACGCAGAAAAGCTATGAATGCCGTTGTGCGGTGAAGGGCGGCACGGTCGTGCTGTACTAGAGGGCGCCGCGTAATACACAACGGAAAAAAACGAACTGCGCTCCCGCCGGAGCGCAGTTCCTACAGGGAAGCGCGGGATTACAGAAAATACCGCGCTTCCTTTTTCTGCTTGCTTTCCCTTTGGAGAAACCGGCCCGGCAGGGAACCAAACCGGAACTGAACGGCGCGTGCGCCCTTGGGACAGGCTCTGACGCACGCAAAGCATCGAATGCAGGCTTTTTCGTCGATGCGGAGCGTGTTCGGGTCAATCGCGCCCATCGGGCAAATACGCGCGCACGCGCCGCACCGAGGACAAAATTCCAGCTGGAAACGCGGAGGGCGCGCGAAGGCCTTTGCGGCGCTCTTTGGCAAAATACGTCCGGGCAGCGGGATTTTCCCTTTCGGAATCAGAAAGGACAGGGCGGAAGCGTCCTTTGCCGCGAGGAGTTTTTGCGTGATTTTTCGCCCGAATTCCTGCGCGGCGGCAAGATCCTTTTCGTTGGGGCGGCCCGCCTCAACCGGAAAATCCGGGGTGGAAAAGGAATGCTGACCGAGAAAGGCGCCCGCTGCGGCGGGAACGAAACCGCGGGCTTCGGCGATTTCCGCGAGTTCGTTCAGCGTGACGCCGTAATCAATGCCGCCGTAAACGGCGACAAAAACGGCGGGCCTGCCTCCTCCGTCCATTCCGTTCAGGCAGGAAAGCAGAAACGCGGGGACTCTGCCCGCGTAGACCGGAACCCCGAGGATCAAAAGGTCGGCGCAGGCGGCGGGGAGCGGGACGCGGTTTTCCTTCCGGGTCAGATCCGTTTCCCGGAGAATGGAAGCGCCGGTTCCCTCCGCGACGGCACGGACGGTTTTGCGCGTTGTGCCTGTGGGAGAGAAATAAATCAGTTCGACAGTTTTCAGTTCCATGTTGCACCCGATTTCGTTATGTTGGCTGCCCATATTTTACCACGATTTTCCCGCCGCGGCAAGGAACCGGGGACGCGAAAAGCCGCCGGAAAGCGTCTGCTTCCCGGCGGCTCTTTCAGTTTAAATGATCGGCGGTTACTTTTCCGTAGCGAACATGGACGGGTCGTAAGAATCGATCGCCTTTTCGTTTATGGTCACTCCGCTAACAGAGTCAGCTTCCTTGGAAATCTCGTCGGAAAATTCCTGCCCCTTGTAATCGGCAAGCAGGTTGTTCCTGCCGTCGTCGGTTTTCATCTCGTCGGCGGTTTTCTTTGCAATGTCATTCTTGGTCGCCAGAATGTAGAGGTAACCGTTTGAAATTGCGGCCGCCTTGGTTTCGCCGGCTTTCATTCCGTCGAGCAGCTTGACAAGGTCGTCCGGATAACCTTGAAGATTTGTCTTGAGGTTCGCGGTGTCGTTCTGAACCGAAGTGGTGGAGTCAACTGATTTGTATGCGTCCGCCGCCTGCTGCAGCGTCATGGTTCCGGCGCTGATTTTGGAGGTGTAGTCGTTGAATTTCGCTTCGGCCTTTTTCTTTTCGTCGTCGGTGAAAGAAGCCGAATAGTTTCCGCTCGCATCCGTTTTATAAAGCTTGCACAGCACATAGGAAAAATCGGTGTAGTTCTTTTCAAAGAAACTCTTCAGTTCGTCGTCGGGAACCGCCTTGGCTCCGCTTTTGCCATAGGTGGCCTGAAAAACCTTCTGGTATTTCGTGCTGTATTCCGCCGCGGCGAGCTGATAGGAGCTTTCCGCAATTCCGTAGCCCTCCAGCGTGCTCTGGTAGTTTGCCCAGGAGCTGTCGGCGCTTTTCTTGATGGATGCCTTTTCAGCGTCCGTCAGCGTCAGCTTCAGATCCTTCATTTTCTGGTCGATGACGAAAAGCGATTTGGTTGAATTCAGCGCTTTTTCGCGAATCCACGTTTTGGCGTCCTTGCCGTCGATTTTCCGGTCCAGCACGGAAGTTTCCGCGGCCTGGGAGGAGGCGCTGCCGGAGGCCGTATCGCCCGCCTGGCTGGAAGCGCTGTAATACGCGGCGTACAGCTCGTAAATATAGCTGCCGATCGGCACGGTCAGGCTGTCGTTTTTCGCGGCCCAGCTCTTGTCGGAGGAACACGCGGCCGTGGAGGCCAGCATAACCGCGGCAAGGAGCAGCGCGGCGATCTTTTTCATTCTTTTCATTTGACACACTCCGATATTCTTAACATTCTTCCCAAAGGCTTTGCTTCATGATTGCAATTATACACTTTTTCCGGTACCCTGTCCATGCTTTTTTCGGGCGGCCGTGTATGCTCATCCGGATTTCATCCGTCAGGAAGGAGCTTCCATCAGCCTGAGCGCCTGTGAAAGCGTCTGCAGCGGAGTTTCGTCCGGGACGATCTTCACGCTGACATAGGGCTTTGCGCCCGCGTTGAGCAGAACCCTGCCGCGCAGCGCGGACACCAGCGCGCCGACCTTTTTCATGTCGATTCGGT
This sequence comes from Caproicibacter sp., assembly GCF_046707225.1. NCBI lineage: Bacteria > Bacillati > Bacillota > Clostridia > Eubacteriales > Acutalibacteraceae > Caproicibacter > Caproicibacter sp. The sequence continues at coordinate 116,636 of NZ_JBJKOP010000034.1, read as the reverse complement.
CGGAGTAGAGGAAGATCGAGCTTTCCTGCTGGCGCACCTCGCGGATGCCGAGACGGGAGGCGACGTTGCGCAGAAGCGCGATGTCGATCAGGCCGTTCACGCTGGCGGGCGGTTCGCCGAACCGGTCGATCAGTTCGTCCGTGACGTCCAGCGCGTCCTCCTGCGTGCGGATGTCCGCAATGCGGCGGTAGATGTCGAGCCGCTGGTTCAGGTCGGTAATGTAGCTTTCCGGGATATGCGCGGTAACCTGCATGTCGACCAGGCACTCTTCGCCGTATTCCTGCACCAGCTTGCCCTTCGCGCGGTCGACGGCTTCCCCCAGCAGATGCAGGTACATGTCGTAGCCGACGGCCTCCATGTGCCCGTGCTGCTCGCCGCCCAGAATGTTCCCCGCGCCGCGGATTTCAAGGTCGCGCATCGCGATTTTGAACCCGGAGCCGAACTCCGTGAACTGCCGGATGGCGGAAAGGCGCTTCTGCGCGATTTCGGAGAGCGCCTTGTCGCGCTTGAAGGTCAGGTAGGCGAACGCCCGCCGGCTGGAACGCCCGACGCGCCCGCGGATCTGATGCAGCTGGGACAGGCCCATGTGGTCGGCGTTGTCAATAATCAGCGTGTTGACGTTCGGCACATCCACGCCGGTTTCGATAATCGTCGTGCAAACCAGAACGTCGATCTCCTGCTCGATCAGGCGCCGCCAGACCTCCGAAAGCTCCTGTTCGTTCATTTTCCCGTGGCCGAAGCCGACCTTCGCCTCCGGAATTGCCTGCTGAATCCGTGTTGCGACCTGTTGGATGCTTCCCACATCGTTGTGCAGATAGTAAACCTGCCCGCCGCGCCGCAGCTCGCGGCGGATGGCTTCGAAGAGGATGCCGCCGTCATGCTCCAGCACATAGGTCTGCACCGGGTGCCGGTCGTGCGGCGCTTCTTCAATTACGCTCATGTCGCGGATTCCGGACAGCGCCATGTTCAGCGTCCGGGGGATCGGCGTCGCCGAAAGCGTGAGGACGTCCACGTCCTTGTACCGCGTTTTCAGCCGTTCTTTCTGCGCGACTCCGAAGCGCTGCTCCTCGTCAACGATGATGAGGCCCAGGTTTCGGAATTCCACATCCTTGGAAATCAGCCGGTGCGTGCCGACGACCATGTCGATTTCGCCGCGGGCGAGCTTTTTGATGATTTCGGCCTGCTCCTTTGCCGAGCGGAAGCGCGAAAGCAGCTCGACGCGGATGGGGAACCCCTCCATGCGGCGGGTGATGGTCTGGTAATGCTGCCACGCGAGAATCGTCGTGGGCACCAGCATCGCGCACTGCATGGAGTCGGTGATGCACTTGAACGCGGCGCGCAGGGCCACCTCCGTTTTGCCGAAGCCGACGTCTCCGCACAGCAGGCGGTCCATCGGCGCGCTCTTTTCCATGTCGGATTTGATTTCCTCGATGCAGCGGAGCTGATCTTCGGTTTCCTCAAATTCGAAATGCGCTTCAAAATCACGCTGCCATTCGGAGTCCGGGGCAAACGCGTGCCCTTTGGCCTGCATGCGCTGGGCGTACAGGCGGATCAGGTCATCCGCAATGTCCTTGACGGCGCGGCGCACCTTTGCCTTCGCCTTCTGCCAGTCGCTTCCGCCCAGACGGCTCAGTCGGATGGCGGCGTCCTCCCGCGGGCCGATGTATTTGGAAACCATGTCGAGCTGTGTCACGGGAACATACAAAAGGTCGTTTTTGGCGTAGCGCACCTTGATGTAGTCCTTGACGACACCGTTCATGTCGATTTTGTGGATTCCCTCGAATACGCCGATGCCGTGCGAGGCATGGACGATGTAGTCCCCCGGCGTCAGGTCGGAGATGCTGTAAATCGCTTCGCCGCTTTTTTTCTTTTTTTGCTTTTTTACCTGAGGAAGCACCGCGCGCCCGTGGGTGATCAGGCCGAAGAAAGCCCCGGGGTACTCAATCCCGCCGGAGAGCGCGCCGAGGGTCACGACCACTTCTCCGCGTTCGATTTTCTTCGGGCTTTCCACAAACGCCGCGTTGATTCCCTTTGCCTGAAGGTCCGCCGCGACGTTGCGCGCCGCGCGTTCGGAGCCGCAGAGTACGGCGCAGGCCCAGCGGTTAAAGAGCATGTTCTGAAGATCCTCGGTCAGAAGCTGGATGCTGCCGCCCCAGGAGGAAAGCTGGCGCGCGTTCATGCCGGTCAGAGTGCGCACCGGCGTTTCATAGCCGCCGTGGACAAACGCGTCCAGGTAAACCGCGCCGAAGCGCTCGAACGCCGCGAGCGCAGAGGCCCAGTCCCCGCTGTAGCTGTCCAGTCCCCGGCACAGGGTGCCGTCCGAGAGAAGCTCCCTGAGATCCTCACCCCACTGCCACAGCACGCTTCGCATCCGTTCCCGCAATTTGACCGGTTCGCTGACAAACAGCAGCATGTCCTGCGAAAGATAACTGAAAAGCGTCGCTTTTTCTCCATACAGAAGGGGCAGGTATTTGTCCGCGCAGCCGAGGTGCAGGCCGCCGCTCAGCTTGTCTGCCTGTTCGTTTAAAACGGCCTTTGCCGCCGGCGCAGCCTTGCCCCTCAGCTCCGCCGCAAGGTGACGGAGCTGTTCGGCCAGAATCTGCGGATGCTCGATCAGCGCTTCCGCGGCGGGTTCGATGGTCGCCGAGGGGATGGATTCCGTCCGCCGCTGGGAGACGGGGTCGAACAGAGAGAGAGAGTCGACCTCCTCCCCGAAAAATTCCGCGCGGACCGGCGCTTCGCCGCCCGGCGGATAAAAATCGAGGATTCCGCCCCGCGCGGCGAACTGCCCCGCGCCTTCAATCTGGGCGGCGCGCTCGTACCCGCAGGCGGCGAGGACGCTGAGCACCCGCTCCATCGGAACGCTTTTGCCCGTTTCCAGCGTGACGGTGCGGCGCCTGAGCTCGGCGGGCGGAATGGTGAGCTGAAGGGCGGCGTCAATGCAGCAGACAACCGCGTCGCAGGTGCCTGAAATCAGGCGCTCCAAAACCTGAAGCCGCTGATGCTCGTATTCGTGGGAGCTGCCCTCCGCGTCGTGGAACGAAAAGTCGCGCGCCGGGTAGAACAGGGGCCTCAGGCCCATCGCCGTCAGGTCGGCGCACAGGCGCTGCGCCTCCGCCTCGTCTCCGGCGACGACAAAAGCCCTGCGCCGCCGGTCCGCGCAGAGCGAATAGATGATGTTTGCTTTGTGGACCCCGGAAACCCCGGTCACCGCGGCGGGCAGCATCCGGCTGTCAACGGCGGCTTCCAGGTCTGAAAATTCCTTGAGCCCTCGGATCGCGTTTGTCAGAAATTTCATGAAAATCCCCTTGTTGAATATGAAGGTGTGATCAGGGCAGCCGCTTTTTCAGTTCTTTCGCAGCAGGTTCCGGATGAAAAGGATCGGGGCGATGACGCCGAGAACCTTCAACAGCAGGCGAGAATCAGGCCGACAATGGTCCGGAAGGACTTCCTTTCGGCCTCAGCCGTTATACAGATTCATGGCCTCGGCGGCTTTGCCCTGCACCATCAGCGCGACGGCGTCGTTCGCGTGGGCGGCGGCCTCCTGAAACCGCTTGAGGTCGTCCGGCGAAAAGCGGGAGAGAACCCAGTCCGCGAGGTCCCACCGCCGGTCCGGGCGGTCGCCCGTGCCGAGCTTGATGCGCGGAAAGCGGTCGCTGCCGGAAAGGTAGATGATGTTTTTCATCCCGTTCTGACCGCCGTCGCTCCCTTTCATGCGAATGCGGAGTTTTCCGGGCGGAAAGCTGATGTCGTCAAAAAGCACGATGACGTGTTCGGGCGGGATATGATAGAAGTTCATCGCTTCCACCACGCTCTGCCCGCTCAGGTTCATATAGGTGCCGGGCTTTAAAAGCAGCACGTTTTTTCCGCCGATCCGCGCCGGCGCGCAGAGGCCCTTAAATTTCAGCCGGTCGATTTTTACCCCGGCCTGTTCGGCGATGTAGTCGACGGCCATGAACCCCGCGTTATGGCGCGTCCCGTCGTATTTGGAGCCCGGGTTGCCCAAACCCACGACCAGGTATTCGACCGGTCCCGCCGGCTGCGGGCGGAGGTGCAACAGGTTGTTCAGCATAAAATTCTCCCTTGAAAAGAATGCGGAAACGGGCGGGACGGATGATCCGCCCCGCCTTTTGTTCCGCTTCCCGGGTGTGGCGCCCGGGCGCGATGCCCTGTATCGTAAGCTGTTATTCCTGCCGGAATCAGACAAACATGGGGGAAACCGGTTTGTCTTCGTAAATGCGGTCGATCGCTTCCGCAAACAGCGGGGCGACGGAGAACACCGTCATGTTCGGCAGCATTTTTTCCTCCGGGATCGGAACGGTGCTGAGCAGGAAGACGTTTTTGATCGGGCTGTTCTGAATCCGCTCGATCGCCGGGCCGGACAGAACGCCGTGGGTCGCACAGGCGGTCACCTGGGTCGCGCCGTTGTCCATAATGGCCTGCGCGGCGTTGCAGAGGGTTCCGGCGGTGTCGATCATGTCGTCCACCAGAATGATCTTTTTTCCCTTTACGCTGCCGATGATGTTCATCACTTCGCAGACGTTGGCCTTCTGGCGGCGTTTGTCCACAATGGCGAGCGGCACGCCGAGACGGTCGGCGAAGTTGCGCGCCCGCGTGACGGAGCCGAGGTCGGGGGATACCACGACGTATTCGTCGGCGTGCCCGGCAATCAGTTCCTTCATGTGGGAAGCGAGAAGCGGCACCCCGAGCAGATGGTCGACCGGAATGTTGAAGAAGCCCTGAATCTGCGACGCGTGCAGGTCCATGGTCAGAACGCGGTTCGCGCCGGCCGTGGTCAGGAGGTCGGCGCAGAGCTTTGCCGTGATGGGGTCGTGCGCCTTTGCCTTGCGGTCCTGGCGGGCGTAGCCGAAGTACGGCATGACGGCGGTGATTCTGGCGGCGGAAGCGCGCTTCATGGCGTCGATCATGATAAGCAGCTCCATCAGGTTACTGTTGACGGGAGCGCAGGTGGACTGCACGATGAAGCAGTCGGAGCCGCGGACCGAATCGTAGAGAGAAACCGAAATTTCGCCGTCGCTGAATGTGCCGACGTCGCTTCTGCCCAGAGGAAGCCCGAGGCATTTGGCGATCTTTTTAGCCGTTTCCTGGCTCGCGCTGGCGGCGAAGATTTTGATGTCTTTCCCATGAAAACTCATTTGTGTTTATCCCCCTAATTTTTGTCTGTCTTTGCCTGATTGGTCATGAATGTATATGGAGCAACGGTTTGCCCAGGTTGAATGGTGCACCCGCTGCACTGTACCGAATTGAGAACCGTGCCCTCGCCGACCGCGCAGTCGGTCAGAACGGTGTTCGGCCCGACGACGCAGCCCGCCCCCACAGAGGTCCTGCCGCGCAGGATGGTTCCCGGCAGAATGCTGACGTTGCGGCCGATGGAGACGTCCGGCCCGACGATAACTCCGTCGCTGCAGGGAATATCGGTGCCCTCCAGAAGGTGGGCGGTCAGGATCTTTTCGCGCGCGATGCGGTTCAGCTCGGCAAGCTGAAGGCAGTCGTTGGCGCCCAGCACCGCCTGTGCGCTGCCGGCTTTGCAGGCGTCCGCCTCCGCGTCCCGTTCAATCAGGAGCCGCACGGCGTCCGTCAAATAGTATTCCCCCTGGGCGTTGTCGTTCCTGATTTCCGAGAGAATTCCCAGCAGGGCCTTTGTTTGAAACCAGTATGCCCCGGAATTGATCTCCTGAATCTTTTGCACTTCGGGGGAAGCGTCTTTTTGTTCCACAATGGCGGCAAGTCTGCCGGTCTGCGGGTCGCGCACAATGCGCCCGTAACCCGCGGGGTCGGGCAGCTCCGCCGAAATCACCGTAACGGCGTTTTCGTTTTCACAGTGGATTTCGTAGGCGTTCTGAATTTCTTTCGAGCTGACAAACGGGGAATCCCCGTTCAGGACCAGAACGCTGCCGCCTTCATTTGAGCGCAAAAAATCGGCCGCCATCATCACGGCGTGCCCGGTGCCCCTGCGCTGCGGCTGATAAACGGTGCGAAGGCCGGGGTCGTATTCCGACAAATATTGCTCCACCTGTTCGTGCAGGTGCCCGGTGACAACACACAGGCGCCCGATTCCAGCCGCCTTTACGGAATCGAGAACCCATTCCAGCATCGGCTTGAACAGGACGGGCGCGAGAGCCTTGGGGCACTCCCGCTTCATCCGTTTTCCCTCTCCCGCGGCAAGAATCACGGCGCAATTTTCCTGTGGCATGCTGATTCCTCCGTATCTTGGGGTTTGCGTATTCATGTGTACCGAATTTCTTCGCTTCTATTATCTCATATTCAATTTTTTTTTCAAGCCATTTCCGTGCATCTGTTAAATTTTGTACAATGATCTGTTAAAAATCGATTGACTTGTGCCATAATATGGAATAGAATGGAAAAAAGGAATTAAAGAATGGAAAACTATGGGGTCATCGGCATGATGAAGCTCAGGCAGCGCTTGTTGGAAAGGGGATTTTCCATGAGGTTTTTTCATGCGGACTGGGTCGAGGTCTACCTTGGAACGGATTACGGGGAGTACCTTAGAAAGCAGACTCTTCTACAAAACTCCGGCGTAAAATTCAAGGCGAAAACCAGGAAGAATTCGCGCCGGTTTTCCATGAATTTTTTGGGTTGCAAAAGACTGGGACTAACCCGGGGAGGCCCCCGAATCAAGGATTATTATGTCATTCTTGTTCCGCGTGAAAACGCTGTTTATGCGGGACGATTGCTGGAATGACGCGAAGTTGATCCGGCTGGAATTTTCTGTGAAATCAGGGAAAAAATAATGTTTGTGATTTGGAAAAAGTTATAGCATTTGATTCCCGCATTTGGTATAATACAGGTTGAGCGATTTGCGATCGTCCGCGAATGTTCAATACATTATTATAAAAATCTTTTTTCAGGAGGTAGTTTAATGAGCAATAAATTCCTTTATTATTTCTCCGAGGGCAGTGAAGCTTTTCACGGCGACATGACCACGATGAAGAATACCCTGGGCGGCAAGGGCGCGGGTCTGGCGGAAATGACCGCAGCCGGGATGCCGGTTCCGCAGGGCTTTACCATCACGACCGACGCCTGTACCCAGTACTACAAAGACGGCCGCCAGATCAACGCGGATATCGAGAAGGATATTTTTGAGCATATGAAGGGCCTGGAGAAAATCACAGGGAAAACCTTCGGCGACATCAGCAACCCGCTGCTGGTATCCGTCCGTTCCGGCGCGCGCCAGTCCATGCCAGGCATGATGGACACGATCCTGAACCTGGGCCTCAACGACGAATCCGTTGAGGGTCTGGCGAGAAAGACAAACAACGCACGTTTTGCTTACGACAGCTACCGCCGTTTTGTTCAGATGTTCGCGGACGTTGTCATGGGCGTTTCCAAGAGCCTGTTTGAAGAAGAGATCGATAAAATGAAGGCGGAAAAGGGCGTTAAGAACGACGTGGACCTGACCGCCGAAGACCTGAAACAGCTGGTCGCAGTTTTCAAGAAGATTTACGAGGACAACGAGCACAAGCCGTTCCCGCAGGACCCGAAGGAACAGCTGATCGAGGCTGTTAAGGCTGTTTTCCGTTCCTGGGACAACCCCCGCGCGAACGTTTACCGCAAGATGAACGAAATTCCGTATGAGTGGGGCACCGCCGTCAATGTTCAGCAGATGGCGTTCGGCAACTCCGGCGATAACTCCGGTACGGGCGTTGCGTTTACCCGCAACCCGGCTACCGGCGAAAAGGCGCTGTTCGGCGAATACCTGATCAACGCGCAGGGCGAAGACGTCGTCGCGGGCGTCCGCACACCGTCCCCGATCAGCCATTTGAAGGACCAGATGCCGCAGGTGTACGATCAGTTCGTTGAGATTGCAACACGCCTTGAAAACCATTTCAAGGATATGCAGGACATGGAGTTCACTATCGAGGACGGCCACCTGTTCATGCTGCAGACCCGCAACGGCAAGCGTACCGCCGCCGCTGCTCTGAAAGTTGCGTGCGACCTTGTGGATGAGGGCATGATCAACGAGGAAGAGGCTGTTTTCCGCGTGGAGCCCAAGCAGCTTGACGCGCTTCTGCATCCTCAGTTTGACGCGGAAGTACTGAAAAAATCGAAAGAAATCGGACACGGCCTCGCGGCGTCTCCGGGAGCTGCCTGCGGCAAGGTTGTCTTCTCCGCGGAAGACGCCAAGGAATGGGCTACGAAGGGTGAAAAAGTCATCCTGGTCCGCCTGGAAACCTCTCCGGAGGATATTGAAGGCATGGCGGTTGCGCAGGGCATCCTGACCGTACGCGGCGGCATGACCTCCCACGCGGCGGTTGTCGCGCGCGGCATGGGCACCTGCTGTGTCTCCGGCTGCGGCGAAATCACCGTCGACTACGACAAGAAGCAGTTTACTCTCGCCGGCAAGACCGTAAAGGAAGGCGACTATATCTCCATCGACGGTTCGACCGGCAAGGTGTACGACACCGCGATTCCGACCGTTCCGGCGTCCATTTCCGGCAACTTCGGCCGCTTTATGGCCTGGGCCGACAAAGCCCGCAAGCTGCAGGTTTACACCAATGCCGACACTCCGCGCGATGCGAAGCAGGCCCGTGAGTTCGGCGCGGAAGGCATCGGCCTGTGCCGCACGGAGCACATGTTCTTTGAAGGCGAGCGCATCAAGGCCATGCGTGAGATGATCGTCGCGAAGACGGTTGAGGAACGCAAGGTGGCTCTTGCAAAGCTCCTGCCGTACCAGCAGGGCGATTTTGAGGGCCTGTACGAGGTCATGGAGGGCCGCCCGGTCATTATCCGTTACCTCGATCCGCCGCTGCATGAATTCCTGCCGACCAAGGAAGAGGATATCAAAGAAATCGCCGGCGAACTGAAAATCACCGTCGAAGAGCTCAAGAACGTCATCTCCAGCCTGCATGAATTCAACCCGATGATGGGCCACCGCGGATGCCGTCTGTCCGTTTCCTATCCGGAAATCGCGGAGATGCAGACCACCGCTGTGATCAATGCGGCAATCAACGTGAACAAAAAGCATCCGGAATTCAAAACCGAGCCGAACATCATGATTCCGCTGGTCGGCGAAATCAAGGAGCTCAAATTTGTGAAAGACATCGTAACCTCCACAGCCGACAGGATCATCAAGGAAGCCGGCGTGGATCTGAACTATCAGGTCGGCACCATGATCGAGATTCCGCGCGCCGCTCTGACCGCGGGCGATATCGCCAAGGAAGCCGAGTTCTTCAGCTTCGGTACCAACGACCTGACCCAGATGACCTTCGGATTCAGCCGCGACGATGCCGGCAAGTTCCTCGATTCCTACTACGAGAACAAGATCTATGAATCCGATCCGTTCGCGCACCTTGACCAGGTGGGCGTCGGCAAGCTGATCAAGATGGCGGTGGCCGACGGCCGCGCCACCCGCCCGGATATCCACCTTGGCATCTGCGGCGAACACGGCGGCGATCCGTCTTCCGTGGAGTTCTGCCATTTCGCGGGTCTCAATTACGTTTCCTGCTCGCCGTTCCGCGTGCCGATCGCGCGTTTGGCGGCTGCGCAGGCTGCCATAAAGGAGAAAAGGGCGAAAGCCTGATTCCCGCTTCTAAAGTTTTCAGTTTCCCCTGCGCGTCTACGCGCAGGGGAATTCTTTTTCAAAAAGGAGGTCGGATCAAATGCTGAAAAGACAGGTGAAAATCCTACTGATCGCAATGCAGCTGCTACTGATCGGGATGCAGTTTCTGCCCGTCGGAAGGGCAGCCGACACCGCAGGTTCCGATGGCGCCAAGTCTCTGAGCGTTTTCAGTATGATTTCGCGCTACGCCGGCATGGGGTTTGCAAACGACGCTCTGGTTTACCTGCTGCTTTCGTGCCTGCTTCCGGTTTTAACCATTCTGCTGCTGATTTTCCTGAAAACGCGTTACAATTACGGTACGGCGGCGGGTCTCAGCGCGTTTTACATGCTGGCGGCGGCATGCTTTTTCAGCGCGGCAAAGCGAAAGATGGTGGATACCGTCATGCTGACGGGGCTGCACTACCTGATCATACTGGTATCAATTTTATCTCTGGCACTTGCCTCCTGGGGATTTTGTCTCTGCGCGCCGCCGTCCGACGCGGATTAAACCGGCAATGAAAAAAGCACCCGAAAAGGCTTGACTTTTTTCACCGAATCTATTATAATAATAAAGCTGTCCAAAAGGGCAGCTTTCAAAATGCGCTCGTAGCTCAGCTGGATAGAGTGTCTGACTACGAATCAGAAGGTCAGGGGTTCGAATCCCTTCGGGCGCGCCAAATATGGTACTGGGGCAAAGTGAACATCATTTTGCCCTTGTTATCATAAAATCAAGTGTTTAGGTTTTTAAGCATTTGATTTTATGATAAATTGCTAAACTACGGACGCTTGTTTGTCGGTACCCGTTCCAATGGTACACCGATTAACCGTTACGGACTTCTCCGGCGTATTACCCCGTGCATCTTTCCATGTTTTCTCGATATGCTGAGTTGCTCCTCTTAATTATGAATCATCGCAGAAGCAGCATATTGGTATCTGTACCGCAAGCGTGAAGTCAAGTAGGTAAATTCGAACATTGAGTTTGGGCCTCAATGTTGGACTTGACTTATTTGTCAAAGTGCGCCAACCTCGCGCAACTGGCTTTTTAAGGTCAGAAACAAGAGGTACACAACGGTCGTTGTGGAAATCGTGAACTGGTACGTCCACGATCTTGCTTTTGTAAAAAAGGCAATAAAAAAGCAAGAGCCTGAACGCAGTCTGGAAGAAACTGTTACGCTCAAGACTCTTGACAAGTATATGATTACCATGCTACCATTAATGTAACACAGAAAACCAACCCTGTTGATGGCTAATTAGTCTTCGGAACGTAACGTGTTTTTACGTTTTGATTAGTGTAAAGAATTTAGTAGATTCTTTACAGCTAATGTAAGCTGTTGATAGGGTTATTTTATTTTCTCCTATTATTATATCACTTGGGCCCATAAAATGCAATATATTTCCACTTAACCTTTGTTAAGAATTTTTATAAAGCATAATGACTTTCTTTATGCGTTTGCGTTATAGAAATTTTAAGGCATTAACTTGGATGGTTAACGCTTACAACAATAAACGAGCGGGTAATTATAATTTGTATGAACAATATCTGCAAAATGGAAAACAAAATCTATTATTTAAAAAGATGAGACATTAGTGTTTAACTCGGACATTTTGTCCGAGTTTTTTTCTTAAATTTCCATTGATATTTAAGGACACATGTTCTATGCTAATGTAAGAACACGTGTTTGGAAATGAGAATTTGGAACGGGTCATTCTTCACAGCGACTGCAATAGCTTTTATGCCTCCGTGGAATGCCTGCACCGGCCGGAGATCAGGGAAAAGCCGGTCGCGGTCGGCGGCGACGTTGAGCAGCGGCACGGCATTATCCTGACGAAAAACCAGATCGCGAAATGGAACTGCTGAACCGGGTGCCGCCGGAGCTGGCAAGAATCCCGGTGTAAAGACGAATAGAAAAGAGTAACGGACGCTTCCGGGATAAAAGCCGGAGGCGTCCGTTTTTGTGTTTTTATTGGCATATTTCGTTGAATTTACTGTTTTGTGAGAATATAATGGTGGAAGAAAGTATTTGCTGGACAAGGTTAGGGCTGTTGCCCAGGAGCCCGGCAATGACGTATTTTAGCAAAAATGGGAAGCTCGATTGCTGATAGAGATGGGCTATATAATGTTCTGCCAAGTACTTACATAATGGAAATTATGGCTTTTCATATGGGAGGTAACTATGGAACGTCCGGTTTACTATGCACATACCCTTGAAGGGGAAAACGAGGAAAAGTGGCAGACCATTAAAGTACATTCCGAAAACGTCGCAAAGCTTGTAAAGAAATTTTCTGCGGCATGGTGCACGAATGAATATGCCGAAGATCTCGGACTGCTGCACGATGCGGGAAAATACCAGGCCGATTTTCAGCGCCGTCTGCACGGTGAAAAGCTGTCTGTGGAGCACTCGATTGCCGGAGCAAAACGATGGCTTGAAATGAAGTGGCCGGAATCGGGGGCATATTGCATTGCCGGGCACCACAGCGGTCTGCCGGATGTGGGCAACCGGACCGATTCGGAAGACGAACCCACACTTCTCGGACGCATTAAAAGAGAACAGCAGGATTTTACCACCTGCAAAGACGAGCTTGCACTAACTGAAATCAACGCCTTCCCCGCGAAGGATGCCGTTTGCGTGAACGGCAGCAGCGCGGAGGATATTAAAAAAGAATACGCCTTTTGGACGCGGATGATGTTTTCCTGTCTGACCGATGCCGATTATCTTGACACTGAGGAATTCTGCAGCGGCCGAAAGGAACGGGGGATTCATGCAGACTTTATGGCGTGCTGCGATCTGATTAATCAGCATATCTCGCAGTTTCAGACGGATACTCCCGTCAAACGAGCCCGTGAAGCTCTGCGCAGTCAGGTTATGTCACACGCGGATGAAAAGGCCGACATTTATCTGATTCATATGCCCACGGGAAGCGGCAAGACGCTCACCAGCATGCAGTTCGCGCTCGAAAGAGCAGTTCGGTCTCATAAAAAGCACATTATTTATGTGATTCCTTACACAAGCATCATTGAACAGAATGCGAAGGTGTTCAAAGACATCTTTGGAGCCGAAACCATTTTGGAACACCACTGCAATTTTGATTACGAATCAGTTAAAGACGCCGATATGCGCAAAAGACTCAAACGAACGGCTGAAAACTGGGACGCATCCATCATTGTGACAACCAACGTGCAGTTCTTTGAATCGGTTTATGGCAATAGGAGCAGTGAGCTTCGCAAACTGCACAACATTGCCGACAGCGTCATTGTGTTCGACGAAGCACATATGTTCCCCAGCCTGTTTTTTCAACCGTGTCTGGAAGCTGTTCGAATTCTGACCCAGAGATATCACTGTGAAGCGGTCTTCATGACGGCCACCATGCCCGATTTTCACACATGGATGCGTGAATTCGGCTGCGGCGGCGTAAAATCCCTCGACCTGACGGAAGATAAAAGCAGTTTTCCTATCTTTGACCGCTGCAAAATCGAATCTCTTGGACGGCGCTCGTCGGAAAAGCTGGCAGGTCTCGCGGCGGAGGCTGAAAATTCGCTCATCGTTGTCAACTCCCGCAAGGCCGCAAGAAGGATTTATCAGCTGCTGCCGGGGAAAAAATATCATCTCTCGACTTACATGACCCACGACGACCGCAGCAGGGTCATCGCCGAAGTGAGGAATTCCCTTGTAAATCGCGAACATTTCTGCCTGGTCTCCACATCGCTCATCGAAGCCGGCGTAGATTTGGATTTCGACCTTGTTTTCCGCGAACTTGCAGGGCTTGACAATCTGCTCCAAACTGCCGGGCGCTGTAACCGTGAGGGCAAAAAGCGGGACTGCAAAACTTATGCCTTTGAGTTTGAGGAGGAAGACTTGCGGCCCCAAAGCAATGAATTTGTGATTAAGCAATCGTTCTGCCGCGAAGTGTTTCAAAGATATGACGATGTCGCTTCTCCAGAAGCAGTCGAGTTTTACTTTAACCGGCTTTATGCCTATACGCTTGACAGCAGAAAATCGATGGATTTCAAAGCGGCGTTCTCCCCCGCTTCCTGCGGCATTGACGGATTCGGATTCAATTACGCCCGATATGCCCGCGATTTTCGCCTGATTGACGAAAACACGCAGCCGCTCGTGATCGTTACCGAAGAAAACAGGGAGACGGTTATGCCGCTGCTGAAAGCTGCCGCCTACGGCGGGATGGCCGCCGTGAGGCGGCTCCAGAAGTATTCAATTTCGCTGCGCCCATACGAATTTGAGAAACTGACCAAGGCCGGCGCTGTCTGTGACGAAAAAGGAGTCCGCTACCTTGGCTGCGAGCGGTATTACAGTAGAGAAACCGGAATTCTGTTTGAAAACAATGAAGCCAATATCTGGTGAAATTATCTTGCCACAAGAAAGATTAAGGAGGTTTCCAATGGGTTACGGAATCAAGATTCTCATCGAAGGCGACTACGCGCTTTTCAGCAGGCCCGAGATGAAAGTGGAACGAGTTTCCTACGATGTGCCGACGCCGAGCGCTTTGACCGGACTAATTTCCAATATCTACTGGCACCCTGGTATGAAATACATCATTGACACGATCTATGTGCTGAGGCCCGTACAGTTCGTCAACATCAGGCGAAACGAGGTCAGCGAAAAGCTGCTTTCATCCGCTGTGAAAAAGCAGATGGACGGCATGGCAGACGACATCAGCATTTATACGAAGGAATGCATCAGCCAGCGGGCGAGCCTTCTGCTGAAAAATGTCCTTTACGGCGTTGAGGCACACTTTGAGCTGACGGACGAAAAAGAAGAAAATCAGACGCCGGAAAAGTGCTACAACATTCTGCTGCGGCGGCTCCGCAAAGGACAGCATTTCGCCCAGCCGTGCCTCGGCTGCAGAGAATTTCCCGCGCGGGTCACATTGACCGATGAAATCCCGCAAAGCCCGGTCACGGGCGACGTTGACCTCGGGTATATGCTTTACGATCTTCAGTATAAAAAAGATAAAGACGGCAAAAGTCTGGATTCCGCTGAACCGCGCTTTTACCGCCCTCATATGATAAACGGGGTTATCGATGTGGCGAAATATGCCGGGGGGCTACTATGTTAAGGGCGCTCAGCGAGTATTACGACTGTCTGTGCCGGCAGAAGGACAGCGGCCTTGTGCCGGACGGTTACAGCAAAGTCGGCGTGAATTATAATTTGGTGTTAAATTCCAACGGAACCCTGAAAGAGATTTTGCCGTACACAAAAACTGTGCTTAACGGAAAAAAAGAGAAGGAAGTCCCGCGGGACGAGTTTTTCCCCTTTCGGAACTCGGTGCCCGGAATCGCGGCTGAAACCATCGACCACCGTGAAAAATACCTTTTTGGCATTGAGTGGGACAAGCAGGATGATAAGCTCTCGGCGACGAGGAACTCCCTGCTCGCCTTTGCAAAATGCAAGGAGAAAAATCTTTCGTTTCTTGAGGGATTAAGCTCTCCGGTCATCAATGCATATAAAAACTTCCTGCAAAACTGGAACCCGGAAAACGAGCTTGACAATCCGTTCCTTACGGCACTGGGCAAAAAATACGGCGGTGCGAAATTCGTTATTACGTCTCAGGAAGACCCGGCTGCACAAAGGCCGCTCAGTCGTGACGCGCAGGTAAAAGAGAAGTGGGAAAACGACTGGCGGAACAGGCCCATCCCGGCCGACGCGGTGACGGGGCAGTGCAGCATCAGCGGAAAGTATGGCCAGATTGCCCGCATTCACGACAATCTCACGGGGATCCCCGGCGGGCTTGCCACCGGCGTGAACATTGTTTGCCTAAAATCGCCTGCTTTCTGGTCTTATGGCCGCAGGGAATCCTATAACAGTTCCGTGTCACAGGAGATGATGGAAAAGTACACCAAGGCGTTCAATTATCTCACCTCCGTACCGGATTACAAACAGACGCTTGACGGTATGACGCTCCTTTCCTGGGCTATGACGGCGGAATCCGAAAAACCGTATCTGCAGGCGTTCAACACCGGGGTTGGTTTTTTCTCTTTGCCGGCGGAAGACCCATCCGAAGCGGAGCGGAACGAACGTCAGGCAAAAGAGCAGGCACTCGCCTCCATTTTCAGTCAGCTTTCACAGGGCAAGGAAGCCGACTGGAAAGGCTTCGGGGTCGATCAGGGCACGGAGTTTTACATTCTCGGCGTGAAGCCAAACAGCAGCCGTCTGGCCGTCAAGATATTCGAACACAATTCCTTTGGAACGATGATGGACCGGATTCATCTGCATCACAGGGATATGCAGCTTTCCCCGGAGGATAAACAGATGCCGATCTGGCTCATAGGGAAAGCGCTGAAATCGCCGATTGCCTCGAAGGACCCGCTGCCGCCCGACCTTTCGACGAAAATCCTGCAAAGCATCCTCCGCGGCTCCCCATATCCCCGTTTTATGCTCGAAACGGCGGTGCGCCGGGCAAAAACAGATCAGGACGACGCGGTGAAAAAGTTTTACGCGGTCAGCCGCGACCGCGTGCGGATCATCAAGGCGTGCCTGACACGCATGGATCTTATAAAAAGGAGCGAATTAACGATGTTAAACACGCAGAACACGGACGGCGCCTACAACTGCGGCAGACTCTTTGCCGTTCTGGAAATGATTCAGCAAAAGGCGCTTCCGGGGATCAACACCACGATTAAGGACAGGTTTTTTTCCTCGGCCTGCAGTACGCCGTATCTTGTTTTCCCCCGCTTACTGAAACTTTCTCAGAGCCATTTCGGAAAACTAGACAGAGGCAATGCAATTTTCTTTGATCAAATCGTTCAGGAAATTGTAAGCAATCTCGGCGACTCTTTCCCCAAGGCCATGAACATGGAAAAGCAGGGGATGTTTATCCTTGGATATTACCAGCAAAAAGAAAAAATATTTGCAAAGAAAAGCGAAGGAGAGAAAGACAATGAGCCTGCATAACCGGTACGAGTTCGTCATGCTTTTTGACGTGGAGAACGGCAACCCCAACGGAGATCCCGACGCGGGCAATATGCCCCGCGTCGACGCCGAAACAAGCATCGGCATTGTGACCGACGTCTGCCTCAAACGTAAAATCCGCAACTATGTCGAGGCCACGCAGGAGGGAAAGCCCGGTTACAATATTCTCATTAAAAACGACCGGGCCCTGAACACAAAGTTTACTGAAGCATACGATGCCTGCAATCTCAAAACGAAACAGAAGGGCAAAGACCAGAACGTGGTAGCACAGGCTCGGGATCACATCTGCAGAAATTATTTTGACGTGCGTACCTTTGGCGCCGTTATGAGCACAGGCGACGACCCGTGCGGCATTGTTCGCGGGCCGGTTCAGATCAACTTTGCGCGCAGTATTGACCCGGTGCTTCCGCAGGAAATCACCATTACCCGTCAGGCACTTACCACAGAATCCGACCAGTCCGAAAAGGGAAATACCATGGGAAAAAAGAACTTTATCCCCTACGGCCTTTACCGGGCGGAGGGATATGTTTCCGCGCTGCTTGCCAACAAAACAGGGTTCAGTGAAGACGACCTTGCGCTGCTTTGGCAGAGCATCGAAAACATGTTTGAAATCGACCACAGCGCGGCGCGGGGCAAGCTTTGCATGCGGAAGCTGTATGTCTTCAAGCACGATTCGGCCCTCGGCAATGCTCCTTCCCATCTTCTGTTCGACAAAATAGCGATCGAAAAGAAAAGCGGAGTGGAGATTCCCCGCAAATTCAGCGATTACAGCATTACGGTTGACAAGGCAATGCCCGAAGGGGTAGAGATCATTGAAAAGTTCTGACACGTTGACAGATATCCGGTCGGTTCAGCAGTACCTCTACTGCCCGCACCGGTGGGGACTGATCGAGACCGATTGCAGCTGGGCCGAAAATGTGTTTGTCTGCAAGGGTAATCTGATACACGAAAACGTGGACGCCGGCAAATGCGGTTCGGCCCGCAGCGCAATCGTGGAACGGTCGGTCAGGGTATACAACGACGACTGGGGGCTGTTCGGCGTGATTGACTGCCTTGAACTTCGCCGCTCTCCGTCAGGATGCTTGATCGGGAAATACGGCGAGCGCTTTGAGCTTACCATTGTCGAATACAAGGTGCGTTCTCCCAAAGCCGGTGATTTTCGGCGTGAGGACGCGATGCAACTTCTGGCACAGAAAATCTGTGCGGACGGTATTTTCAAAACAGACTGTAAAACCTTCTTTTATTACGCGGATACCCGAAAAAGAATACGGGTTGATTTTTGCGAGGATGATTACGCATTTTTAAAATCGACCCTCTCGGAAATGAAAGCGCTGCGCGAAGCCTGTGTCATTCCTCCTATCCGGGACGGCCAGTACTGCAGCGGATGCTCCTTAAAGGATATTTGCATGCCAAAGGGGGAGAAGCGCCGTCATGCGAAAACTGCTTAACACGCTGTATATCACCCATCAGGAGGCCTACCTCAGCCTGGACGGGGAAAATATTGTGATGCTGTTAGATGGGAAAGAGGCCGCAAGACTGCCGCTTTCCAATATTGAAAGCGTTGTCTGTATGAACTACCCCGGCTGCAGTCCGGCGCTGATGGGCAAATGCGCAGAAGAACGGATCGGACTGTGCTTTATCTCTCCCGGCGGAAGGTTCCTTGCCAGAGTAACCGGGCAGATGAAAGGCAATGTCTTTCTGCGCAAACAGCAAATGGAGACGTTCTTCGATCCGGAAAGACAAACGGAACTGATCCAAAATCTGATCACCGCAAAGCTGAAAAACACACGCAATTTACTCATGCGTTCGCGCCGCGATTATCCGCAAACTGACACCGGCGGCAAGCTGTCCCACTGTATTGATCTGCTTACAGAGAATCAGAAAAAGCTGCTTCAGGAAAAGGATACGGAAGCATTAAGGGGGATTGAGGGCCAGAGCGCCAAGGCGTATTTTGACGTGTTCGACTCGCTGTTTACCCAGCAAAAAGAGGATTTCTCACTTTCCGGAAGAACAAAGCGCCCGCCTCTTGATTTAACCAACACCATGCTTTCCTTTCTTTATACGATCTGCACCAATGATATCGCGTCTGCTCTCGAATGTGTCGGCCTCGACCCTTATATCGGCCTGTTTCATACACTGCGCCCGGGAAGGGCCTCCCTCGCGTGCGATATCATGGAGGAATTCCGGGCATTGGTTGAGCGTTTGGTCCTTACGATGGTCAATCTGAAAATCGTGCAAAAAAGTGATTTTGACAAGCAGGTCAGCGGAGCAGTATGGCTCAATGATGACGGCCGAAAGAAAGTCATTACCGCATGGCAGAACAAAAAGAACGAATGTGTGAAACATCCATTCACGAAAGAAAAAGCGCCGATCGGTCTGTTTCCCTATGTTCAGGCAAATCTGCTGGCCAAATACATTCGGGGTGAAATCGAGACTTATCCGAATCTTGTCTGGGGGTAAAATATGTTTGTCATTGTCGCCTATGACGTGAACATCACTTCTGAAAAAGGCAAAACACGGCTGCGAAAGGTCGCAAAAGAATGTGTCAATTACGGTCAAAGAGTACAAAATTCGGTGTTTGAGGTAAATCTCGACTACGGGAAATTTTTACAGATGAAAGACCGTCTTATCAAGCTGATTGACCCTGATAAGGACAGCTTGCGTTTTTATTATTTGGGGGATAACTGGAAAAAACACGTTGAGCATATCGGTGTGAAACCGGGATATGACAGCGAGGGGGTGTTGATTTTCTGAGCGCGAACGTGCGGTGACTGCAAAATACCGTGCGGTTCGCGGATTAAATTTTGTCCGTCTCCATAAAGGAATCTTCACAGCAGATCGATTACTTGTTATTGTTGTCCGCCCCGTATGCGGAATGCGACTCCATATGCACAATATATAGAGTCGCACCTCTCGCGGGGTGCGTGGATTGAAATTGGACCGATACTGACACGACGGAACTGCGCACCTGTCGCACCTCTCGCGGGGTGCGTGGATTGAAATGTGCAGAACGACGGAAAGGCCGCAACCGAGCCAGTCGCACCTCTCGCGGGGTGCGTGGATTGAAATTCGAGCGAGGAAATCTCCGGCGCGGGAATTCTGGGGTCGCACCTCTCGCGGGGTGCGTGGATTGAAATGATTTAGTCTTTACGGAGTGACAATAATGGATTTGTCGCACCTCTCGCGGGGTGCGTGGATTGAAATATAGATATCCCGCCTTTCGTAACGTTTGGCGCTCGTCGCACCTCTCGCGGGGTGCGTGGATTGAAATTGCAAGGGAAGCGAACAAGTCTTGCGTGGAAACGGTCGCACCTCTCGCGGGGTGCGTGGATTGAAATGTCACCAAAACGCCAAAAGTGACCGGCAAAGGCCGTCGCACCTCTCGCGGGGTGCGTGGATTGAAATCGGACCAGCTCTATCACACGTTCGGTATGTGCGCTGGTCGCACCTCTCGCGGGGTGCGTGGATTGAAATCTCTGAATCGCTTAATGCTGCGGACGGATTTTTAGTCGCACCTCTCGCGGGGTGCGTGGATTGAAATGAGCCAATGCACAATTTACGACAATCCGGAGCAGTCGCACCTCTCGCGGGGTGCGTGGATTGAAATTTACAGAAATTAAGCAAGGAAATATTCAAGACTGGTCGCACCTCTCGCGGGGTGCGTGGATTGAAATGCGAATTTATCAACCACCCCGAAGAGATCATCCGGTCGCACCTCTCGCGGGGTGCGTGGATTGAAATTCATGCATTACCATTTAATACGTCCATGATTACGTCGCACCTCTCGCGGGGTGCGTGGATTGAAATCTCACGGCTATGTTCCTGCCGTAACCAGCGTTCGGTCGCACCTCTCGCGGGGTGCGTGGATTGAAATCTCACATACCGGTCATTCTGTTGTAAGTTTGTCGTCGCACCTCTCGCGGGGTGCGTGGATTGAAATCATTTTTGTGATTGTCGGGGTTCATTGCGTTAAGTCGCACCTCTCGCGGGGTGCGTGGATTGAAAGCAAACTGGAATGCAGAGAGTGAACATTTCAATAGAGAAAACCTGCCGCTCTCTTAGTAGGTTCATGAAAAAGCAGCGTCTATCCCGATGTAAACCACCGCGTTAGCGGTTTAGTGCTATGTTTATACTAAGTAGAGGACTTAAAACTAAGGAACGTGAAAATGGGGCCGATGGTTGTCTGTCAGGCGCTTTATGGTGAGAGTGTCATCTGGTTGCGCCCTGATCAATGTGGAATAAAAATGTAGAACGTGATGGAATGTGTGTCAAAAGATTTACTTATATCGGATAACCGGATTGACTCGGACAAAATGTCCGAGGTTTTCTATGGATTGATATCAAGTGTTGTGTCAATACTTTTGGCGAACGATTCGCTTCCTTTCAATACGTCTGTTTTGTCAAGATTTGCATAGACACGCATGACCATATCGGCAGTGTTATCGCCCATGATGAGCTGTACAGCTTTCAGGTTAATACCCATCCGTAAAAGCCTGGTGCAGCAGTTGTGTCGAAACCGGTAAGGGTTATATTCGGAGATGCTTAATCCTTGCTTTTTCAGAAGCCGTTCGTAAACCTGTTTGTAATCGTCATACAGCCAAAACTGACCGTGAGTACCACAGAAAAGATAATCTTCCGTTCCATGCTCTCGTTTCATTTTCATCAGGACAGGATTATTAAAAACATAGCTTTCCCAATCTTTTAAGATATCAAGAATCTTATTTCCGACCTTCAAAGTTCGTTTTTGCAAATTCACTCTTTGTCCTGGCCGGGCATTTTTTAGATCAGTGATGATGGGGGTGCTGGGTCTTGTCCGCTTCCCTGTGACGGGGTCAATGTGTTCTTCCTGGCTGAGGGTGCGCACAATATCAACAGTCCTATTCTCATAATCAATGTCACCAAATTGCAAAGCTAATGGCTCACTGGGCCGTACCCCGGTGTAGATCATTAGATGGACCCACACATTCATCATTTTATTTTCCCTGACTATCTCAGAGATCATTTGTATTTCTTCGTTCGTGAGGGCTTTAGGTTCCAATGGAGATTGCTTATTTGATCGAGGTTTCTTTATATTTGCCATGAAATCAATGCGGAGTAATTTGCCGCCGTCTTCGCTGGAGGCTTCTCTGATAGCTCCACGCAGAAGCTGATATGTTTTATCAATAGTGCTTTGACTGTAAAAGTCGGTCTTTGTGCCTTTGGTGTATGTCTTCTTGGTAAATCCATTGATAAACTCTTTCAAGACAGTTTTATTAATTTCACTCATTCTGTAATCTCCAAGACCTTCAATAATATGGGACGCAATGGTGATGGTACTATAAAAACTTCTGGATCGGGTTCCCCCGTCAAGCCCTTTCAGGTAGCGGATAAAATATTCTTTGAATAAAATGTCCGATAAAGGTGATATATCCTCTTGCTGAAGCATCAAAAAACACCCGTGCCTATGCCGATTTCGGGGGGATAGATGCGGTGTTAATTTTTAAAAAACGGATTGTTTTCACTCATAATAGACTCGTTTACAATCGGACAGGAAAGAGGCTATGGTTTCTATTTTTGTATATGAGAACGATTAAAACATCGCTCAATGCGTTGCTGCTTTATCAGGACTATTCAGAACACGTAAGGCAGTTGCAATGCTGACGCCGGCTTTTTTCACAACATCTTTTAATGTCGCCATATGGCAGACCGCAAGAACTTTTTATCGAAAAATTATCACTCTATTTTGCGCTGATTAGCGGAACCCCTTCCGACAGAAAGCAATCTCATTATTAGCAAATATATTGCAAATGAAAATGGTAAGAATTATAATATCATTGCTCAGACGGGCAGGGGCAGTGCCTATGGAGGAGAGTGGTTCCCTAAGGCAATACCGCACATAATAAAAAAGTGGTAAAATAAAGGGATGAACAAACAATCAGCTTGTTAGCACTGAGCGATGAACTGGCACAGGTAAAAAAACATAAAAAGAACTTCTGAGTCAAATCGATCGTGTCATTCCACGGGACGAATGGGCAACTAAAATCTAAGGTGGGTTGCTCCCCGCGTGGGGCGTGGATCCTGTTGATCATCCAGACAGAGAGGCAAACTGAAATTTAAGGCAAGTTTAGAGAGAAGAATTCTTAAAAAATGACGATAGGAGTATTTGATTCGGGTTTAGGCGGACTGTCTGTATTGCATTTCGCTCAGAAGATGTTACCGAATGAAAACTTTATTTATTACGCGGATGAAAAGCATGTCCCATACGGAGAAAAAACGCCGGAAGAAATCCGGTTGTTGGTAAATGACATTATTCATTTTATGATCCGCAAGGGCGTGGATGCTATCATCATTGCTTGTAATACGGCGACAAGCGCATTGACAATGGCATATCGGAAGCGGTTTCCCATACCGATCATAGGGATGGAACCCGCTGTGAAAAAAGCAATCGATTTATACGGTGCGGAAAAGAAAAGAATCCTTGTTATGGCAACACCGGTAACAATCAAAGGAAAGAAACTGCATAATCTCGTGGAAAGAGTCGATTCACGGAAAAAGGTTGATCTGGTTGAACTTCCTCAACTTGTGCGCTTTGCGGAAAAAGGGATCTTTTCTTCCGCCCAGGTCGGTGAATATTTGCGGCAGGCGCTGCAATCCTATGATCTTCCGTCGTATGGAACCGTTGTACTTGGGTGTACGCATTTCAATTATTTCAAAAATGAGCTTCAGAAGCTGTTTCAAAATACCCCCCATTTTGTTGATGGAAACGAGGGAACGGTCCGCCAGCTGATAAGAGTGCTTTTCCTGTCGACGGAAGCCGGTGGAAACGGAATTACCGAGTACTACTTTTCTGGGAAACCGGTTGACGAATCTGGCTTAAAACTGATCAATTCCTGTAGGATACAATTGGATCAGGTCTTTGGCATTAATTGAACCAATTGACAAAATATTCGATTTGGGAGATCATGAGCATACTGAAGCAGTTCAGAACATTTTTAAACTGGCGGGAATCCGCTTTAACAAGGACAATGTCTATCAGAACGGCATGAGCATAAGGGAAAGTGTTGAGCTTGGGCAAAAGCTGAGTGAAAGAAATATTTCGAAACTGAGATTGGCCGGAAAGAAGTTCTTCCGGGCGCGGACGTTCATATCGGCGGGCTTTATGAGATGCTTCCATTCAAAATGCAGTTAACCCTCTAACGGAATGATTGATACTGATGGGCAAAAGAACCTCTGAGGCCTTCAATTCGCAGAAAAAACTACGAATTGAAGGCCTTCTTTCATTGCTTGCTTTTTTGCGCTCAGCCAAGGGGGGAGAAGGTTGCTGTGCCAAAGTGAAGGCGCATATCCTTTTCGTCCCGACCATCGGCTGAAATTTAGAGCCGCTTGACTGAATCGGCATGGAATTCGCCCGAATCTCCGGTTGTTCACACCGGGGAAAAGCGGTATAATAGAATCAGTATGAATAAGTGCTTATCTGGGGAGAAGTGGAAATTTTGGAAACGGCGGAGAAAAGAAAAATATACAGCATCCTGGTAAAACGGTTTGAATTCGAAACTCCGTATCTGATGGCTCTGGTCGGGGGGTATCTGAGTGAAAATCAGATCAGCTGCGAGAACTTCGGGTACCCGAAAATGCGCCTGCTATTGGAGGAGATGCCCGAATGCGTTTCGCTCAGGCAGGTCCGCACCGGCACGAATATGAATTATACCGTTACGCTGCACGAGTGGGCGGGGGAAGCCGCGCCGGAGGAAGCGGAACGGTTGCCCGCGCCGCGGGAGGAAGAGAAGCCGGAAGCTCACCCCCCGGAGAAACCGCTTAGCGAGTCGGACAGGCGCGCCGTTTATGAGTTGCTGATCGACGAATTTCCGGCGGAAACGCCTCTGCCCATGGCGGCGATCAGCCTGGTCATGACAAACGAAGGGTACCGGAAGGAAACGTACGGATTTGTCAAGATGAAGCAGCTGCTCCGGGAGCTTTCGGAATTCATGTCGCTTCAGGATACGGTCACCAACGGCGTCCCCGCCACACTGGTCACGCTTCATCGAATTCCCTCCTGGGACCATGAAAGGGGAACGGATTCGACCGGACGCTCCGCGGCTTTTCAGGAACTGCCGGAAACGATGAATGAGATCATTCTGCCGAATAAGACGCTGGCCATTCTGAATAAGCTGATCACCGGGGAGGAAGCGGCGCCGTCCGAAGAAATTCTGAACCGGATGAGGGAGTCTTACCGGGAGGCGAGGGCAAACGGCACGTTTACGGTCAGGGAAAGCGCCTATACCTTTCCGCTTTCCCTGAAAGCGGCCGGAGGCGAGCTGATGATGGCGGGCATCAAGCCCTCTCGCTTTGAGGGGGAGAGCGGATGGTTCCTGAACTTTATCGGCGTTCAGCACAGCACGCCGGGCAAGGCGATTGAAAACTTTGCCTTCATGGGTTTCTGGGACAACGTGCTCGGCGACCTTGCGGAAATGGCGCTGCCTGAAAAGTGGTATTTTCAGGGGGAGGACCCCAACAGCAAGCTGATGCTGCGAAGCTATCTGCAATACACGTTTTACCGCCTTCAGCTGGAGGACAAGGTCTGCATCAGCGACGACGGACGCTTCGCGGCTTTCAACACAGGCATGGTCACGCCGCATTACGACGATATTTACGCGTGCTTTGAGCCAAACGACGACAGGCAGAAAAACAGATGGCGCTTCACCGGCTTTTCCAAGGCGGGCGGCAGAGGATTGGGAAAGCGGCTTGTCAATTATTTTAATCCGCTGCCTCAGCCCGCTTCTTATTTCGAGCGCAAAGAGGATCTTCTGTTCGACCTGGAAAAGGATCTTCACACCGATTACGACCATATCCTGCTGGATAATATCGCCCGGCTGCCGGTCGGATTCCTCCGGGAGGAGCTGCACAGCGAACCGGACGCGCTGGAGCTGCTGGATGAAATCGAGGCCGAGCGTTCCCAAAAGGCGAAAAAAAATCTGTACGCACAGCTGCGGGATACCGTTTCGGATTCCAACCGGCTGTATAACCGGCTTCGAAACCGGCTGGAAGACGCGATCAATCTTGCGCGAAAACAGGTTCGCTGGAACTATAAGACGGCGATTCCCTGCTTTTTCCCGACCCGGAACGTCATGAGCCTGATGCTGCCGCTGTGTCTGGTCAGCGAGGGCCGTGCGGACGCGGCGCTCGTCGTGGAGCTGACCCGCGCCGGGAACTACCAGGGCCAGACGATTCTGACGCTTCAGCAGGCCTATATCGACGCGCGGATGATCTGCCGCCCGAACAGCGAATGGCTGAACGCAGACCAGATCGTTCCGGATCTGGACGCCTATACGGACTCCGATTCCGCCGACTGAAAACCGGATGGCAGCGTGGCGGCGGCATAAAAAATAGAAAACAGCGGTTAACATATACAGTTTTTAAATCCGGATGCAAATGTGACTGTACCATACGATGAAAATTGAAAATATCTCTTCCCGAAACTTCATCTTTCAGATTTCGAACCGATATTTTATAGGAAATTACCAAACGGCCCGAATCGGGATATGCGGCGGCGAGGGCCGAAACAATTCGGAGGGATATTATGAGAGCAAGCCTGAAAACACTGGCACAGGACACGGGGATGACCTACGACCAAAAGCGAATGAGCGTTTTCGGATATTATCAGGGGTACCAAATGATCATCAGGAATGTGCAGAACCGGCGCGTTTTTGAAATCCGGTTTCATGTAAACGGCGGCACCCCGGAACAGGCAAAGGCGGTTCAGGATTATTTCGCTGGCCTGTCCCAGTCCAATCCGGCGGTTAAATCCGCCGTTTTCGACGGAGTCGGCGCGTCCATTCAGGTGAAATCGAACGGGAAAAACAGTGTGGAAGCCTTAAAGGAGATTCTGAATTCCGTTTTGAGCGTCTGCAGGTCATACTCGATGGTGAGCTGCTGCAAATACTGCGGGGCCCAGACAAATCTGGGCGTTTACAGCTTGGGCGGGGAGTGCACCTCCATGTGCGGCGGCTGTTTTGAAAAGGCGCAGTCCGACCTTTCCGCGGCGCGGCAGTCTTTAAAGGAGCAAAAGAGCAACATCGCCGGCGGAACCGTCGGCGCTTTGCTGGGCTCCCTGATTGGCGTCGCGCTGTGGGTCATTGTCTATCAGCTGGGCTATATTGCCGGGATCGTCGGCTTCGTCATGGCGGTCTGCTGCATGAAGGGATATGAAAAGTTCGGCGGCAAGCTGAATGCCGCGGGAATGGTGATCTCTCTTCTGATTGCGGTCGCGATGCTCTATTTTGCCGAAAACGTCTCCCTTGCGCTGGAAATTTACAACGAGTTCAAAATGGATTACGATATCACGTTTTTTGATGCGTTCCGGTCAATTCCGGAATTCATGAAAGACGACTCGGTGTCGAGATCGGTTCTTTCGGACCTTGCGATGGGTTATCTGCTGATGCTGGTCGCCAGCGTTTCTTCAATTCGCGCCACCTATCAGAACGCGAACCTGAAGCATGAAATGAAGAAATTAAGCTGAAGCTGTCCGCCGGGGTGGTTTATCCCAGGTTCGGCATTACCGGGGACTATGATCTGGAAACGGAAGAGAAAATGGAGAGCCTGCTTGAAAACGGCTCGGTTCAAAAAAGCTAACCTTTTTAAAAAAGCGGGTGAAACGATGAAACAGGAAAGATCCTGCGGCGCGGTCGTCTTTTTACGGACCGGCGGAGAAGTCAGGTACCTGTTGATCCGGCACGTCAACGGCGGGCACTGGTCTTTCCCCAAGGGGCATGTGGAAAACGGGGAAACCGAGACACAGACCGCGCTGCGCGAAATCAGGGAGGAAACGGGCCTGAGCGTAGCGCTCGACACGGGCTTTCGCCGGGTTGCCTCTTACAGCCCGTCGGTGGGCGTCTGGAAAGACGTGGTTTATTTTGCCGCGGAAGCCGGGGACAGCCGGCTGAAAACGCAGGCGGAGGAAATTCTGGATGCCGGGTGGTACCCTTTTCACGAGGCAAAGGAAAGAATCACCTACCAAAACGACGCCGATGTGCTTGAGTCGGCCGCCGATTACCTGAAAAATCAAATTTAGCGATCAAAAACCTGAAACAGGGCGCGAAACGATTTTTTCGTTTCGCGCCCTGTTTTTTGCCTGATCGAATGCAAAAACGGCGCTGTGTGAGGGGGAATATGAAAAGGGAATGTTGGCGGCCGGTTCGAGGGGGACCTCCGCACGCGCGACCGATACGGGACATATTTTAAAGAGAGGCCTGCAAGGAAAGGAGATTTGTATTGTGACTGATCAGAAAAGCTATGAGATTATCAAAGCCCTGGCCCTTGGCATGACATCGGAGCAGACAGCCCGAGCGGAGAACGCGGAAGTCCGTGAAATCGACGGAATTCGGGAAACCTCCGCAGCGGAAATTGCCGCGGAGCGGGATGCGCTTCGGAAAGCGGGGCGTTTGATTTGAATGAGAAATGGATCGACGTTTCCGCTCACAACGGAGAGATCGACTGGAAGCAGGTCGCGGCCTCCGGCGTTCGCGGGGCGGTTTTGCGGGCCGGTTACGGGAACAGCCCTTCGCAAACGGATACGCGGTTTCAAAACAATATTGCCGGCACGGCTGCGGCAGGCCTGAAAACAGCCGTTTACTGGTTTTCTTACGCGGATTCGGAAGCGGACGCGCTCGCGGAATGGGCCGTATGTAAAAAGACGATCGAGCCGTATCGCGGGAAGATTCTGTTTGTCGCGTATGACTATGAATATTCTTCCGTCAACTATTATAAAAAGGTGCATGGAACCGCGCCGTCCGGCAAACTGATCAACAGCATGGTCAACACATTTCTGGCCGCGGCCCAACAGGACGGCTGGAACGCCGTATTGTACCTGAACAATGATTACCGGCTGAATGTGTTTACGCCGCAGACGCTTGGTTTGTGGAACCTGTGGCTTGCGGATTACAGCGGCGGGCCGGATGCGGACTGCGCGCTGCAGCAGACGACAAGCTTCGGGACGGTGCCCGGCATTACCGGCAGGGTAGACCTTGACGCCGTTTTCCGTGACTTTACCGCCGCCGCGACAAGCGTGGAAATCGACACCACAATGGACCTGTCCCGCCCGCACGGGGAATTTTACACGGTAAAAACCGTCTGCCCGGGGCAAGTGTCTTTAACGGCGGGAACCGGAGGAATCGTCACGGTTGTTCCATTCCCCAGAAACGGGAACGAGCAGCTGTTTGCTTTGGTTGCCGTGGGCAGGTCCGGAACGGAAACGGGAATCTATACGGCGGCGCCGGGGGAAAAACCCCTGAAACGTTTTGTCTACCGTGTAACGTAAGGTGTGATGACTTTGTCGGTGCAGAACTGGATCGCCCTGATCAGCGCTTCGGTTGCTTTTCTCGCGCTGTTGGTTACGCTGCTGCGGGGAATGAAATCGGAAGCCCGTGAGGACGGAAAAACAGCGGAGGTGCTTCGCCAGGTCAACAGCAAGCTGGAAAGCATCACAAAACAGGAGGCGGCCAACAGCGCCAGAATCGAGGCGATTGTCGAACGGGTCGTCGTTTTGGAGCAGTCGACCAAACAGGCTCACTTCCGCATAGATGAATTGCGGGAGGAGCTGCACAAATGAAAAGCCGGATGATTCCGGCGGAAAGAGGGTTTTTCAATGGATTGGAAGGTAAAGCTGTCCTCCAGAAAATTCTGGGTTGCCGTCGCGGGTCTGGCGGTCGGCGTCATCGCGCTGCTCAGCCCGGGGACGGATACCTCGCAGATTACAGGGGTCATCATGGCGCTCGGCTCGGTCGTCGCCTATATCGTCGGCGAGGGAATGGTTGACGCCGCCGCGGCCGGCACGCCTTTGGACAGCGGCGGGAAACAAACCGGAAATTCAGAGGACAAAACCAACTAGAAATTCTTAAATCGAAGCGGGCCCGCCGGGGATCGAATCCGGCGGGCCTCTTTTATTTTATCAGCAGCGTGACAGCCCGGCGTTTACTGCCGGGAACCGCCGATGTTCCAGACCATGCCCGTAATCAATACGCCGATTCCAATTAAAATCAGCAAGAAAAGAATACTCATGGGCCTTCTCCTTTTCATCCATGGAAAACCGCCCTCTGAAAGGGCGGTAAGCGAGAATTCTTCTGCAACAAGGCTTCTGCCGGTACGATTGAAAGTTTACCGGTAAAATATGGACGAACCGTGAAGGAACCATGAAAAAACAGAAAAAATCTAGGCCGTCATTTTCTCCTTAACCCGGCCGCGAAACTCTTCATACGACCGGCTGCCGTTTAACAGATGAAGCTGTTCGTTGTCAGGAAGCGAAAGAAAATAGGTCCTCAATTTTTCTTCCTCCTCGCTTAATCTGGATGGAAACGGGAATTCACGATATCCGGAGTAATCCATTTTTCTCATCACCTCATGTTTATTCTATGGAGAATCCTGGAAAATATGCGTCGGAAAACAGGAGATGATTGACAGATCGTTGTTTCAATGCTATGATGATTGCAGATAATAAAAATTGGTTTTACTTAGTGAAATCGGAGGAGTCCCAATGGCTTATTTTGAAATTACCGGAGTGTTTCCGCCCGTCATTACACCCTTTCACGAGGATGGAAGCGTGGATTACGATTCGTTTGTCGCAAATCTTGAAAAATGGAACCGGACAGGCCTTGCAGGCTACCTGATTCTGGGCTCCAACAGTGAAACGCCTTATTTGACGGAGGAGGAAAAGCTGGAGCTGGTGCGGCTTGCAAAGCAGCACAAAGCGCAGGACAAACTTCTGATGGTTGGCACGGGGCTGGAATCGACGGAAGCGACCGTCAGGCTGACAAATCTGGCCGCGTCCGCGGGGGCGGACGCGGCTTTGGTACTGACGCCCGGTTTTTACGGCGCGGCGATGGGCGACGACGCCCAGTACGCGTTTTTTACGGAAGTCGCGGACCGCAGCAGGATTCCTGTTCTGCTTTATAATGTGCCGAAATTTACGCATATTAATCTGACTCCGTCGGTGGTTTCGCGCCTGAGCCGGCACCCGAACATCATCGGGATGAAGGACAGCTCCGGCGATATCGGGCGCATGATCGCGCTGATGACGGAGGGATTGGACAGCGAGTTTAATTTGCTGGTCGGCACGGCCTCGGTCTGGTACCCCGCGCTGGCGCTCGGAATCCGCGGCGGCGTTATGGCGCTGTGTAACTGCGCGCCGCGGGAATGCGCCGAAATTCAAACCCTCTTCGACGCGGGAAAATATCAGGAGGCTTTGGAGCTGAACAAAAAAATGTTCCCGGTCAACGCGGCGGTGACCGGAGCGTTTGGCGTTCCGGGTTTAAAATATGCCTGCGACCTTGTCGGTTACAGGGGAGGGTGCCCGCGCAAACCGCTGCTCCCCCTGACGCAGGAGAAAAAAGACCGGCTGGAACAAATCTTGAAAAGTTCCGGACTGGTCTGATTACGGCGGAGTCCGTCAAGTACCGGCCGTAGAAAAAACACGGCCTGAATCAAATATGAAAAGAAGGAAGAGATAAGGATGAAAATCAGTCTGTTGGAACCCCTGGGCGTGCCGGAAAGCGTGATCCGCGAACTGTCGGCGGAGCTGACAAAGGCGGGGCATGAGTTTGTCTATTACGACACCAAAACAACCGACAAAAAGGAACTGGCGGAGCGTTCCAAAGATTCCGACGTCGTCATGATCGCGAACAACCCCTATCCGGATGAAGTGGTGGAGGCCGCCGAAAAGCTGAAAATGCTCGCGGTTGCGTTCACGGGAATCGACCATGTGGGTCTTGCGGCCTGCCGAAAAAAAGGCGTGACCGTCTGCAACTGCGCCGGGTATTCGAATGAAACCGTGGCGGAGCTGGCGGTGGGACTCGCGATCGGGGTGCTGCGCAAAATTCGCCCCGCGGACGAGGCGGCCAGAACCGGAAAGACGGCGGCGGGCCTGACCGGCCGTGAAATTTGCGGACGCACGGTCGGCATTGTCGGCACCGGACGCATCGGCGTGCGCACGGCACAGCTTTTCAAAGCGTTCGGGGCAACGGTACTCGGCTGCGCGCGGCATGAGTCGGAAGAAGCAAAGGCCGCGGGAATCCGGTTTGCCGGGCTGGAAGAGCTGCTGCAAAAAAGCGATATCGTTTCGCTGCACCTTCCTTTGACGGCGGAAACCAGAAAAACCTTCGGCAAAAAGCAGTTCGACGCGATGAAACCGGGCTCGATTTTCCTTAACTGCGCGCGCGGCGCGATCGTTGACAATCAGGCGCTTGCGGACGCGCTGAACAGCGGTAAAATCGCGGGTGCGGGCGTCGATGTTTTCGACATGGAGCCGCCGATCCCGGAGGAATACCCGCTGCTGCACGCGAAAAATATTCTTCTCACGCCCCACGTCGCGTTTGCTTCGGAGGAATCGATGCTGCGGCGCGCGAAAATCGAATTCGCGAACGTGGCGGCTTACCTTTCCGGTTCGCCGGAAAACGTCTGCAAAATCGGATGAGAGAAGAAATCCCGGAGCGGAGCGATCCGCTCAAAAAAAACCAGTCGGTGGAAAAGGCGTTTCGAATTCTGGAAGCGATGGCGTCCTGCCGGGAGCCCGTCCAGCTGAGGCGGCTGGCGGAGCTGACCGGCTGCCCGCCCAGCACGGCGATCCGGTTTCTGCGCACGCTGATGAAGCTGGGCTATGTCCGGCAGGACCCGGAAACGCAGAAATATTTTCTCACGTTTCAGCTTTGCCGCCTGGCCGGGCAGATCCGCGACGCGAACCCGCTCAACAGAATCGCAAGGCCGGTGATGAAAGAGCTGTCGGTACAGTGCGGGGAATCCGTCTGCCTTGCGGTGGAACAGGAAAACCGCGCGGTTTACGTCGAAGTAGTCGACGGGCCGGATCAGCTCGTCCGCTCCCTTCAGCGGATCGGCAGCAGTTCGCCGCTGTACTGCACCGGAGTCGGAAAGCTGTTCCTCTTAAACCGTTCGCGGGAAGAGCTGGCCCTTTTTTTCCGCGAAGAAACGCTGGAACGCTTTACCCGGAATACGATGACGGAGCCGGAGGCGATTTTCACGGAGCTGGAAGCGATCCGCCGGCGCGGGTACGCGTTCGACAACGAGGAATGCGAAATCGGCGCGCGCTGCGTCGCGTTCCCCGTCCGCGATTTTACGGGGAAAATCGCCGCGGGCCTTTCCGTGACGGGCACCGTGTTCCATATCGATGACAAATTCATTGAAAAGACCGCGCCGATCATCCGTGCGGCCGCGGAGGAAATTTCCGGAATTCTCGGTTATTCCAAATAAACTGAGGGGGCATGGCCGAAAGCCATGCCCCCTCAGTTTATTTTTCGGTGATGCCGTCCAGCGTCAGCAGCGGACGGTAAAGCTCCGGCCTGCGGTCGCGGAACACGCCCCATTCGGCGCGCTGCGCCTCGAGCGCGTCCAGGTCGAACGCCGCGGTCAGCACAGTTTCCTCCGTTCGACCGGCCTGCGCCAGAATTTCCCCCGTAGGACCCGCGATGAAGGAGGAACCGTAAAACTCGATGGAGGAAGAGCCGGCCCTTTCGCCGCCGACGCGGTTTGAGGCGATCACGGGAACCAGATTGCAGGCGGCGTGGCCGACCATGCAGCGCTGCCAGTGCTGCATGGAATCAACCTCCGGGGCCTCCGGCTCCGAACCGATCGCGGTCGGGTAAAACAGCAGCTCCGCGCCGAGCAGAGCCATGCAGCGGGCCGCTTCCGGGAACCACTGGTCCCAGCAGATGCCAACGCCGATTTTTCCGAACTTTGTCTCCCAGACCCGAAAGCCCGTGTCTCCGGGGCTGAAATAGAATTTTTCCTCATACCCCGGGCCGTCCGGAATATGGCTCTTCCGGTACACACCGAGCAGGCTGCCGTCGGCGTCGATGATTGCAATGGAATTATACCGGGCGTTGTTTTTCTTTTCGTAAAAACTAACGGGAATTACTACGCCGAGTTCTTTTGCCACTTCGCGGAAATGCCGCACCGCGGGATTCCGTTCCGTTTCACAGGCCCAGCCGTAAACGGCGGGGTCTTCCTTCTGGCAAAAATAAGGGGTTTCAAACAGCTCCTGCAACAGGATGATCTGCGCGCCCCGTCCGGCTGCCTCGCGGAGCATCCGGTCTGCTTTCATCAGGTTTTTTTCCGTTGAATCGCAGCAGCTCATCTGCGTAGCCGCGACAACCACGTTTCTCATCAGGCTCATTCCTCCAATTCCCGGCGCGCCAGCGGAATCTGCTGGGTAATGCAGTGGACGTTTCCGCCCTCCCGCACAAGCGGAATCCCGTTGACGGTCCGAATCTTACGGTCCGGAAACGCTTTTTGCAGAATTTCAACGGCACACCGGTCGGTTTCGGCGGCGTCCCCTCCGAAGACCGGGAGAATCAGGCCGCCGTTGACCAGATAAAAGTTGAGATAGCTCAGGGTCAGCCGGACTCCGCCGTACCGGCGCGCGGGCGGCTGAGGAATTTCGATCAGCTCCGGGCGGCGGCCCCGCGCGTCCGCCGCGCTCAGCAGGATCCGACGGTTTTCCTGTGTGATTTCGTAATTGGGATCCTCCGGATCCCCGCAGACCTGCAGGAGCACCGCGCCGGGCCGGGCAAAACACGCGGCGTTGTCCACGTGCCCGTCTGTTTCGTCGCCCGCGAGCCCTCTCCTGAGCCAAAATATCGTTGTCACGCCGAGCAGGGATTTCAGAATGTCCTCAATTTCCGCCCGGGTCCGGTCCGGGTTTCGGTTCGGGTTCAGCAGGCACTGCTCGGTGGTCATCAGGGTTCCCTGTCCGTCCGTGTGAATCGAACCGCCTTCCAGAATGATCGGCGCGTCCAAACGCCGAATCCCCAGGTGCTTCAGAACCGCGCTCGCCGCTTCATGGTCCGGCTCATACGGGGCGTATTTGCCGCCCCACGCGTTAAAGCGCCAGCGGATGCCGAGCCGGGCTCCGTTTTCTTCCAGCACGACCGTCGGGCCGCTGTCGCGAACCCATGCATCGCTGTGCGCGGCGGTGAAGATTTCAATTTTATCCCCGCAGTGCAGACGGGCCTGCGGCGCGGTTTCTTCCTCCGCGATCACCGTAACGGGTTCAAACTCGGCGGCGGCGCGGGCCGCCTCCGCGTAACCCGCGCAGACCTCCTCATAATTTTCGGGGTGTATCAGAGAATTTCGCACCGGCCACTGAATCAGTGTCCTTTCGTGCGGCTCCCATTCCGCCGGCATTTTTCCGGTTTCGGTCATACTCAGTCCTCCTGTGCCGTAATTATCTTATTATAGCATGTCCCGTTTTTAAAATCATCCGGTGCGGACATATCTTTATGCGGAAGAATCAAG
Organism: Caproicibacter sp.; assembly: GCF_046707225.1. NCBI lineage: Bacteria > Bacillati > Bacillota > Clostridia > Eubacteriales > Acutalibacteraceae > Caproicibacter > Caproicibacter sp. The sequence goes on along the minus strand of NZ_JBJKOP010000034.1, from coordinate 81,857 downwards.
AGATGCAATTTCTAACAGATAGATAAAATTCCTTTACAAGCAAAGACATTTTCGTTTATAATAGATCTAAAAGCTGCAAAACCGTACGAAAGTATGCAGTTGATTGTTACAATTTTAACAATCTGATTTGGAAAACTTTCGGTGGAAATGGGAGGAGATACTTTGAGCAGACTGGTTGTTGCAACACCGGACAAGGCCCAGACAACGGTGGAAGGGCTCTACCGCGACCTGGAGCGCCGGATCGCGGCAAGCCCGCCCGGACTTTGTCCGGTCGATCTGGCGGCGTCCTTTTTAAAACTGTGCAGGGCGCAGACCTGCGGCAAGTGCGTACCCTGCCGCGTGGGGCTGGCGCAGCTCGAAAAGCTTCTGGAAGATGTTCTGGAGCACCGCGCCACCCTGCAAACGCTGGACCTGATTGAAAAAACGGCGCGCGTGATTGTCAGCACCGCCGACTGCGCGATCGGCTGGGAGGCGGCCGGAATGGTTCTGCGCGGCGTGCGCGGATTCCGCGAGGACTATGTGGAACACATTGTGAACGGACGGTGCACCTGCAGCCTGAATCAGCCGGTGCCGTGCGTCGCGCTGTGCCCCGCCGGGGTGGATATTCCCGGTTATATTGCTCTGATCGCGGCGGGAAGATATGCGGACGCGGTGCGCCTGATCCGGAAGGACAATCCGTTCCCGGCGTCCTGCGGATATGTCTGCGAGCATCCGTGCGAAGCGCGCTGCCGCAGGAACATGATCGATGACTCCGTCAACATCCGCGGGCTTAAGCGGTTTGCGGCCGACCACGCCGGAACCGTTCCGGTCCCCGAAAGGGCCCCGGCCACTGGGAAAAGGGTCGCCGTCATCGGCGCGGGGCCGGGGGGACTCAGCGCCGCGTACTACCTTTCGCTGATGGGCCACAGCGTCACGGTTTATGAAAAGCAGCCCTTGCCGGGCGGGATGCTTCGATATGGGATTCCCAGTTACCGCCTGCCGCGCGAAAAGCTTCAGGCGGATATCGACGCCATTCTGTCGGCGGGCGTGGAGCTGAAAACCGGCGCGGAAGTGGGCAGGGCCCTGCCGATTGCGGACCTGACGCGCGAATACGACGCGGTTTATATCGCGATCGGTGCGCACTCCGACAAAAAGCTGGGGATTCCGGGCGAGGAAAGCGAAGGCGTTGTTTCGGCGGTCGAAATGCTGCGGGAGATCGGAAACGGAAAGAATCCGGATTTCAGCGGCCGGAGCGTCGCGGTGATCGGCGGCGGCAATGTGGCAATGGATGTGGCCCGTTCCGCCGTTCGGCTGGGCGCGTCCCGCGTCGGCATTGTGTACCGCCGCAGGCAAAAGGACATGACCGCCCTGCCGGAGGAGGTCGAGGGAGCCGTGGGCGAGGGGTGCGAGGTGCTGAGCCTTCACGCGCCGTCGCGCATTGAATCGGACGAAAACGGAAATGTTTCGGCGCTGTGGCTCAGGCCGCAGATCATCGGGAAAGTTGATTCGGCGGGAAGGCCGTCCCCGAGAAACGCGGATGTCGGCGAGCTGCGCTTCCCGTGCGACCTGATCGTCGTCGCCATCGGGCAGAGCATTGAATACGGCCCGTTTGCGGAATTCGGAGTTCCGGTCAGCCGCGGCGCCATACAGGTGAAAAACAGCGCCAGAATTGAAAACGTCGCGAACCTGTTCGCGGGCGGAGACTGCGCCAGCGGCCCCGCGACGGTCATCCGCGCGATCGCGGCCGGAAAGGTCGCCGCCGCGAACATCGACAATTATCTGGGCTTTAACCATGAGATCACGGCGGACGTCGAAATCCCGCAGGCGAACCTGAGCGACCGGCCGCCGTGCGGGAGAGTGAACCTGACGGACCGCGCCGCCTGTGAACGGAAGTCGGATTTTGACGCGATTGAATACGGTATGACTCTGGAAGAGGCGATGCAGGAATCCTCGCGCTGCCTGCGGTGCGACCACTTCGGCTACGGGATTTTCAAAGGGGGGAGGATTGCAAAATGGTAAACGTCACGATCAATGGAACCCCCCTGGCCGCGCGGGACGAGGCAACGATTCTGGAAGCGGCCGCCGCGGCGGGAGTTTCGATTCCCACTCTCTGCTATTTAAAGGGAATCAATGAAATCGGAGCCTGCCGTGTCTGCGTGGTGGAGCTGGAGGGGACCGACCGGCTGGTCACGGCCTGCAACAACCGGGTGAAGGAGGGCATGGTCATCCGCACTAACAGCCCCCGCGTGCGCGAAGCGCGGCGGACCAACGTGGAGCTGATTTTATCCCAGCATGACTGTTACTGCGCCACCTGCGCGCGCAGCGGGAACTGCAGCCTGCAGTCTATGGCGAACGACCTTGGAATTCTCGACCTGCCGTACCGCAGGGAGCTTCCGTATTCCCCGTGGAACCGGGAATTTCCGCTGATCCGGGATTTTTCAAAGTGCATCAAGTGTATGCGCTGCGTTCAGGTCTGCGACCGGATTCAGGGCATGGGAATCTGGGATGTGGCAAACACCGGCTCCCGCACGACGGTGGATGTGTCTCTAAACCGCAAAATTGAGGATTCCGACTGCGCGCTGTGCGGGCAGTGCATCACCCATTGCCCGGTCGGCGCGCTGAGAGAGCGGGACGACACGGAGCGGGCTTTCGCCGCGCTGGCGGACCCGCAGACGGTCACGGTGGTTCAAGTCGCCCCCGCCGTTCGCGCGGCATGGGGGGAATCGCTTGGAATCGGCAGGAAACAGGCGACTGTGAAGCGGCTTGTTTCCGCGCTGAGGAAAATGGGCTTCGATTATATTTTCGATACCACCTTCAGCGCCGACCTGACCATCATGGAGGAGGGGAACGAATTCCTGGGGCGGCTGAAAACACGCGGGGACAATCCCCTGCCGATGTTTACCTCCTGCTGCCCGGGCTGGGTTCGCTTTCTGAAGTCGCAGTACCCCGATCTGGTCGGCCAGCTTTCCACCGCGAAATCCCCGCAGCAGATGTTCGGCGCGGTCGCAAAGAGTTATTACGCGAAGCTGCTCGGGATCGAACCGGAACGAATCTGCTGTGTTTCCGTCATGCCGTGCATTGCGAAAAAGCATGAGGCCGAGCTTCCGACCATGAACAGCGCAGGGTGCGGGCATGACGTGGACATTGTGCTGACCACCCGCGAAATCGACCGGATGATCCGCGCGGAGCAGATCCGCGCCGGCGAGCTGGGCGAAGAGGAGTTTGACGCGCCTCTCGGCGAGGGATCGGGCGCGGGGGTCATTTTCGGCGCGACCGGCGGCGTGATGGAGGCCGCGCTGCGAAGCGCGTATTACCTGACCGCCGGGAAAAACCCGGACCCGGACGCGTTCCGTCAGGTGCGCGGCATGGACGGATGGAAGGAAGCCGCGTTCGACCTGAACGGCACGCCGCTGAAAGTCGCGGTCGTGAGCGGCCTGGGCAACACAAGGCGGCTGATTGAGGCGGTGCAAAACGGGAAAGCCCGTTATGATTTTGTGGAGGTTATGGCCTGCCCCGGCGGCTGCTCCGGGGGCGGCGGGCAGCCGATTCTGGAGGGCGAAGAGCCCGCCGGTGTGCGCGCCGAAAATCTGTACGGGCTCGACCAAAGCAGCGAGATCCGCTTTTCCCATGAAAATTCCGCTGTTTTGCGCATGTATCGGGATTACCTGGAAAAGCCGTTGTCCCACCGGGCACACGAGCTGCTGCACACGGACCACCGGCTTTGGGAGATGCCTCTTTCCCCCGGGGCCGCCGGGCGGGAGACGGCGGAGCCGGACCGAACGGACTGGTAAAAAGCTTGGAACACAAAAGGCGCGGGAGAGTTTTCCCGTGCCTTTTGTGTTCATTATGATGGTTGAGAAGCGCAGAGCTTTTTACGAAAACACGAGTCGAGATGATCGTTCACAAGTCCGGTCGCCTGAAGGTGCGAGTAAACGATGACCGGGCCGAGAAACTGAAATCCGCGCTTTTTCAGGTCGCGGCTGACCTGTTCGGAGAGCTCCGTTTTCGCGGGAATCTCATCGAGCGTGTCGTAATGCCCGACGACCGGCTTCCCACCGACGAATCCCCAGATGTATTGGTCGAAGCTGCCGAATTCCGTTTGCACCTCCAGAAAACGCCGCGCGTTGTTTACCGCGGATTCAATTTTTCTGCGGTTCCGGATAATGCCGGAGTCGGTCATCAGCTCCCCGATTTTTTCTTCCCCGTAGGCCGCGATTTTCTCCGGATCGAATCCGTCGAACGCCGCGCGGTACGCTTCGCGTTTGCGCAGAATCGTGATCCAGCTCAATCCTGCCTGCGCGGATTCCAAAATCAGGAATTCAAAGTGTTTTCGGTCGTCGTGAACGGGAACGCCCCATTCCTCGTCGTGATAAGCCCGGTAAAGATCGTCGGATTCGCACCAGCCGCAGCGCGTCATAACAGAATTCCCCTTTCGTCTCTCACTTCGACGGGATAAAAGATATGACTATTATAAAAGATTCGAACGTTTGTTGTCAAGCGCCTGCTTTTAACATCATGATGTACGTGGTCGGTGCGCACACAAGCAACAACGGTGTCATGTTTCTTGGATGCGAGCCTGATTCTGATTGCGACTGGTACCGCCTGCGCCGCGAGGAGGCCATGACGCCGGAAGCCTGTATTATTACTTCATTTTCAACGCGCGCGAAGCGTTCAGAATGGCGAGAACCGATACTCCGACGTCCGCGAAAACGGCTTCCCACATGTTGGCAAACCCAAGCGCGCCCAGAGTCAGCACGATGAGTTTTACGCCCAGCGCGAAGACAATATTCTGCCGGGCGATCAGGAGCGTCCTTCTTGAAATGCGGATCGCGTCCGCAATTTTGGAGGGATGGTCGTCCATCAGGACGACATCGGCGGCCTCGATTGCCGCGTCGGAGCCAAGGCCCCCCATTGCGATGCCGATGTCGGCGCGGGAGAGCACCGGCGCGTCGTTGATACCGTCGCCGACAAACACCAGCTTGCCGCGTCCGGTTTTTTGACCGAGCAGGCGCTCGACCTGCTCCACCTTACCGGCGGGCAGCAGTTCGGCGTGGACTTCGTCGATCCCGAGGCGCGCGGCGACGTCTTCCCCGACGGCTTTGGCGTCGCCGGTCAGCATCACGCAGGAACGGACGCCAAGCTGTTTTAACGCGGCAATCGCTTCGGGCGCGTCTTCCCGTACTTCGTCGGAAATCACGATATGCCCCATATACGTCCCGTCGACCGCAACATGGACGATCGTGCCGGTCAGTTCGCACTCTCTGCCGCGCACGCCCTCTTGCTCCATCAGCCTGGCGTTGCCCACGCTGACCGATTTGCCGCCGATTTTCACGCGCACGCCCTGTCCCGCGATTTCCTGTACGTCCGACACCTCCGACCGCTCCGGCTCCTTTTTACAGGCCTCTTTCAGGGAGCGGGAGATCGGGTGTTCGGAATAGCTTTCCGCCAGCGCGGCCAAGTCGAGAAGCTTCTCTTCGGGAATCTGCTCCGGGTGGACCGCCGTCACGCGAAACGTGCCTTTGGTCAGGGTCCCCGTTTTGTCGAACACAACGATTTCCGCCCGGGCAAGCGCTTCCAGATAGTTGCCTCCCTTCACGAGAATACCTCGCCGCGAGGCGCCGCCGATGCCGCCGAAGAAGCTGAGCGGAATCGAGATGACGAGCGCGCAGGGGCAGGAGATCACAAGGAAGATCAAGGCCCTCTGAATCCAGTCGTTCCACCCGCCGTGGAAGAACAGGGGAGGAAGCACGGCGAGGAGCAGAGCGCCGCCGACCACCGCGGGGGTGTAGTAGCGGGCAAAGCGGGTGATGAAATTTTCCGCTTTCGCTTTTTTGGCGGCGGAATTTTCCACCAGCTCCAGAATTTTGGAAACAGTGGATTCCTCGAACGGACGGCTGACCCGCACACGCAGCAGGCCGTTCAGATTGACGCATCCGCTGACGACCTCGTCGCCGGTCCCCACCTCACGCGGAAGCGATTCGCCGGTCAGGGCGGAGGTGTTTACGCTTGAGCTTCCATCCGTCACAATGCCGTCCAGCGGGATTTTTTCTCCGGGACGGACGACGATGATATCGCCGACCTGAACCTCCTCCGGGTCAACCTGCCTCATTTCGCCGTTTTCCTCTAAATTGGCGGAATCGGGCCGGATATCCATCAGGTCGGAGATCGACTTTCGGGAACGGCCGACCGCGTAGCTTTGAAACAGCTCGCCAACCTGATAGAACAGCATGACCGCCGCGGCTTCGGGGTACTCACCGGTCCAGAACGCGCCGACCGTTGCGACGCACATGAGAAAATTTTCGTCGAATACCTGTCCGTGCGCGAGATTGCGCACCGCTTTCCAGAGAATATCACCGCCGACAACGACGTAGGGAATCAGATAAAGAAGAAGTTTTAAAAAACCGGTTGTCGGAATGAATTGTAACAGGACGAGAAGAACAGCGCTTACACAGATGCGCAGCAGCATTCTTTTTTGTTTGTGATTCATTTCGCCGCTCCTTGTTTTGATTTTGGTGTGTTACGGATTCAGCCTGCAGTCCGGTTCAATCTTTTTGCAGACGGCCGCCGCCTGCTTCACAATTTCGTCAAAACGGCTTTCGTCCGCGTCCAGCGTGAGCTTCTGTGTCAGAAAACTGACGGTCGCGCTGTTAACGCCCGGAATTTTGCGGATGGCTTCTTCCATTTTCGCCGCGCACGCGGCACAGTCAAGGTCCGTCAGCTTAATTCGCTTTTTCATGGTTGTAACCTCCATTTGTTTCTTTATTCGCCGACATGCTCCATGCCCTGATCCAGAATGGCGCGCACATGGCCGTCCGCGAGGGAGTAGAGGATCGTCTTGCCCTCCCTTCGGTACTTGACCAGCTTGCTCTGCTTGAGCACCCTGAGCTGATGGGAAATGGCGGATTGGTTCATGCCGAGCAGCTGCGCGATGTCGCAGACACACAGCTCCGATTCCAGCAGCACGTAAAGAATTTTGATGCGCGTGGAGTCGGCAAAAATTTTAAACAGATCCGCCAGATCGTAAAGGATTTCATCGTCCGGCATTTCGATGTTGGTCCGATTCGGCGCTGATTCCAACGAAGAAAGGCCTGTTTTGTCATTGTTGGCCATAGTATATCAAACATCCATTCATATGAGCTGTTGTTCATATGTTTATTTTATGTGTTTTTTTATAAAATGTCAATAGACCATGAACGCTGCAAAAAAATATTTCCGAATCCACTTTATATTCGTAATGAATGGAGTATCAGGCGAATCAACTTTTTTGATTCCTGTGCGGCAAGACATCGGTTCAGCGCCTTTGAAAAGGAAGGCTCAAAGCGGGAAATGTGGTCCGAGAATGATGGATAGAACTGTTTTCGGGACAAATAATAAATTCGAGGTGATTGCATGAAAGGAACTATCGCAATACAAAAAGATCTTACGCCGGTCAGGGACTACCTGGCCGGAAAAGGGTACCATGTGGAATCAATCAATCTGGACGAACAGCAGTCTGCTTCCAAATTGCGGAATTACGACGCGATCGTGCTTTCCGGGGAAAATTCCGATTTTCTCGGGTATGAGGAGACCAGAACGAAAGCGGTTGTCATCAACGCGAGCGGGCTGACGCCGGAGGAAGTGGCCGGAAAAATTGAGGCCAGCGGTTAAACACTCACAGCAAAAATCCTGTAGCCGTTTGGGCTACAGGATTTTTTGCAAATGGGACGCGTGCCGCTTAGACAGTCCTTTTCTGCACGGGGGTCCAAAGCTCGTAACTCTGTCCGTTTCCGTCCGGGTAATACTCGAAATCGTAAACGTGACCGGCGGCGGGGATCAATCCGGTTTCCGGCAATGTTTTGTAGTAGAAATCGGTCCAGGCATCCGTGGCGGAAACGGAGGCGGACACGGACGCGACGGCGTACTCCGCGGGCGGTATTTGTCTGACTGCGGCATTGGGGGGCAGTTTCTCCGTTGCGTTAATTTCCATGCCGATCAGGTAAAAAAAGCCGCTGCCATGGTCTTCCGTTTTCCACATGAGCCCGTAGAAGTCATCACGATTTTTAAAGATGCTGTTATTTTTTCTGGAGAAGTGATATTCTTCCCAGAGTTTTTCAAAGTCCCTGCCGCACGTTTCAAGACCGGTTCTTACATAATATCCGCAGATAAGAAATGCGTCTCTTTTTTGCAATTTGATCTTCAAAATGCTCACCTCCTATTCCATGCTAACACGAAAAACAGACAACAGTATGTCATATTATTTTTTAAGGAGGCAGTTTCCTCATTATTTCAGGCGCTGATTGAGCCGGAAAAAGCCATCCCAGGGGTCTTTTTCCTGAATGCGGTTCAGGGCGTCCGCCATATGGACTCCGTTGGGGGCGACCGTGTCGAGCTCTTTCCAGGCAATCGGCATGGAGACGGAAGCCCCCGCTCTCGCCCGGATGGAGTAGGGGGCAATGCTGGTGGCCCCTCTGCCGTTTCGAATCCAGTCGATGAAAATCCGGCCTTTCCGCTTTTCTTTTCTGATATTGCTCGTGTAACGATCCGGCCATTTTTGTTCCATCAGCTCCGCGGTGCGTTTTGCAAAATCATGAAAGGCATCCCAACCGACGGAGGGCTGGAAAGGGACGACGACGTGGTAACCCTTGCCCCCGCTGGTTTTGAGAAACGAGGTCAGCGAAAGCTGGTCCAGTACGCTTTTGATGTCCCGCACGCCCCGCCGCACCCCTGCCAGCTCCATTCCCTCGTCCGGGTCCAGATCGAATACCATCAGGTCGGGCTTTTCAATGTTTTCGACCCGGCTTCCCCAGATGTGAAATTCCAGCGTGCCCATCTGCGCCTCTGAAATCAGGCCGGCGGCGTTTTCAAGATAAAAATAATCCTCCGTCTCTCCGCTTCCGGTTTGAACCGGAATGGTTACGACTCCCTTGCTGCCCGGGCCGGGGTGTTTTTTAAAAAAGCAGGCCGCGGAAATTCCCTTGGGGCAGCGCACGATGCTGAGGATCCTGTTTGCGGCGTAGGGCAGCATGCGCTCCGACACCGCCGCGTAATACCGGGCGACGTCCGCTTTGGTGATTCCGGAATCCTCGAACAGAACCTTTTCCGGATTACTGATCCTGACGCCCATAACCGCGGCGCCGCCGTCGGCGGATGCCGATTTTGCCGCGCCGAAGGGCGCCTGCGTCTTTGGTTTCACTGTGCTCTTGTCTTTTTCGGAATTCGGCTCTTCCATTCTGACCTCCTCGGGGTTTTTGTCCGACCGCAGGCCCTTGAAGCTTGCCTGCCTTAACAGATGTTCCTCCGTCCACTCGGCAAATCGAATCTCCGCGACCGTTTCCGGCTGCAGCCAGGTGACGGTTTCATTTTTCTTCGTCTTCGGCGCCTGCCGGAACGGCGGCGATTTTTGTTTGATCGGCTCAAATTTTTCTTCGAGCTCTCTCATGCTTCTTTCGCTCAAACCCGTTCCGGCGCGCCCCGCGTAAACCAGATCTTTTCCTTCGTAGACGCCGAGAAGGAGCGAGCTGATCCCGACGAGCCTTTTTTCAGACCGCGTATATCCCCCGATGACGAATTCCTGCCGCTTTTCACATTTGAGCTTGATCCAGTCGCCGTTTCTTGTCCCGCTGTAGACGGAGCCGGTTTTTTTCCCCACGATTCCCTCCAGATTTAACCTGCAGGCCGCAAGCAGGCTTTCTTTCCCGCTGCCTTCGACATGCCGGCTGTAGCGGAGGTTTTTCGGCGCGTCGTTCAAAAGGGCTTCCAGCGTATTCTTGCGGTCGGTCAGGGGGAGCTCTCTCAAATCCTCGCCGTCCAGCGCCAGAACATCAAAGACGAGATAGGTGAGCTGCTTGTCTCCCGGGCTTTTCAGGTAGCTTTGCAGGGCCTGAAAATCCGTCCTGCCACGCGAATCCGCGACCGTCATTTCCCCGTCCAGCACCATTGCCCTGCCGCCTGACCAGGCGGCGATGGAATCCGCAACCTCCCGAAACCTCTCCGTGTAGTCGTTGCCGTTCCTGGTGACGAGACGGACGGCGCCGCCCTCCGCGTACGCCAGAATTCTGTATCCGTCGTATTTGATTTCGTACAGCCAGTCCCCGCCCTCGGGAACCGCCGCGACGAGCTTTGCAAGCTGCACGTCGGCACTTTGAAAGGGATTCCGTGTGATTTTTTCCTCTTTTCCCGCTTCGATTTCCTCCATGGAGCGCCCTGTCCGGACGCTTGTGGCGAAACCGGAAATTCCGTCGCCGTCTTTCGCGTACCCGTCTTTTTCTTTGATCAGGAGCCAGTTGGTTTCTTCTTTGCCGTCTTTCGCTTTCAAGCGGACCAGAGCCCATTTTCCCTGAAGCCGTCTTCCTTTCAGAACAAACTTGAGGGAACCGGCGCTAAGGCCCTCCGCGACCTCCGACAGCGGTTCCCAGAAGCCTTCGTCCCAGAGCATCACGGTTCCGCCGCCGTACTCGCCTTTGGGGATGGTTCCTTCAAAGTTCCGGTACTCCAGCGGGTGGTCCTCCACCCGTATGGCGAGCCTCTTGTCGCGAACGTTCAAAGACGGCCCCTTGGGAACCGCCCAGCTTAAGAGAGCTCCGTCCCATTCCAGGCGGAAGTCGTAGTGGTCCTTTCGGGCAAGGTGATGCTGAACGACGAATTTCAGGCGCTTTCCGGCCGGGACCGGTTTTCCTTCGGGTTCCCATGTTTTCTCAAAGTTTCTTTTTCGGTTGTATTCTTCCAGCTCCGTCGCGCTCATTTTAAATTTACCCCTCCGAGTTCCTTTGAATCGGCTTCCGGTTTGATTCTAGTATCATCCGGCAGCGCGGGGTTTATCCGCTGCTTGGTGGTCGGGCTGGGGAAAACAAAAAAAGGACGCGGCCGCAGTGCCGTGTCCTTTTTTTGTTTTCCGCAGCGTTAGGAATCCTGTCGTAAGGATTCCGCCAGCTCTGCGATTTTTGCTTCGATCGTCCGGATGACGGTAAGGAACTCCGCGTCGTCCTTGCCGGTCGGGTCGGGCAGGCCCCAGTCCTCGCGCCGCCTGCACGGCAGATACGGGCATTCCACGTTGCAGCCCATGGTGACGACCACGTCCACGGGTGGCAGCTCCGCGAGCAGCTTCGGGCGCTGGTTCTGCTCCATATCGATTCCGTAAAGCTGCTTCATCAGCCGGCCGGCGTCGGGATTGATGCGGCTTTTTTGCACCGTTCCCGCCGAATAGCTTTCAAAAACATCGGACGCAAGCCGCTTGCCCAGCGCCTCGGCAATCTGGCTGCGGCAGGAGTTGTGAACACAGATAAACGCAACCTTCCTCATTTTGTCAGGGTTCCTTTCCATGAACGGTCCGAAACGAAACTCTCATCGGGCGTTATCGGACCTTTTGCAGGATTTTCACGACCTCTTCGGTTTTCAGAACCTTGCCGAAGGAAACCACTTTTCCGTCCACGACCAGCGCGGGGGTGGACATGACGCCGTAGGCGGCGATCCTGGTAAAATCGGTCACGTGGTCAATCGACGCGTCCATGCCGAGCCGCTGAAGCGCCTCTTTGGTCGCCGCTTCCAGCTGGTTGCACTTGGCGCAGCCGCTGCCCAGAATTTTGACGCTCGCGTTCCCGCCGCCTGTGCCCGCGGCCCGCGCCGTGTTTTCCGTGCCGCAGTTTCCCCCGCAGCCGCAGGAGGGCGTTTCTTCCGTCCGGTCTTTCCTTTTAAACAATGACATAAATAAAACTCCTTTCAATGATTCCATGTATTTAGATCAGGATTCCCTGGATTGCGTTGAAAAAGTAGCCCACGGTGATAATACCGACGGTGCAGATGGCAATGAACAGCGCCAGCAGCTTCGGTTTCACCGCTTTGCGGAGCATCACCATGGACGGCAGGGAAAGCGTTGTCACGGCCATCATAAAGGCCAGAATCGTGCCGAGCTGCGCCCCCTTGTACAGCAGGGCCTCCGCAATCGGAATCGTGCCGAAGATGTCGGCGTACATCGGAACGCCGATCAGGGTCGCAAGAACAACGCCGAAGGGATTTTTGCTTCCCAGCACAAGCGCCACCCATTCTTCCGGAATCCAGTTGTGAATGACCGCGCCGATGCCCACGCCGATGAGAATATAGGGGAACACTTTCTTGAAGGTGGACAGCATCTGCTCTTTTGCGTAAGTCAGGCGGTCCTTTTTGGTCAGGTCCGGAGACTCGATATTCACGCCGCCCGCCGTCATAATAAAGCTTTCCACGTACTTTTCCATGTGAAGCTTCTCAATGATCGTGCCGCCGACGACCGCGATCACCAGGCCGACCGCCACATAGATGATTGCCACCCTTGCGCCGAAAATGCCCATCAGCAAAAGCAGAGAGCCCAGGTCCACCATGGGGGAGGAAATCAGGAACGAGAAGGTCACGCCGACCGGAAGCCCGGCGGAAGTGAAGCCGATGAACAGCGGAATGGAGGAGCAGGAACAGAACGGAGTCACCGTGCCCAGAAGCGCCGAAACGCAGTTCGCCGAAACACCGTGAAACCGCCCGAGTATTTTTTTGCTGCGCTCCGGCGGAAAATAGCTTTGAATGTAGCTAATCAGGAAAATCAGGAAACAAAGCAGGAGCGTAATCTTAATGACATCGTAAAGAAAAAATTCAATGCTGCCGACCAGCCGCGTGGATGTGTCAAGGCCCATCGCCGCAAGCCCGCCGCCGATCAGCCGGTCCAGCCATTTCATGCCCAGAATCTGATTCTGGAAAAAATCCCAGACTGCTTTCAATATCTCCATTGCAGGAAGTACCTCGCTTTATAAAACATCAAATCAAATAAATTTGATTTGTATTGCCTGTAAAAAGCCATCGCTTCGGGATGGCTTCATTTTTTACAGCAGGTTTCGTTTGCGGCCGCGTTCGGTGTTGTCAGCTCCCTGAGCAGGTCACCGGCATAAGCACTGCCTTTTTCACTGATTTTATAGTGCGTCCACTTGCCCTCCTGGCGGCTTTGCACAATGCCTGATTCGATTAAAATCTTCATATGATAGGAAAGCCCGGATTGCCCCAGGTCCAGCTGCTCCAGCAAAACACAGGCGCATTTTTCTCCACCGCGGAGCAGCTCCAGTATCTTCAGCCGTTTTGCATCGCAGAGCGCCTTGAACACCCGCGCGTGATTCTCATAGACTGTTGCCAAGCAATCACCTCACATCAAAAACATTTGATATGTTATAGTATATGCGTCATATTGATTTTTGTCAATATGAAAATCTTTCGACGGCTCAATTCTTTCCGGACCGTCGCTGGATATAAATAAGCAGGCCGGTTTCTTGATTCGTGAAACCAGCCTGCCCACTTTTTTTAATTGTAAATTTCAAGGATGCTCACTTGATAAGTTGATTTCTAAGTATGCAACCAATTGGCTGTAGTTGTATTTGGGAAACGTGCCCTTTATGTTATCGTAGAACACACCCTTGTAATAAAGCAGAAAATGACCATGCTCGCTCAGAATGCAGCATATGGGCAGTTCAACCGGTTTTCCTTTGGTGTATTTCATCTTTTCGGCATGAGGAATATGGTACAGATCCAACGCCTCAAATAGTTTTTTGCCTGACATTTTACCCTTACCGCATTTGGTGTTCTTTACAACATCGTCAACAGTTGTATCGGTTAGTAATGCGATGCAGGTTTGTCCGCAGAGCCCAATTAATTTTCGGTTTAATATTTCAGTATTCATCACATTTCCTCATTTGCTGTTCAAATCTCTTGGCGATTTTCCTGCATTCAAATACAGGCAAGTTCGAGAGCCTAAAGCCTGAATCGGGCAGCCATTCTGAAAATTTTTGGAGCCCCAACTTTTCATACAGAGCAACAGCTTTCGTATTTGAATGAAAACGGTAGTATCCGACTTTCCGGCTGTCTCGAAAAATACAGGTATACTCGTTAAGATTCATTTTACAGCCACACGGCCCAGTCGCCGTAATCGAATGTTCCGCTGCCGTGATGCAGCTTGCCTTCCGCTTTCAGCTGCCGGAAGGCGTCACGCATTCTTGGGAGTATTTCCGGCCCGATCTCCAGACTGTGATGCGCCGGGAAAACCCGCCGGACCGGGAGTGCGGCAACGCACTCCAATGATTTCAGATAGGCTTCCGGGTCGGTCGAAGGATAGTAGGCGAACAGGGTGTCCTTGTAAACCAGGTCGCCGGTAAAAAGGTAGCCCCGCTCCTTTTCATAAAAGCACATATGCCCCGGCGAATGGCCGGGCGTGTGCAGCACCCGCGGGACGCGCCCGCCGATGTCGATCAGGTCGTTATCTTTCAGCACTCTTGTGGGCGTCCCCTGAAAGAATTCGTAGCTGTTAACGTCGTATCCCTCCGGCAGGTCGCAGCGGTCTGTCACCATGCCCCTGATCTGCTTCATGCTCAGCGGGAATTCTCCGCTGAGCCAGTTCAATTCGTCTTCGTGAGCGTAAAAATCCGGGAAGTATTTATGCCCGCCGATGTGGTCCCAATGGATATGGGTCGCCACGGCGGTGACCGGCTTGTCGGTCAGCTTTCTCACTTCGTCGGTAATGTTGCAGATGCCGAGGCCGGTGTCGATCAGGAGCGCCCGTTCCGCGCCGACGAGCAGATAGCAGTGCGTTTCCTCCCAATGCCGGTATTCGCTGATGATATGTGTGTTCTCGTCTATATGGTCTATGGTAAACCAATCGCTCATTTGTATTTTCCCTTCCCATACTGTTTTTTTGCACGCTGCGTATACTTTCGGACAAAGTCTGTTTTTTGTTCCGTGTAGCCGTCCCGGTCGTGCTCAAACGGTTTCCAGAGGGACAGCTTCAGCTTTTCATATTCCTTTGCGATTTCAGGATGCTCATTCAGATAGTCCCGAAAGTACAGCTCATCATGGTCGCCAAAATCTCTCAGGTGCAGATGAAATACCCGCTCGGCAAAACCGTCCGGCGTGTAACCTTTGTTAAAATCCATGCGGTTTTTACTCGAAGCCATGCAAATATAGCCGTTTTTTAGCAGAAGTTCCTTGATTGTTTGATGATCCCCAAGGGATGCCTCCGCTAAAAGGTCAATGATCGGTTTGGCCCGGATTCCGCGGATGGATGTGCTTCCAATGTGATAAATGCGAACCTTCTTCGGCAGAAAGGAGGACAGAAATTCCTGTTCCTCCTGGTACCAATCATTCCAGTATTCCTTATGCTCCGTCAGCTGAATCGGAAATAACTCCCACAGCTCCTGAATTGTCATATCCGACAATGATTTACGCATTACAACACATACCTTCCGTGTGAGTTCGTATTTCGTCCGGCCGGTACTGGCAAAGGTCCGACTACAGCTGATATACGCTGTCCCGGTAGTCCTTCCCATAGTACCGAATATTTGGAATTCAGCTTGCCACCTTCTGTATTTTCGGCATGTCCTTGCTGTTCGTCAGCATCGCGTTGAAATCCTTGTTCTGTTCGTTTGCCATACAGGCGCACCCCCTATAAGCAAAGAATAAACCTTTTCGTTTTATGATGCAATGAGGCAGTTTTTATTTTTTCCGTTATTCCTTCATAAGCGGCTGACACGATGGGCAGGAATACACAGCTCCTCCCAGATAGGCCTCTTTCACAAGCTGCCCTCCGCACCGTGGACAGCCGGAGGCAAGCGTGTTCTTTGACAGCTTCACCCGGTAGCCGCCCGGGCACCCGAAGAGGTCCTTTTCCGTGTCCCGCCCGCCGTGTTGCGTCATGTCATGCAAAACCGAGACGATGCAGGAAAGAAGGCAGTCCCGCTCCGCTTCGCTGAATGTTCCGATTTTACGCTTCGGGTGGATTCCGGCGGCAAATAGGATGTCCTGCAGCACGCCGTTTCCGATACCTGGGAAACGCTGCTCCGTGGCAAGGAATGCTTTTGCACTCAGGTTTGGCTTGCTCTCCGCTATCCGCTTGCGGTAATACGGTTCAAACTGCTCGGAAAACGGGGAAACCGCCGTCCTGCTTTTGAGGTAGTATTCGTTATCATACGTACCGTCATGGAGGATGATGCCGCCGTACATGGCGACGGTGAAGACAAGAGCCGTCCCATCGTCAAATTCCATCAGCAGCTGATAATTCTTCGGCGCGTCGTCGCAGTTTATGAGCCGCGCGTTGACGCCGTCGTTGAAGCACAGCCGTTTCCCGTTATCGAACGCCAGTTCCGCGAAGATGCCGAACCCCTCGGCTGATTCAGCGGTACTTCCGCTCACCGCCGCGTCGTATTCCGCCGGATCACCGGCATACCAGCAAAATTTATGCGCTTTCGTCGGCGGGAGGACGCGGCGTATCCTCTTCCCGACAACGGCATCATTCATCTGCCTGGCGATTGTGG
Organism: Caproicibacter sp.; assembly: GCF_046707225.1. Taxonomy (NCBI): domain Bacteria; kingdom Bacillati; phylum Bacillota; class Clostridia; order Eubacteriales; family Acutalibacteraceae; genus Caproicibacter; species Caproicibacter sp. The sequence continues at coordinate 65,592 of NZ_JBJKOP010000034.1, read as the reverse complement.
TTGACTCTGGCAATTCCATCATAAGCGGTTCCTCCTCTGCTTTTACAATAAGTTATGATTCACTGCCCGTATTCACAGATTAGTTGATGCGTCCATTGGAGCAACAGTTCCGAATACCACTCTAACGTGACTGATGACACATTCGCGTTCTTGATCTGCTCCGCAGCCTGCGAAACGGACAGGTCCGTCCCGGTCAGCATGTCTTTCAACGCCGAATGACTTTTCACGTAGTCCCCGGTTTCCGAGAAGTGCTTCGCCTGCAAAACGAAAGACGCCGATTTATACAAAGTCCTGAGCGTTTTCATGTCGCCGCCGTGCAGATAATTGTGGCTGCACATATGATAAAGGTTGCAGGCGCCCATCAATACCGCGGCGCGGGCGTCCGCGGCGGCCGGTGCGGAGATGATGTCGTCCAGACTGCCGTAGTAAGGGATGGTATCATAATAAAACTGGAACAAATCCGATTTGTACCAGCCCGCGAGTTCCTCCCTTCCCGATACAAAGCCGCAGATCAGCGGTCTTTCGGGAAGCGTTTCAATTACCTGCTTATATCGCTTCAGATCATGAAGCGATACTGTGTCCAGAATCAGCACAACGTCGATATCACTGGTTTCATGCGCTTCGTTTCTCCCGTAACTGCCCTGCAGCCCGATCAAGAGAATCCGGCCGCCGAATAAATCCCGCACAGCATCCTGATATTGTTTCATCCATTGGTGAATGTCAACCATGCTGTGATTCTCCTCTCGGGGTTATGGAGAGGATGAGTTCGGCCGCTTCCTCCGGCCCGATTTCCGATACGTCGATTTTATCCGTATCAAGTTTATCATAGAGAGGCAGACGCTCTACGCTTCTCTTAATAACGTCTTCTTCCCGGATTCCGGCATCGACATCCTTCTTCAGACGGACTCGCAGTGCCTGTTCGCCGCATACCAGGGAAATTGTGTGAACCTTACAGTTCGCCGTTTCAAGCCGCGAAAGGATGTCGTCAAGAATCGCCTGCTGGTGCATCACCCAGCAGAACACGATATTTTCATAGGCGGAGCATCTGATGAAATTATTCAGAAGAAAGCAGATGTTTTCCTCGACCATGCGCTTGGTTTCCTCCGTGACCTGAAAAGGGTGCATGTCCCAGCACCAGTCCCCGTCGAGAAATACGCTGTGATTCAGCTTTTGCTCCAAAATTCGGCAGGTGGTCGTTTTCCCGGCGCCCATAGTCCCCCGATCAAAAACGGATTTTTCATGTTCAACCCCAGCAATTCCTATTACCAGCATGATACCATAGAAAGCAGAATTCCGCTTGCCTGTTTGCGGCGGCGGCCGTTCCTCTGTCTTTCCGGAATTTGAGAAAACGGGCTCCCAGCCTGTCAAAACGTCCGGCAGGTTTGAGGACTGCGACGGAGAACGCCGTGCTTGTCATCTTCTGCTTTGAAATTTCCCCGAAAGCATAGCCTGCTGTAAAACATGCCCCTCAATAGCCGCTAAAAGGTTGCGTTTTCTTCTGTTGGCCGGTAAGTCCAGTTTGCAGTCCAACACGTAAACCGTGAACCAATAGGTGTGAATGGAATGAAAAGGCGGCTTTGGCCCCTTGTACTGATGTTTTCCATATGCAACACCCTGAACGGCTCCGCCGAAACCGTCAACGGATTTTCCTTTTGGAATTCCCTCCGGAATGACCTCCCGCACGGGCAGATTCCAAATCACCCAGTGGTTATAGTTCGGGAAAAGCGGGTGAGATGCATCATCCAGTGTAATCGCAAAGGATTTTGCACCGGATGCGATTCCCTGCAATTCGAAGCAGGGGGACAGATTTTCTCCGCGCCCCGAGTGTCTGGCCGGGATCCGGCCGCCCTCCTGAAACGCGCTGCTCGTGAGCTTTAATGCATCCATGGTGTTCCCTCATCCTTTTTTATAATACCGCCGATGATAATATTCAGTACCTCATCAATGGCCTGGGTAGCCTTTATCCCGTTTTCAAGAAGAAAGTCGGTGTCAACAAACAAATCGCTGACCCGTTCCAGCATGGCGGACAGAATGCCGAAATGCACATCCGGACGCAGGATTCCCTCGTCGGACGCCTGCTTCAAAAGCTTTTGAAACTCATTAAGTTTAAACTGCTTCAAATCTTTAATCTTTGCCCATTCGTCGGGGTAGAACTGTTTCGCCTCGTCCATGATTCGTACGGGCAGCCGGTAACGATGGCTCGAATGCACGATGGCATGAATTTTGTCAGGGAAGCTCCTGTCGCTCCCGACTGTATCCAAAACGTTCTGCCTGTCGCTTTCCAGGGTTTTTTCAAAATACTCCCGGATCATCTCATCTTTGCCGCTGAAATACTGATAGAGTGTTTTTTTGCTGATATGCAGCTCGGCAGCCACTTCATCCACGGTGAATTTTTTCAGGCCGTACTGTTCGATCAGCCGTGCAACGGCATCCAGAATTTTACTTTTCATGCTCCAAAACCTTTCTTTCCGCCTTTTTTGTGTCTACTTGCCTGCCGAGCGCGGTCAGCAGGAACCCGACCGCTCCAGCAGCGAGAACAATCAGCCAGGCAGCTTTTTGCGAGCTTCCCCAGACAGCTCCCATTGCGAATGCGCCGCCGAAATTACCGATATATTGAAATGAATTGAAAATCCCGTTTCCCGTACCCCGCAGGCTGTCCTCCACCACCTCGTTGACATGGGTTGCCGCGACGGTGGCGATCGTGATATATCCGCATAGAAAAAGGGTGGTCCCCAAGAGCAAAAAAAGGAAGGAGGACGGACGGAAGTAAAACAGAATGCTCAGAAAAGAAACGGCAAATGCGACCAAAAGCACCGGATTGACACACCCTTGGTCCACCCACCTGACAGTGACCTTCATAAACAGGATGGCAGCGATAATCGCCGGTACAAAAATCTTCCACATTCCGTTCTGCCCGGTTACCTGATCTATGTAAATCGGCGCGGCATAAAAAACGGCCATCATCATAAAGTTATTCAGAAATGCCAACAGATTCATTGTAACAAAAGTCCGGTTTCGCAGCAAGGCGGAAATTTCACTGCGATGCGGAACGGATGCTGTTCCGCGGTCACCGGCATCTTTCAGGAAAAGCAGGATATAGAGTGAATTCAGGGTAAGGAGAATCGCACCGGACAGAAACATCCAGCTGACAGACATCACACCGCGCAGCAGCGGGCCGACTGCGAAAGCAAGGGCCGCCGCCCCGGAGACAAATGCCCCGAGAATGCTCATGGCTTTTGTCCTGTGTTTTTCGTCGGCAAGACCCGCCGCCCAGGAATAGCCTACTCCGATGACTGCTCCGCTGCCCTGCAGCATTCGCGCCAGAATCAACATCCCGATACTTTGAGCAAAAAAGCCAAGAATAAAGCCGATGATCACCAGCGCAAGGCCGGAAAGCAGGACTCGCTTGTTTCCATACCGGTCGCTGAGCACCCCGAACGGTATTTGAAAAATTGCCTGCATTAGCCCAAATGAACCTACGGCAAGCCCCGCAAGCAAAGGGGTGTACCCGGCGAGAGACTTGCAGTAGGTGGAGATGAACGGAGCCACGATCGTCATAGACATCTGCCGCAGGGCCAACGCCAAGCTGATCATCACCACGGGAAGCATCATGTTTTTTGATTTTGACTGTATTGACATACGAAAGCCTCCAATACCATATAAACTAATTTTGTTTATATAGTTTCCAATGAGCCATAGTATCCTCTTTTTGAAGGCTTGTCAACAGCAAATATTATGGTTAATGCCGCCATCCCGGAAAATCTCAACGCGCTTGCCTTCAATCGTTTCTCCGTATATAGTATATACTGAAGAATAACGTATCATGGAGGCCAAGGAATGCTTCATTACAGCATTTCCGGTTTAGATTGCAAATAGGGACATAAGAAAATTCCACAATTCAATTGGAATTGCTGTAGTTTCCGGCAGGTAGGCGGAAAAAAGGAAAATCTCAGAACGCCGGATTCATAAGCTCTGCGAAGAAAACCGGATCGCCGGAGCGGTTCGTTTCGGCCACGCGTGACAATCCCCAAAGAGGCACGGGAAGCCACGAAAGACAGGCTCATAAAGGAAAAGGTCAATGCCCTGATTTGTACGATTCTCTGAGGGAGAGCGAAGAAACGTTTGCTCTCCGGGTGAAGAAATTGAATTTGAAGGGAGAGAATTGAAAATGAACTATAAAATCTTAGTGATCGACGATGATAAAGAGCTGTGCGCTTTGATCAAGCAGAGCGCAGCGGCTGAAAGTATCTGTGCGGACCACTGCTATTCCGGCGCGGACGGGCTTGCCATGCTCCAAAAGAATGATTACCAGCTGATCCTTCTGGATGTGATGATGCCGGGAATGGACGGCTTTCAGACCATGGAGAAAATACGGCGGAACAGCAGCGTCCCCATTCTGATGCTGACTTCCAAAAACGACAGCACCTCAAAGGTTCGCGGGCTGCGTTCCGGCGCGGACGACTACCTGACAAAACCCTTTGATATGGAGGAACTGATCGCCCGCGTGCTTTCCCTGATCCGCCGTTATACGCGGTTCAATACGGCGGGGGATCATTCGCGGCCGCTGACTTATCAGGGGCTGACCATAGACCTGGACAGCCGGAGCGTAACCACATGGAACGGAACGTTCGAATTGCCGCCGAAGGAATTTGACCTGCTGCTGTTCTGCGCGAAAAATCAGGGGAAAATTCTGACGAAGCAGCAGATTTACGAGGAAGTCTGGGGCGAACCGTATGTTTATGACGACAGCAACATCATGGCGATTATCAGCAGGCTCCGCAAGAAGATCGAACCCGATTCAGGTTCGCCCTATTACATCCAGACGGTAAAGGGAATCGGCTACCGCTTCAATAAGGAGGTGTAGGCCGTGATTCTCAATGTAATCTTCGGCGTACTGTTCTTGCTTGCCCTTCTGTTCGGCATGATCTGCGTGGGAAAACTCCTCGGCGTCAAGAGGCGGCTTCAGGATATGACGGATGCTCTCAGCGACATGGAAGCCGGAAACGGGAACCGCAGAATTCTTGCCGTGGGCAATGAACCGACCGCGGACCTTTCCTACAAAATGAATGAAATTGTTACCCGTTACGAGGAACAGCTCTCCGGGCTCAGGGCGGCGGACGAAACCAACCGCCGGCTCATGACCAGCCTTTCCCATGACGTACGGACGCCGCTCACCACCCTGATCGGCTATCTGGACGCGGCGCACAGGGGCGTTGTCACAGGGAAGGAGCGCGAAGAGTATCTGGAAATTGCCAGGCACAAGGCCCACGACCTGAAGGATTATATCGACGTCCTGTTCGACTGGTTCAAGCTCAATTCCAGCGAATTCGCCTTATCCATCGAGCGGGCGGAGCTCGCGGAGCTGACGCGGAACAATCTGAAAGACTGGATTCCCATCTTTGAGGAAAATCACCTGGACTACGAAATTGAAATTCCGGAAAGGCCGCTGTTTGCAAAGGCGGATCCGGACGGGTATGCCCGGATCCTCAACAATCTGGTGCAGAACGTCATCGCCCACAGCCGGGCGACCCGGATTAAAATAAAAATGAAACAAAAAGAAAAGGAAATTGAAATTTGCGTTGAAGACAACGGGATCGGCATCGAGAAAGCGGATTTGCCGCACATCTTTGAGCGGCTGTACAAATGCGACAAGGGCCGCTCTGATCAGGGAAGCGGATTGGGGCTGTCCATTGTTCGGCAGATGGTTGAAAAAATGGACGGCAGGATTACCGTGCGAAGCGAACCGAACCGAGTTACGTCCTTTACCATTTGTTTTCCGGTGAAAAACTGAGTGAATCCCTGTCTCCGGGCAGGGATTTTTTCTGATTGCAAGGTTAACGCAAGGTTCCGGCAAGGTTGATGCAAGCTTTCGGTGCTACACTGGTTTCAGTAAGAAAAGGAGGCTTTGAGATTGAATGATTTGATCATTGAAACAAAAAATCTTACCAAACAATACGGGGCGCAGAAAAGCGTTGCCAACCTGAATCTTCATGTCAGAAAGGGCCGTATTTATGGGCTGCTCGGACGAAACGGCGCCGGGAAAACCACGACGATGAAAATGCTGCTGGGCCTGACGCAGCCGACCTCGGGCGAGGTAAGAATTTTCGGGAAAAACATCCGCGGAAACGAGAAAAAAATTCTGCCCCGTATCGGCAACCTGATCGAATCGCCGGGCTTCTATCCTAATCTGACCGGCACGGAAAACCTGAAGCTCTTCGCCCGGCTCCGGGGCGTTTCCAAGCGCAACGCTGTTTCCGGCGCATTGGAGGTTGTCGGGCTGCCGTACGGCGACAAAAAGCTGTTCTCCCAGTATTCCCTCGGCATGAAGCAGCGCCTGGCCATCGCGCTTGCCATCATGCACGACCCCGAACTGCTGATTCTTGACGAGCCGATCAACGGGCTTGACCCCATCGGCATTGCGGAGGTCCGTTCCTTTCTCCGGAAGCTGTGCGACGCGAAAGGAAAAACCATTCTAATCTCCAGCCACATCCTCTCGGAAATTTCCCTGCTTGCGGACGACATCGGCATCATTGACCACGGGGTTCTGTTGGAGGAAGAAAGCCTTGCGGAGTTGGAGAACAAGAACAGCAAGTATGTCCATTTTCTCGTCTCCGATACGGCGCAGGCAGCCAGGATCATGGAGCGAAGCTTCGGGGCGAAAAACTTCACCGTGGAAAGCGACCGCAGCCTGCGCCTGTACGATACGAACCTGCCGGTGACCGCGCTCACCCGCGCTTTCATCGAAAGCGGATTGGAGGTAGAGGAAGCTCACACCTGCGAGGATACGCTGGAGGACTACTTCAAGCGCGTGACCGGGGGTGAGGGCATTGCATAATCTGATCTTCTGCGAATTTCAGAAATTCAAGCGGCGGCCCCTGTTTTTTCTGGCGACACTGGCTGCTTTTGCTTTTCCCGCTTTAACGGCGCTCATGTACTGGAAAACCCCGGGAGGGCAAGATTACGACAACCTGTTTTCAGGCGTTGTCGACCCGGGGGACTATCTTCTTCTGCTGCCGGTTTTGGCCGTTCTTTCAACATCGCTGTTTTTCACGGAACAGGACAGCGACACGCTGAAAAACCTGATGACGATCCCGGTTTCAAAAGGCAAGCTCGTTCTGGCAAAAATCAGCGTTATGGCGGCTGTCTCCATCGTTTATTCCGTTGCGGGCTTTCTGGCCAGCGCGGTCTGCGCGAAGCTGCTCGGCATGGTTTTCATCAACCTTGGGCAAAAATTCATTCTCAGCCTTTTGCTGGGCTTTATGATGCTGGCGGCGGCTCTGCCCTGCGTGGTTCTGGTCGTGTGGTTTAATAAAAACAATCTGATTTCGATTGTGATCACGCTGTTCTATACCATTGTAAACTATGTGTTTCATCTTACCGATTTGGGGATGAAAGCACCCGTGGGTTTCAATATCGGAACAATATTGCCGATCCCTCTGATTCAAAAATGGATTTTTCAGTTTTACAGTCCGGGAACCGGTGCGTCGGCGGTGTTTTATGAAAGCATGCGCCCTTATTTTGTATCGACCCCGGTCTGCATTGGAATCCTTGCCGTGCTGTCAGGGATATCCGCCGCGCTGATGATCCGGATTTACGACCGGCGCGAACGATAGAAAGGAGCATGACACGATGAACCTGATTCTCACGGAATTTCAAAAGCTGAAACGGTACAGCGTGATTCTCGTCGGCTTGATCGGCGCGGCCTGCTCCCCGGTGATTTCCATTGTCATGCAAAATGTCATGTCGGACGACGCGAAGAGCGTTTTGAACTACACATTCCCCGATCTGGTGAACAGCACCATCTGGAACAACATGACGATTTTCTTTCCGATGATTCTCGCCCTGATCGGCGGCTATATGATCAGCCGGGAATATACGGACGACACGCTGAAAAGCCTGATGACCGTCCCCGTCGGCTTTCCGCGCCTGATGACCGGGAAACTGACCGCGCTCGGAATCATCGCGCTTCTGCTCGGATTTTTTGCCGCGCTGATGACGCTGCTGGTGGGACTCGTCAGCTGCCGGGAAAACCTGACGCTGCCCGTCGTTTTTTCAGGAAGCGTGCAGATGACCGCCATGGCGCTGTTTACCTGTATCGGCGAACTTCCGCTGATTGCGTTATGCGGGCGTAAGCAAGGCGCTTTCCGGGGCGGGGCCGTGGCTGCGTTTCTGCTCGGATATATGGCGATATTCTTCAAGAATCCCGTGCTGCGCAACCTGTATCCGCTTTCAGCCGGACTCAGTATCGTTGGGTTTGGCGGCGAAGGGTTTGTGTCCGATACCGCGGGCGGCTATGCTTCCACGCAGAACGCCTTCATCGGCAGCTGCGTATTATTAGCCATGATACTGCTGACCGCGGTCATCACTCATCTTCCGGGGAAAGACGCGGTCACAGCCGCATCCCCAAAGAAAGGCGGCCGCGGCAGGCGCAACCGGCGGGAACGGATGATCCCGAGGTGCTGATCGAAAGCACGGGTGATATTTCTAAAACGATCAAGCTGTCGTCCGCCGGCAATTACATTGCGGTGAAAGGCGACGGCTTTACCGGCTCTGTGAAACTGGAATGTGCCGGGGGATAACTATTTACGCGGTAGTTATAGTGCCTTTTCTCTTTATGAAATCTTTAAACTTTCCTTTTATAGTTGAGAATAAACAACGAAAGGAAGATGTTTATGGATTCCTATCTCTTACAAACGAATCGGCTATGCAGGGATTTTAAAGGACAGCATGCCGTCAACAAGCTTTCGCTTTCCATTCAGAGGAATTCCGTCTACGGCCTGTTGGGGCCGAACGGCGCCGGAAAATCGACAACACTGAAGATGATCACCGGGATGCTGCGCCCGACTTCCGGTGAAATTATTTTCGAAGGCCATCCGTGGAGCCGCGGGGATTTATCCGATATCGGCGCATTGATTGAATCGCCGCCGCTGTATGAAAACCTTACCGCCAAAGAGAACCTGAAGGTTCGCACGCTACTGCTTAATCTGCCGGATTCCCGTATTCATGAAGTGCTGGAAACCGTCAGCCTGACCGATACCGGACATAAGCGCGCCGGACAGTTTTCCATGGGAATGAAGCAGCGCCTCGGCATCGCGATCGCCCTACTGAATCATCCGAAGCTTTTGATTCTGGACGAGCCGACCAATGGCCTTGACCCAATCGGCATACAGGATCTGCGCGAGCTGATCCGCTCTTTCCCCGAACAGGGAATTACGGTGATCCTGTCCAGCCATATTCTTTCCGAAGTGGAACTGATCGCCGACCATATACCCGCTATATCATGAAAAACGCGGATCAAATGGAGCGGTATGTGCAGATGCTGATCAACATCTCCAAAGCGGAAGCCGGTTTTTCCCTTCGGCGAAAAGACACTCCGATCAGAACCTTTTTGGATGAGCTTTACGCGCAGATTGGTGCGCTGGCCTCGGTGAAGCAATTGAAAACAGAATTCAAGGAAAAGGATCTGCCGGATATTATCCGCGCTGACGTCTCCTTAATGCAAAGAGCCATAATAAACATCGTGTCGAACGCGGTTGACTATTCTCCGGAGCATGGGACAATTTGGTTTTCTGTGTCGTCGGAGGGCAATAAAATCAGATTCACCGTTACGGATGGTGGGAAAGGGTTTTCTCCCGAAGATTTGAAACGTGCAACAAGTCAGTTTTACCAGGGAGATTTCAGCCGCAATTCGAAGCTGCATTACGGAATGGGGCTGTTTATTGCAGATTCCATTGTAAAGCAGCATGGTGGAACCCTGACGGTAGCGAATTCCCCCGCCACAGGCGGCGGTATGGTAACCATGGAAATACACAGGAAATAGATTCTGTCTATCCATCATACCCTTAGGGTAGCGACACTCTTCCCGCAAAAGAGCTGGAAACAGCCCGCAATGAACTGGAACGGTGAAAAAGAATATGGCTTTGTTTTGTGGCAAATACATTTTGAAATACCGAATCTGAAAATCTGTGTCGGCTACTTGGGAGAAGCTTTGCTTTTTTGTTGGATCGGATCGATAACCGACTGAAATTTGTAAAGATTCCGCAGGTGATTATCGAAAAGAGTACGAAATATTACTTTAAAAAGAGTGTTTTCGTTACTACCAGCGGTAATATGTCAAGAGAAGCCTTTCAATGTACCAAAGACGTACTGGGTATGGATCATATCCTACATCGTCGACTGCGGCAGTTATATCGCCCACGACGCCCTCTCGGCGGTGGCCCTGCTTTCAGCCGACTCCGTCCTCCGGCTGGTGAACTGCGACCTGAAATCCGTCTGATATCTTTCCAGCCTGCTTCCACTCCTGAAGGAGCAGAAATGGGACGCCGACAAGCAGTACAAGGCGGCCTCCGAGCAGATAAGCGAGGGGGATCTCTTTACCCCTACTGCGCTATGATTTCCGCATGATTAGAAAACGGGAACTTGCTTTCATTCGCTTCTCCGTATATACTATAAAAATAATACGATACGGAGGGCAAGTATGCTTGATTATATTTCCGTCCAGCAGGCTGCTGAAAAATGGGAAATTTCAGAGCGCAGAATACAGAAGCTTTGTGAAGAGAACCGTATTGAGGGCGCTGTCCGCTTTGGTCACGCATGGGCGATCCCAAAAGACGCGGAAAAACCTGCGGACGCAAGACGAAAGAAAACGGAGCGAAAGGAGTGAGCCAAAAATGTATCGGATCACCATTGTCGAAGACGACCCCGTAATTCAGGAAGAACTGTCAAACCTGTTACAAAGCAACGGGTATGAAGTAACTGTCATCACTGACTTTTCAAAGGTAGCCGAAGCTGTTAAAAACGACATCCCGCATTTGATTTTGCTTGATATCAATCTTCCCGTGCAGGACGGCTTTAAAGTGTGCTCGAAAATACGGACGTTCTCCAATGTGCCAGTCATTTTCGTCACAAGTCGGAACACCGATATGGACGAACTGAACGGCATCATGCTGGGCGGCGACGGTTTCATTACAAAGCCATATAATACGTCGATTCTGCTGGCACGGATTTCCTCGCTGCTGAAACGCGCCTATCCGTCCGGGCAGGCAGAAACAATGACATATAAAGATGTGACTCTTTATCCGGAAAGCAGCCGCGTGGAATTTCAGAGCCGATCGGTTGAGCTTACAAGAAACGAACTGAAAATTATGGCGTTTCTTTTTCATAACGCCGGCAAAATCGTTCCCCGCGCAGATCTGGTGGAGTATTTATGGGATAACCAGCTTTATGTGGACGATAACGCCCTGAGCGTGAATATGACGAGGCTCCGTGAGAAGTTGAAGCAAATCGGTGTCACCGATTTCATTATGACAAAGCACCGTCAAGGATATCTGATATGAGCTACAAAGAGTATTTGAAGGATCAATTGCCCTGCATCCTCGTCAATATCTTCTCGGCGGTTCTGTGCTCCGCCTTTCTCGCATCAGTAAATATCGGCAAAGGAATCATCGGCATCCTTCTCGTGATATGGTTCCTCATTCTTGTATGTTACATCAATGTGCGGTATTATTTCCGGAACCGTTATTTCAGAAAAATCCAGTCACAGCTTGATCACCTGGATCAGAAATTCTTAATCGGGGAAGTCATGGATCGTCCGGAGCATGCAGACGACCGTTTTTATTACAGCTTATTAAAAGCGGCGAATAAATCCATGATCGAGCAGGTATCCGCGTCCCGGAGGGAGCGAAAAGAATACAAGGAATATATTGAGCAATGGATACACGATGTGAAAACGCCGATTGCCGCCATGCAGCTAGTCTGTGAAAACAATAAATCCGATACTACGAGAAAGCTGCTGATCGAATTGGAGAAAATCAATCATTTTACCCAGCAGGCGCTCTATTACGCCCGGAGCGAAAACGTTGAAAAGGACTATCTGATTAAAGAAACCGTGTTGGCCGGTATGATCCATCAGGCCGTTTCAGAAAACAAGCAGCTCCTGCTTCAGAACCACATAGGCGTTCAGATCGAGAATTGCGAATGCACGGTCTATACCGATGAAAAATGGATCGGCTTCATCCTGAACCAGTTGATCGCCAACGCAGTAAAATATCGGACAGAGGAACCAATCCTGAAATTCAAGGTCAGCCCGGAGCAAAGCAAGGTCATTCTTTCTGTCTGTGATAACGGAATCGGGATTCCGGAAAGCGACCTGCCGCGTGTTTTTGACAAAGGATTTACCGGTCAAAACGGACGAACCAGTCAAAATTCTACCGGCATTGGACTGTATCTCTGCAAGCGCCTGAGTGATAAGTTGGGCATCGATCTTTCAATCGAATCAAATTCAGGACAAGGAACAGCAGTGAAATTGAGCTTTCCAAAAGGAGATTTTGTAGAAGTGCAGAATTGAAATTTCTGCACTTCTTACATTTTTGTAAGAACTTCGTAAGGAAAGTCGATACACTTGGATCACCAGATCCGTTATGATGAATGTGAGGTGAAGCAGATGGGACAAATTTTAAAAGTCGAGCATATGGAGAAATACTATGGAAACAAGGGCAATGTCACCAAAGCCATTGACGATATCTCTTTTGAAGTGCAAAGCGGAGAATTCATTGCCATTATGGGCGCTTCAGGGTCAGGTAAAACCACGCTCCTGAATTGTATCTCCACCATCGACACGGCAAGCGCCGGGCATATTTTTCTGGACAGCACCGACGTCACCGAAATCAATGAAAAAGACATGGCCCGTTTTCGCAGAGAAAATCTCGGATTCATTTTTCAGGATTTCAATCTACTGGATACACTGACCATTGGTGAAAATATCGCCATGGCGCTGACGATCAACAAAGTGCCCGCCGCCCAAATTGACGAACGGGTCGAACAGATGGCTTCGGCTCTTGATATCCTTCCGATTCTGGACAAGTTCCCCTATCAGGTTTCCGGAGGCCAGAAGCAGCGGTGCGCCTGTGCCAGAGCTATGGTCAATCACCCGAAGCTGATTCTGGCCGACGAACCTACAGGCGCTCTGGACAGCCGTTCCTCCCAAATGCTGCTGAGCACCATGCAGACGATGAACCGGGAGCTGAACGCGACAATCCTGATGGTGACCCACGATGCCTTCACCGCCAGCTATGCAAAAAGGATTCTGATTCTCAAGGACGGCCGGATTTTTACGGAAATCCTGCGCGGAAAACAGACTCGGAAAGAATTGTTCGGGAAGATTCTGGACGTGATGTCCCTGTTGGGAGGCGATCTGTCCGATGTACGTTAAACTGGCTGTCAGGAACGTAAAGCGTTCCGCAAAGGATTATCTGATCTATTTACTGACCATGGTTTTATCGGTCGGCCTGTTTTACGGCTTCCTGTCCATCACGAGCCCTTTCTATAACAGCAGACTGCCGATCCAGATGAACTTGGAATACTTTTCGGACAAAATGAAGATCATCGTACCGCTCATTGCTCTGCTGCTGGTGTTCCTGATTACCTACGTCAACCGCTATATGATAAAACGGAGGAAAAAGGAATTCGCGCTGCAAATCATCATGGGGATGGAGCAGAGGACGGTCGCGTATTTGTTCTTTATTGAAATGCTGCTCATGGGGCTCATCGCCGTGGCATTGGGAATCCTGCTGGGCACGTTGATGTCGCAGATCGTCAGCGCGATCATCATGGCATCCTTCGGAGAGAGCTACCGAATGTACTTTTCAGTCTATCCCGACACCATCGCGTGGACGCTTTTGTTTTTCGCTGCCCTGTTTATAATTATCGGTTTTGGCAACATCCGCGTGATCCGGAAACAGAAAATCATCGACATGCTGCACGAAGAACAGCAGACCGAAAGCACGGCCACCGTAAAGGACATGCTTTTCAAAAGTCTGATTGTGGCCGCTTGTCTCGCAATAGGAATTTTGTATTTATGCGTTCGCGCGATTTTCCCGGTCTGGAGTAAACTGAGCGGATCAGGAGTCGATTCAGCGCTTCTTTGCCTTGTGGGAACAGTGGCCTTTCTTCTGCTGGCCGCGGGATTTTTTATCGCTACCGTCAGATTTAAGAAAGAGGGAGGTTTGTTTGCGGCATTGCTTTCCATCACAAGCGTTGTTTCGGGCGTTTCCCTTCTAAGCATGAACGGCCTCTTTGATGAGATGCTAAGGGCCGGTATTCTGAGGGGAAGTATCTATACGATGCTCCCGCCGATACTCGCAATCGGAATGATGTTATTTGGCATAATCGCCGCCTATCACTGCTTCTCGTGGCTGCTGATTCTTGCCAAAAGAAAATCGGTAAGCTTTCGGTACAAGCATTTGTTTCTGCTGGGTCAGGTCGCTTCCAAGTTGAAAACCAATGCGAATACGATGGCGGTGCTTACCTGCGTTTTGCTGAGCGCCCTTATATTACTCGGCTGGCTCCCAACTATTACGGGAGAGGTGGACGGCTACTTAAAAGAGCGGTCCATCTATGATGTGCAGATTTTTTCGCAATATGGAACGGCAAAAAGTATGGACGAGCTACCGAAGACAAGCATGGATGCTTCCTATATTGACGATTGCCTGAACCGTGAAGGATATGCTGTGAAAAGCTCTGCGAATGTGAAAACATATTATTTGAAGGGCAGTGATTTCAATATAAAGATAAAAAAAGATATGCCCTTCCTTGCTGTGTCGCTCAGCGATTATAACGCACTGCTCCATATGTGCGGATATCCCGAAGTGTCCTTACCCGATCACGGATTCGCCGTAGCCTGGTCCAACACAGCCCTATCCGATGCGATCAAGCAATTTGATGCGGAACATCCGGTCATTCAGGCGGAAAATGTTACGCTTACAAAAGCACCGGACGCTGATTATCAGGTGAACGTCGGTATGGGCATTTTTACAAGCGGTATGGAAGCGGCATATATTTTACCGGACAACGTATGTAAGGCTCTTACAATTGCAACGACTTATTATGCGGTCAACACCACGAAACCGCTCAGTTATAACAGTGCTGAAAAGATAAATGAAGCGGTAAGCCAATGGATGGGCCATTCGGAAACCTTCCCTGAAGGGGGCGGGTTTATCCGTTTGAAAACACTTCAGCTAAACGAGGGGATCTCGAATTCCCTGATGCTCAGGCTGGGAGGCACGTACACAAGCCTGATCCTGATCGTCATATGCTTCACGGTTCTGGCCTTGCAGCAGTTGATGGACGCCACGGAGCATAAACGGCGTTTTCAGATCATTGAAGATTTAGGCGTTGACCAGAAGCAGATCGGCACCTACATCCGGCAGCAAATGTCCATCTGGTTTGGAATTCCGGTATTTATCGCATTTTTTGGAGCTGGAATGGGGCTTGCATACCTTGCCTTGACAAACTATCGCAGTTATATTCCGTATGTCACCGTGAGTCATGTGGTCGCAAACATTCTGGAAGTGTACGGCGTTTTTCTGATCGTTTTGATCTGTTATTTCATAGCCACATTTGTTCTTTTCAGAAGAAACATAGAAAAATAGATTTTATACCGTTATGTAAAGGGCAAACCTGCCGAAAGGCAGGGACGTAAAGCCGAGGGACTAAGGTGCGTAAGCATGATGACAGTCTGGCTGCAGTGGATTGCGTTGAAAACCTGCCCTTATGTGTGGCAGGTTTTTTTTATATGGATTAAAAGTAGAGGCGCTACCCGCCCAACAAAAAAATGTGAGTTTGGCGGGTCTATCTTAATGCCTGAATATAGCAGTGCTTCAACCCTCCAGACTTACAAGTTTGGCGGGCTTTTCTAGGCCGCCCATGTCATGGAGCAGCGCCATGAGGACGGACGCAGAAACCGGGCGCACTCCCCGGACAGAGGGTGATTATCATGGAATGAGTCAAGGCTGACGCCCGTGTCGGCGAGATACCGAGACAGGCACACCCGTTCAAATCCGCTGTTGTGTGCCCGTTTGACAACGTTATCGTCCGTGAGGGCATTGAGAATTTCCTGCGGTATGGCTTCGCCTTGCAGAAGGTCAACAACCTTCACTTCGCCGCCGTCCACGCTGTATCCGAAGAGGATAATCTGAAAATCCGGGGACTCTGCGTACTTGTACACGCTGCACTTCTGAAGACTCACGCTGCTGAATGTTTCAATGTCGATCTCAAGTGTCCTCATCGTCATCATCCTCCGGGAGGCCGCAGTCCTCCGAGACGTTCATGCATTTGTCCTCGATATAGTCGAGATAGTCGTAATAGCTGTCGTTGTACATATTTGTTTCCTCCATAAGAAAAGCGGCGGAGAAAGACTGTCTCCCTCCGCCGCCCGTTTGGGTTACTGCTTCTTTTCCTTTTCCTTGCGAATGCGCTTTTTCTCTTTGTGCTGCTCAATCGCATACTTGACGATGCAGATGACGTTACCGATAAGGAAGCCTACGACGGCACCAAAGCAGACTGAAAGCATCATTGACTGAATCTGTGTCATAGTGTCCGGCCCTCCCTCAACCCAGAAAGTCGTCGTCGGCATCGGACTGATAGCCGTCATTAAAATCGTCTTCAGCCTTTACCTTGCCACCGAGTGACTCGCCGTCCTTGATTTTTTGGATATTCTGAAGGCCGCAGGCGATTCCGCGGTTCCCAGATGCTGAGTATGCATAGAACGAAAGGGACACACGGGCATACACGCCGGAGTAGATTTCCGAGGTTTCAAAGATGGGCTGGCAGTGGATGTCCACCACGCCGGGAGCATTGTTGCTGTTGGCATTTACGAACCAGCAGCCCTTGTACGCCTCATCGTCCGGGCGCTCGACATCACCGTCACGGAGGGGTGTTTTCAGAGTGGAGAGCGGAGGCACGGTTTTGCCGCTGCCGCGCAGTTTGCCCTGACCTTCCTCATAGGCCGCCTGAATAGCCGCCTTAATCTTGGTTACGGTGACAGTGTCGGACTTAGGGATGAGGACTGAAGTGGAAAACTTGGGTGCGCCGCCATTTATGCTTTTTGCGGTCCAGATATTTGCGTAACTGAGGCGAACAACGCCGGTTACAACTTTTGTGGGGTTGGTTACAGTATTTTTCATGATATTAATCCTCCATATTTTCGATAGGGTCAGCGAAATCATCCGCCGCCGTGTTCAGTTCTTTACGCTTGTCCGATGCCGGAACAAGCACTGGTTTGCCTTCGGGCTTGCAGGTCAGCCCACCGAGCAGTTCATCAAACCTCTTCCTGCCGAGAAGCGAGGTCATTGCCGTTATGCCGAGCAGCTTGTGTTCATATGGGTCGTACCCGGCATCCTTGACCGTAGCAGCAGCGGCATCCTCATCTGTGTACTTGCGGTTGCTTCTGCCGGCAACAACCTTCCAGCCGTCATACTTCGTGCCGGAAAGTGCCTGGGCGAGAGCGTAGTCCTTGACGTCCGACGCCCAGGAAACCAGTTCGTCGATTTTGCCCAGAATGTCCGCCACCTCGCAGATTTGCAGCAGAGCGGGGTCGGTGAAGTCATAGGCGGCAAGCGCCATATTTGCTTCGGCTCTGGCTCTGCATTCGGCTTTCGCCTTACAGAACCGGCAGTGATCACCCGCCTTATAGCCACCTTCGCCTTTCCAGGCGAGTTTAGCCGCCGGGACAAGTACGGTTTCCGCCCATTCGGTGAGAGCCTCTGTGGTCGTCTCCCATGTCTGCACATTACCGAGCCTCGGCTGATAAATACTCATCCGCACAATGTCGAACAGATAAAGGAAGTCGAACATCCGCATGGCACCGAGGGCATAGATGCGAAGCTGGTCGTTTTCTTCTGCGTCCACCTTTACCCCACGCCCACTCTTCAGATCGATGATGTGCAGAACGCCGTCCGACACGATAAGCGCGTCGCAGGTGCCGAAGCATTCTGGGACATAGCGGGAGCAGTCAACACGCTGCTCAACAAATACAGCCGGGTCTTTGAGTCCTTCCGTCTGCTCCATTACGAAGTTGGCATAATCGGATGTGTATTCATCCATTTCCGCGTCGTCGCAGACGGGCTGATTTTTAGCTCTTCCGAGCTTGTGGTTGAGTTTCTCCTCCGCCACACCGTGGGCGAGGGTGCCTTCCGAGGCGTAGCTTGATTCCGAGTCCGCAAGGAACTCCGTAAGCCGCGCCGACGGTGGACACGCAAGCCACCTGTGGCTTGCCGAGGGAGAAAGGAGTGCGTGGCTCATAACAGTGCCCTCGCTTGCTCCATGAGCTCTTCATAAAACTCACTTTCGATCTCGGACAGCTTTTCACAACCATGGCTTTCAAGCAGCTTCTTTACCTCAGCCGTTTTTCCGCTGCGGGAAATCTCCGCCAGCAGAGCGCGCACTTCGGCAAGCTCTGGGGTCTTATTCTGAGGTGCTTTGGGAGCGTAACTGCCAACCTCGTCTGCCTTGAGCGCCGTACTCAGCTTCGTCACGCTGCCAGCCAGCGAGGTGAGTTCCGAGATTACACGCGCCAGGGTTTCCGCGATGTTGACCAGTTCGTTCCCGATTTCGGTGATTGTCATTCGGTTTACCTCCGTTTCTTATTTGTGAGAGGTTTTATCCCTCTCCACCTCGTACAGGACAGGCGGAGATGGAAACCGTACCGAAATGCAAAAATTAATCGAAGTAATTTTTGAGGGCGGGGTTTTCACGAAGGGTCTGTGCGAGCTTTTTCACGCGCTTGCGGATAGCGCCCTCGCTCAGACCGCATTCATCCGCAATCTTTGCCTTGGTCTTATCGCTCAGGAGTTCATCCCAAAGATACCGCTCATCCGGAGTAAGGGAATTAAGGGCGATGCGAATGGACGTGCGCGTTTCCTTTTTAATAAGGAACTCGGCTGGGCCGTCCGCATCATCCGGGATGTCGAAACCGCTCTCTTTGCCATCGTCGGAGCGGGACATAGGTTTATCGATTTCGAGGTCGCCGTGCTTGGCCGCTTTCACCGTCCAGCGTTCTTGTGACTTGAGGTCGGCGGCGTTTGCCTTGTGGGTATCGTCACCCATAACGTTTCTGGGAAGCCGAATTGCCATCTCGCGGTCGGGACTGTAATACCAGCGTTGAACGAAGGGGTTGTCCGCCGTAGGTGCTTCTGCTGGAGCGAAGCACTCCTGTCGGGTGCATTCGACCGTCTCGCCGCTGGGACGCATACGGTAATAGTGGTGGTAGTGGAACTGTTGGTAGTTTTTCATCTGATTTTCTCGTTTTCCCCGCTCCGAAGGGCGATGAATACGCGAAAATCGTTAAACCGAGATACTCCGTCTTTGCGTAAATGGGCGCAGCAAAGCTACGGTGGACACTACGGCTTTTGCCGGGACCGAGATGGTCACTTGGCATCGATTTCCGTGTTTCCACCGCCAGCTAATGCGCACTCGCTAAGCGGTTTTGATAATACTCTCCCGGCTTCCCAGGAGGCATTATCATTATATCAAAATGAGTAAGTTGACGGATTTACTACATAAACCGTCAACATAATAAATGATAGTTAATGAAAAAGCATTGTAATTCGGCATGCAATCTGCTATAATTTATATATGCAGTCCAAATGATATTGCATTGAAAGAGGATTGTAATGGTTTTGATATATAGAGGTGATGCATCTCATGAACCAACCCTTGTCAAGAGGTTTTTCAGAGATTTTTCTGAATAATTTATTTGAGTTGGACAGCTACGCCTGCGAATGCGAAAAAGACATAAAAAACGTGGCTCCGGGTGAACCTCCGGAAACCACGCTAAAGTTGTACAGCAATACGGAACAGCCGCTGCATTATTCGTATGCTGCAAAAGAAGGGTTGAATTTAACCGGCAATAATGGTGGCGTTTTGGCGAAGAATATCCTCGGTCAACTGCTTGCCTTAAAAGACGGAGACGTAAAGGGATATGTACGATTCATAAAAAAATACGGCTTCATGTTACCGGTTGCGTTTGACAGTTATGAAGCTGTTCAAATGGATAATCTTGTCGAAATAATCAAAAGGATAAAAGCAACAGTCACCCTTATGAACACAGTTGACAGCAAGTCCGATTATGAAGAAATGTTCAATGCTGTGACATTCCTTCTTTATCGCAAGCCCGTTGTATTGAAAATGAGTAGTGGTGAGTACACCACTTTCGTGCATGGTTATACAGAAAATGTTTATGGGACACCATTTCTGCGAGATTTTCATGGTGACTACAATTATTTAATAGACCAAGGTTTTTTCACCGTAAGTGATGTCACCGTTTCATCCGGCACTACAAAAATCTCAAGTGATTTGTACCTTGATGTCGCACAAGGAGAGAACAACGGGGTTCCAGGGAAAAGCAGTCAAAATTACCGAAACCTATTTGCAATGTACATCCATGAAGCTAAGTCAGAGTGCGATTATCAACAAATCATCGATTTCTATGAGCACTACCAGATGGACTATCCTGGCAAAAAGCGGATTATTGACTTCGTCGATCTTAACAAAATCACTTACTACAACCCGGATGCTTCATTCTCGCTCTCCGATGATTTAAAGAAAGTACTTCCTGTCGTAGCGCGGATGGTTCTTAGCCAAGAAATGAACCACAATATCGTAGGAATACACCTTCAGTATGACGGTGCAGGGCTGGCGCCAAAATGGAAAGTAGAAACACTCCTGCAGGCTCTGTACTTTTCGGTTTTTTACATGAAGCCGGGCGTGGAGATTTATAAGCGTTGCAAGAATCCAAATTGTAGGCGCGAGGTGTTCTTCCTCACAAACAGAACGAAGACAAACAAGGAATACTGCTGCGATCAATGTCGAAGTGCGGCGGCGGCACAGCGCAGCAGGCAAAAGAAAAATGAGTAATAAAAAGACGGCCCTCCTCATAGCTGGAGAGCCGTCTTCGATTTGTTTTCTGTTTTAGACCAACATAGCTTGCGTAATACCCGGTCGTGAGAGAACTCGCTCGATGCATTCTGCAAGTTCTTTCTTTTGCTCATCTGGCGTGCCAATGTAGTTATACATAAGATATCGAGTGTCTACAACAATCCCTTGGACTCTTTCGTAGTTTTTCATGTGCGGGTTTGAAGGATCATATCTCCAGTCACCAACCGCTTCACCGATATTCTCAATGACACCAGTTAAGTTGAAAAGATTCTCTTTGCAGTTGTAGGGTAAAATGAAGGCGTTAAACAATTGTTCGTTTGGGATAGTCCTTGTCTGCTCAATATACTCTCCGTAAGTTATCTGCTTGTTTATATCTGGCCCGCCGGGTAGATGGTCAGGGTTTTCGCTCCACCCGTATCGATAGCACTTCGCATCAAGCACATAGTATTTACCGCCATAAATCATAATGGAATCCGGCTGCAAGGATGTTCGCTTCCGTCTGGATGCAGGTCCTTTATCAAGGAGCCACGTTGCCTTGGGGAAGTATTTGCCCTTATCAGAGATGCCAAAGGCAGCATCAATCATATTCTGCCATACATACTCAAATCGATCTGTACCAAAGAAGAAGCGATTGTTATCGTTTCGCGTGTCTATGTAGGTCAGAATCTGCCGCATTGCCTTGAACAGGTTACGTTCCACGTCTTTATTTGTATGGTTGATTTTGTCTGTAAGGATAGAGATTGACTCGGCAATACCCGGATGTTGAGCAGGCTCTTGCGGAACGAAAGACACATAAATGGTGCCGAGCTTGGAAAACGCCTCATGGACGCAGTACTGGTGAATCTGCGTTATTTTTTTGTTGGTATTTGGTGATTGACGACGAACCGTCATCTGTGTAAAAATTACAGACCCGTTCTTCTGAACCAGACCCATTTGATTTTTAAAGGTGCGTGGCCAATCTGGTGCACCTTTTGTTGCGGTAACATACTCGGGCTCGGTTTCAATGTAGTAGCGACCCGTATTGAGGTAGTGCCGGATAACCTTTATGTAGGCGTGCATCGGAAAATCTACAGAAATTGGTCCGCTGAAGTTCTGAGTTTCAATCTGACTGGCTTCTTTCATAAAGATTGCCAGAACGCCGAAAAGGTTATGAACGTCAACACGAAGATCATCGTCGTTTTCAGGTAGCTCATAGCCAATGGGGAAGTAGATGGTCATTCCATTGGTATCTGCCTTAACGCCTACAAAACTATCGCCTTCGCCGTTTTTATTTACATGGCACATCTCACGCAGAGTGATTCCGCGCTTGTCCATATCCGAGTCGATATTGGGGAGTATTCTATTGACCATTTCTGCATTTCTGCTTTGAAACAGATTCTCCAACGTCAATCACCACCTCTCATTGTGCAGACTCATCGCTGATACAGCTGATCTCTAATTTCTTTTCTAAAAATATTAAAGCGGGCTTTCTCTCTTTCATATATGAACATCCGAATGACCGCCTCCAATGAATCGAGGTCTTTGTTGTCCATAGTATCAAATACCGCGTCTGGATTAAATTTGAAAGCGTCATCCCACAAATACTTAATGACTTTTTCGGGGAAAATTCTGTTTTGCATAAGAGCTGCGCGAATTTCTCGGAGTCGTTTTTCACCATCTTCAGAAATGGTGCCCCCCATCTCTGATTTCAACAACTCGTTAAGCTCAGCGAGAAGCTTATCATGATTTATAGGTATATCCGCTTTATTATACATAAGATCGATCTCATGGACGAAATAAACGCCGAGACGCTTGTCCTCAGATGAGGACATTTTGGCCTTATTCCCGACAATCTGTGTGTTAATGGTTTCACAGAACCGCCGCCAGGTAACCCCAGTATCCAGGATTTCCGCTTCAGCGAGAGAAAGGCGAACATTATCGAAATTGTTTTCGATTAGTCGCATTTTCCAACGGCGCTGGAAAGCAGTATCGAGAGTGAAAACATTCTGGTCGGATGTGTTCATCGTTCCAAGAATCGAAAGGTTGGATGGAATACGAACCTTGTGTCTGGGGTCTCCATATACGACCTCTGCAATATATCGGTTTGTGATGCCATATTCGCTTGTGCCAACAGGGTATTTTACTCCATCGACAGTTTTTTCATCCGAAATTCTATCAAGAAGTTGGAATACTTCGCCGAATATTGCCGGAGCATTACCGCGATTGATTTCCTCGATGATAAGAATGTACTCTCTTTTAGGATGGTTGTACGCGTCATGAAGAATAGAGGTAAAAGGCCCCGGCGTAAATTCATAGGTAACTTGATTATCGTTTTCTTTATCTACAGCAGGGAGAATCTGTCCGATAAAATCGGAGTTTGTGTAGTCGGGATGGAATACTAATCGTTCAACTACACTCTCGGGGTGGCAGTACTCATGTTCAATAGTCCAGCTCTTGCCAGACCCAGGAACACCGTACAATAAAATATTTGAACCGTCTTTCAAGCGCACTGCTTCGTCAACAATTTCCTGCTTTTCGTTGCCCGTACCGCTTTGTTCATCGACACCGATTTCGTTGTCAGCGGTGTCATTATATTTTTCCTCGCATAGAGAATAATCTTGTTCTTCATCGCCGAACGTAAAAGCGAGTAGCGCCTTCTTAACAAATCCCTCGTTTGCATCAACGCTGTGAATAGTTTCACGTAATGTTCCAGGGCCATACCACGTCTTCACTGGATCAAGTCTTATCCAGTCAACGGTAATGTGCTTCCCGTCATCTGCATTTCCAGTAACTGTTCCGATTGCTTTAATCTTCATTGCACCCACGGTTTTTCCGTGATTGTTAAATGGAAGGTTTAGCTTTTGTGTAAATGTTGATTTCAATGCAATCCGATCTCCGATTTGAATTGATTTTACAACATCTTGAAACTTATCCTCCCACCCATTTTCCCAGACACCGGTTTCTATATATTCATCCGAATAGTCGCGCCAGTTGCCGTCTTGGTCATTTCCGGTTGTGCCAACATACCACGCAAAGTCAACCTCAGTTTCATAGTTGGTGGAATCAGGAAGACCAAGTTGCTCTCTTAATTTTTTCTCCTCCTCGGTCTTTTCAAAGAAAGATTTAGCCCACTCAGTAAAACTTGACTGTTTAAAGGCAATCAAACGTTCAAAAGTATATTTCTTCTCACCATTTGAAGTAGTGACACCAATTATTGCAACGCTCTCAAGCTGCTTATAAACCCTTTCTAATATGTATTTGATAAGGGTATCTCTTTTCACCTCAGGGACACAGACGAAGACCACTATAGGAGCAAAATATCTAAATTGCTCGGAAACACGGTTCGTGATTTGACGCTGCTCCTTAATATATGAAATCCTTGCATCGCAATCGAAGTGTTCTTTGGCCCAGTCTTTGAATTCATCACCCTTGTTTCGAGCATGAGGATTAGCATCGATAAGTATACCTAATGTCTCTTCAAAGGAATCAAGTGTTATTTCACCCATTTTCTTCATCCTTTCCCTCTACATATTCATGTATTGCATCTCTAAAGAACTGAGGACAGCGAACCTTTCCCATGCTTAATCTATGTTCAAATCCTTTTGCAGCTTTCGGAGACAGCGGTTTGCATGGATATTTAAGGAAGTCCAACAACAATATTTCGTCTCGTTCCACTGGATATTCTGATACGGATGCAGAATACCTTGTTCCATTGTTTCCCCATGCTGCTTTTGGCCACTTATCTTTATCTTTTAGTTTCTTGTCCTTGGCTGGATTATATTGTTCAGCATGAACAATTTTACTTGCTATCCACGCAACAGTATTTACAGTAACAGCGTTACCTACCAGTTTCCATCTTGCAGAAGGTTTGGCTATATCCTCTGCGGGTTTGGTCCAATCTACCGGAAAACCTTGAAACCTCTCAGCGTCTCTAATATCAGGCGATGCGACCATTCCGTAAGGAAATGCAATAGCTGGCGGAGAAGCTATTCCTATTGAAGATCCAACTTTTAAAGTTGGTATCCCATTTTGATACAATCCCAGCGCATATTTTCCTTCCGTCCAATAAAAGCCGCACGGCTCTGAAAATGTTTCGGTTGTAATCATGCCTTGCTTTTTTAAAGAGTTTCCACTCAGCAGAACATCTTTCGGATCATTGTGCAGAGATGCAACAATAAAAACACGGCACCTATGTTGAGGCACAAATGCCATAGAATCAATTGTTCTATAAGCCCAACTGTAACCTAGTTCTTCTAGTGTCTCCACTATTGTTCGAATAGTCTCACCTTTCTTAAGGTGAAGCATGTAAGGTACATTTTCAAAAATAACCCACTCCACTTTATCCTGACGGAGTAAACGAAAAACTTCTCGAACCAATGATGACCGTGTTCCATCAAGGCCTTTTTTTACACCAATAGAACTTAAATCCTGACAAGGGAAGCCAGCGCACAATATATCTGTACCTTCTGGGAGTCTTTCCAAATCGCAAATATCATTCGTTAATTCAATATTTGGTAGATTACTCTTTAAAATCTGTTGCGCGATAGGATCAATTTCACACATGAGTGTGGTTGAAATCCCTACTCTTTGAAAGGCAAGCTCGAATCCACCGATTCCAGAAAACAGGCTAACCATCTTCCTTGGAATATCGGCTTTATAATTAATTGTCATTTTCATCACTCTCTTTCCTCAATGCTGAGGCTATTCCCACACATTTGTTATCCGTCCAAGAGGTCATTTCATTTTCAGGGGCAACAAATGGCAATATGGCGTATAATCTCTTATAGATATTTTGCCTTTCGGCCAATATCTACCCATGTTCTTTTTCGCTTAAGAGCGCTAGTGCATAGATATATGGTAGTTTCATTGGAACCGCGTTTCCCACAATAATTCCAAGAGCAGTCTTGTTACTTACAGAAGAAAAGTCAAAGTAATCCGGGAAGAACTGTAAGCGGGCCGCTTCATGTGCAGTCAGTGTTCTTTTTTGTGTTGGATGGACATATCTCCCCATACAATTATTATAGAAGCCTCTAGTGATTGTCTGGGACGGTTTGTCGGGATGCAACCGCCCGTAAATACTGTTATATGAATGTTTTTTATCTCTATGGCAAGGAGGGCGTTCCTCATTCGGCAGGTCATATACATTATGTTCGAACAAGTAATGAATCCGCCGTTGATTTTCCTTGGAAGGAATAGAGGGCATATCCAATAACGTTGATTGAGCAACACCCGTTAAATCTCCAATTGCCCAATCAACAGTTCTCTCTTGGCTAACTGTATATTCCTCTTGTATTTTCTCAACAGAGAAAACATTATCTAAAGACGCAAGAAGTATTAAGCGTCTGCGCGTCTGAGGAACTCCAATCTTTACCAAGTCCACAATTCCAATATCCACTTTGTAACCGAGCTTGGTTAAATCCTTTTGAACACACTGAACAACTTGTCCTTTATCATGTAATGCACCAGTAACATTTTCGATAATGACTAACCTTGGACGAAACAGTTCTGCCGCTCTTGCCATATATAGGTAGAGATGATTTTTGGGGTCATTCCGCTTTGTATAGCGGTTCAAATCCGAGTGCCCTTGGCAGGGAGGTCCACCAACAAGCAAATCAACATGTCCTACCATTTGTTGAAGCTCTATCTCCTTCTCAGTAAAAGGAGAACCTACCATATCGGAAAACAATTGGGTGATGTCTCCATTGACAACATTCGCCTCAGGAAAATTGCACTCATAACAATCGCTGGCTTCCTTTTCAAAATCAACAGCCAAAGGAATATCCAAACCATAGTTTAGAGTGTTGCAGGCCTCCTTGACCCCAAGGGAAATGCCGCCGCAGCCGCAAAACAAATCTACAAGCCTAACCGTCTTTTCTGGATTCCCAGGCAGCCTCTTTGGTTTCTTATTTCTTAAGAAGGCGTAATCGCCTCCTGGAATTTCTCTAACTACGTTATTCACTGTGGTATAACCTCTCAAGTTAAATATTGTCAATCTTTGTGTTTGGACTCAACAATGTCACAAACATCGAAATCAATTGCATTCTTTTTACAATATGCATCGATCAACTTCATTGTTTTAAAATTTGGCGTGGCTTTTCCAGTCTCCCAACGGTTGACTGTAGCGAAAGATACTCCTATCTTTTTCGCAAACTCTTCTTGCGATAAAAAGGCTTTTCGACGAATCTTTTTAATATCTTCCGAAAAACTCATTCTGATCTCCCCTCGAGTAAGATGTACAATCAAACATTAAATTATTATAACATATTACACTCATTATTACAACATCTTTATAGCATATCACCAGCACATCACCAATCCCACAGTAGCAAGCAAAAGTGTACACGCGACGCTTCTATTCAATAATAACATATCCGCAACCTCGAAAAAACGTACTCCTTCGATTAGTTCTGACAGAAAAGAACAAGGGATTCTTACCGCCTGGTCTCCAAATTGCCCGGTGGCAAGAATCCCTTAAGACAGATATGCTTCCGAGGAGAATAACGAAGCAATTATCCCGGAGGAAATCTTTAATAAAGTACAAGAGGAACGCTCCCGCCGGAGCAATATCGAGATTGGCGGGAATGGCATAAAAAAGAGAAAATCCACGAAGTACTCGGCGAAAAAGTCTGATTAGACCAACTAACACTATCAAATCAAGGTGTTGAGCAGAGCAAATCAAACACTTTTATTTTTCTTTGAACTCTGTTATTTTCCGTAGAACTATTTTATTTTTCCTCAAGGGGTATTCAAATTCAACCTTGAACCGAGAGTGCCGGAAAAGCCCCGCAATGCAGAAAAAGCC
This sequence comes from Caproicibacter sp., assembly GCF_046707225.1. Taxonomy (NCBI): domain Bacteria; kingdom Bacillati; phylum Bacillota; class Clostridia; order Eubacteriales; family Acutalibacteraceae; genus Caproicibacter; species Caproicibacter sp. The sequence continues at coordinate 38,099 of NZ_JBJKOP010000034.1, read as the reverse complement.
TGCAATACAAAGAATTTTGAATACCCCTATGGGGCAAATCACTTGTATTGCAGGCTTTCCTGATACGCAAAATAAAAGAGTTGACCGAGGCATCGTATCAATGCCTCGGTCAATTTTTGGCGGAGGCGGTGAGATTCGAACTCACGTGCCCGTGAGGACAACCTGATTTCGAGCCGTTGGGGAAACGGCACGGTATCTCACAGAACATCACAGTTCATTACGGGAAAAACCGCCGTGAAACCTAGTGTTTCCAAGGCTTTGAGCCAGCAAACCCTGATAAAATAAGGACTCATAAGCGCTCTGGTTCATCAACCGGATTTCAGGCAAAAATGCCGCTGTTTTGCTGATTTTCTGCAAAAGTGCAAGAAAACTGCAAGATGAAATTCCCTGACGCCATGCGCCTTTCAAGAACCGACCTTGTAAAATTGCAAGAAGCAAGACCCTGATTTTAGAATGATTCTCCTTTCTGCCGTCGGCAAACAACGGAAAGGAAGAATTTAAATGATACAGGAACAACTCCGTAAAAAGCTGGAGCGGCAGTTCAAAAAATATCCCGACTGCGTATTTCCCGAGGACGTATCCAAAATGCTCCACCTCGGTATCAACACCGTTTACCACATGCTGAAGGGCAACCTGATTTCCTGTTATCTTGTGACCAACAAATATCATGTGGCCAAGCAGGACGTGATTGACTTTGTTCTCGCCAGCGGCTACACCGAATGCATCTCGCCCACCGACCAGCGCAAGGAAATCCAAAAGTACTGCGCCAAGCCGCGAACTGCTTCTGAGATTTCGAGTATACTGGGGATATCCAACCAATACTGCCGAAAGGTGCTGCTGGCGCCCATGTGCCGGGAAAAGATGTTGGAATCCTATGTTTCCTCAGGTAATGACCGTTACAAGGGTGTGGTGCTATATCAGTGCAAAAAGCAGAAGTCCGAACGGGGTTCCAAAAAATGAGCAAGTATGCCGATTTGAAGGACCAGTATCCTGAAGACCTGACTCTGGACGAAATGCGCACGATCTTGCACATCAGCAAGCGTAAAGCCAGCTATATGCTGAAAAACGGCTACATCCCCTGCAAGGACAGCGGCAAGAAGACGCGCAACTTTCGGGTCAAGCTGAAGGATGTAATTTCTTATCTGGAGGAGATGGAAGAGCATCCGGAAAAGTATGTGCTTCCCAGCGGAACCTTTTCTTCTGCCACTCCGCATCAGCACGGCAAAGGGGCACAAAGGCTGCCTGTAGAAGAATTCCGCCTCTGGCTGGAGGATGAGTGGTCTGCCGCACCGGATGCCATGACCAAAAGAAAAATGGCGCAGCTGACAGGCTATTCCGACAGCGCCTTTCAAGATTGGATCTCTACGGGAAAATTGAGGTGCGTTTTACTCTATAACCAATCTGTGACAGCTAAGGTATGGTTAGTTGATTTTTACTGCCATGACGGCTACCTCATTATACATAAATCGAAAAAGCACCAGAAACTGCTGAACCGTTTTTTTGAGGAATATCATGGTGAAACCGCCCGGCGTTGATATTTTGATGAACTTAGGCTAAAATAGAAACCGGCTCTGTTTTAGCCTGAGTTTTTATTTAGCCAGGAGGTTGACAAGATGGAAAAATTCATTCCCTATGAGAAACTATCCAAGAAAAAGCGACGGGAGCTTGCCATAGCACGGCGAGGAAGTTGGGGCGCGTTGAATCCCGTTACCCGCAAGCCAGAAAACCCCAAAGCCTACAATCGGAAAAAGCACGGAAATGGAGTGATGAATCACCCACGACCGTGCCTTTTGATTTTGATTATTTATCCAGTACGGAGTATTTCACTTTATTTCCGTATTTTTGTGCTGACAAAAGGCCAAGGTCCTCAAATTTTAGCACGAAACCGCGTATTGTGGCATAGGCGGCGTTGCCGAAGTCTCTATCGGCACGACAGTGTATACATCATGTTAATGTCTGGAAACTTTTATTTGATTTTTTCAGATCGGTAATGCTTCTGTCCGAGAATATTTTGTCATAGAGCGTTGCATTCATAAGATCAGCTTTCCTTATATACCCCCAAATATGCCCACTTTAGTTTGAATAAGCTGTGACGGTAGACTATCTTGTTGAAAATTCAAATGTCGGATAATAGGACAACAATTTAATCTAAGGCTAGGCTATTTTGCACTGATTACCTTAAGAATAGTATACATACAACTATCAAGATCTTTTAAAATTTGTTTTTCCCAAAAATGATATACTTTCCAACCATCTTGAACTAATAATTTGTCATTTCGCTTATCACGTTCAATATTCTCTTCAATCTTTGTAATCCAATAAGTTCTATTTGATTTAAGCTTATCTTTCTGAACTTCCCAGTTATACCCGTGCCAAAACTCACCATCAACAAATATTGCAATTTTTTGCTTTGTGATTGCGATATCTGGTGACCCAAATAATTTCTTATAGTTTTTTTGATAGCGTATCCCATTGTGCCACAGGGCCTTTGCTAATAATTCTTCTGCCTTACCACCTTTAAGATGGACACGCCCCATGCGTTCTGATATTTCTGGAGTAGTTTTTAATATTGGATGCTTCATTTACTATCATTCTCCAGAGGAAAAGCTGATCTAATTTGATATGATTGTGGCTCTATATACCAATTGTTTTTTTCAAACATGACTTTAGCAGGATTTTGAATAATCAAAGGTTCGTAAGTTTCGCTAATTTTCGAGAGTTCTACAAGGTATAAATAATATTTGTCTCCATGTAATTGAGCAATTTCCTTTTCATTCCTCGACCAAAAGAAACTCCACCCAGCTGAAACAGCCTTGACTTCAATGAATCTATCATAATCTGGGGATGATATGGTATTAAAAGAAATAATATCATAGCCTGCACCTACGTCAATTGCAGATATAATCTTAATGTTTTTTGATTTTTCAAAATCGTTGATTCGATGCTGTTCATATAAAAGTACATATTTCTCTGCAAGGTCTCCAGCTTTTTCATTTTCCTCAAGTTGCCTTTTGAGCTGTTCCAAACTCATTGATCGTTTTCTTTTTATAATGTGTGGCTTTAATAGCACCTCATATTCGCTGGAAATGTAGAATTTTGTACTATATAAAGTCCGCTCAAGGTTAAAAAATCCAAAACTAATCAACACATTTCTAATATTTGACCAAGTCAAATCTAATTTTTCATTATAAAATCGATACTTTTTGGATAAGAGATCAAACGTAAATTGCATCTCATTTAAAACGCCATTTAAAAAGAGATTCTCTATTATAGTAGATACGATGAAATCAGACAGCTTTTTTTCGTCTGAAAGAAATGGAATGACAGAGCTTTTGATATAAACTTTCTCACTTTCTTCAGTCAACTGAAAAATTGAGCAAAAGCTTAAAAGTGCATCTACATTAAGTATATAGTTTCCCATAACATGAGCGCAAATCGATTTTATATCAGCATGTGTTTGATGTTGATTCCCTATCACATGTTGAAGGAAATATAAGATGTCTCTTTTTTGACCAATTTCATTATATTTTTTTAGTTCTTCTAACATAGTCTCGAATCAACGCCTTTATATCTTCATCGCCCACATCATCTGTAACATTATCAAAAAGCGGTATGGGCATACTCTCCATTATTTCCGTCATTCGGCGTTCCTTTTCGTTTAATCTTTCATCTATAGTTTCATCAACAGAGTTACGGGAAATCACGAAATAATAGTTTGTTTGAGTCCCTGGCTTAAGGCCATACCTATGAATCCTATCTTTAGACTGTACATAATGTGCAGCATTAAAAGATCTCTCAATATAAATTGCGTTATGACATGCTTTATGCAATGAAATAGATTCTGCCACAGCAAAAGGATTTGCTAAAATGACTTTGTAGGGGCATTCATCCATTTGAAACTCTCGTATAATCCGTTCCCGTGTCAATAGCTGATCTTCGGACTCAGGATCTTGCTCAATTCCACCTTGTTCGACAGGAATGGCTCCATACAACTCTTGAGCCATTATCCCATTTTCCGAAAGGTAGCTTTTTAATCCATGAATTGTATGGAGAAATGTTGCCCAAACAACAACTTTTCCACCATCCTGAATAATCTTCTCCACAAGTTTTTTAACAGCTATATATTTCACAGGTGTCTCCAAAGAGTTGTATTTTGATATCTCTTCCAGAACATTAGTATCATTAATTGCGTGATAAGCTTCGTTCGGGCGATCTTCGTCAGAGAAAAAATCATTCAATGGAGCCTGAAGCATAGTCGGATCAGTGGCCGCTTGCATCAATCTAATCATTTTTGCCTGAGCTATTGCTGACTTAAAACGTGAAGAAGTGTCTAGTGGACCTTCTTGCATAAATGATTCAACATAGCGCCTCTCGATGAAGTCGTATATCCTACGTTGAGACGGCCCCATTTCAACATATATAGGTGGATTAAATGTTGCTGATGGGATATCAAGGTCGCTCTTTTTAATCCTTATAAAATATGGAGAGATATTAGAAATAAGCTGACTAGCTCGCGGATCGTTATGTCTACTGGACATATCACGCAATTGGTTAGTCTCAAATCCCATTACGTTTTTCGTAGGCCAAATAAATTTAAACATATTATAAAGATCTTCATAGCCATTGGGAGCCGGGGTACCTGTTAGGACAACTCTCGATTTGCAATATTTCGCAATAGATAGAACAGCCTGAGCTATAACACCTCCGTTTGTGTTTTTTGCTTTATGTGCTTCATCAAGGATTACCATAACATTGTTGTATTTAAGAAAGTATTCAATTTCATCTTGTAAAGAATAAAGTGAATTATATGAAATAAGTGTCAATTCTGCAGGATGTAATGAACATAGATAATCCTGCTTTTCTTCTTTGCTAATTCCGCTAATCAAACGTTTTGCAATAGGCCATCGACCAAAGCACTCAAAGTATTCCTGCTCCCACGGACCAAAGGAACTTAATGGTCCAATAATTAGTAATCTATCGACCTTTTTCATATCATCAATGGATGGATTGTGTAAATACGCATAAGCGCCATAAACAATGCTTGTCTTTCCTGCGCCTGGTACGGAAAAGTTGCATGCATTTTGAGAAAAAGCTAAGTGATATGCCGAGAGAAGTTGGAGCGGGTATAATGAACGGGTTGGAAATTGAGCCTCTATTACATTCGTAAATAGTTTGAAATCGGTGGTATTACAATTATTGTTCCGTATGTTAAGTGCCTCTTGGGAAAATACTGAAAATTTGTCTTCTTCCTCGTAAAAGTTCTGAAGAACCCGATTTGTCGATTCACTCCGGCTCTCTTCAAAGCCGTATTTAGAAAGCATATTACGGACATTGGAAAGGACTTGATTTATTTCGTTACCACCGATTTCAATGGAAATCCTACTTTCTTCAATAGACGGATTAAAAAAATCACGCAAGTATCTCATCACATAGCGATTTGCTTGCAATGCGTCTATATCACCAGTCAAGTATATATATCTTTGACTGGTATCTATGTCGATAGAAACCTTACTCATCGCATCCACTTTCTCAATCTAAAACTTTTTTCATTTCCCAAGTTATTTTATTGATTTCCTTAACCATATCAAGAATATTGGGATCGTGTAGAAAACTATCCTGCTCTTGGTCGACCGATTTAAGTGCGCTTAATGCACGCGTCAATAGTTCACGAGGCTTATTGGCATCGCGCTTATCTTCAAGTTTCCGTACATTTCTTCGCAGATTTCCTTCAAGCTCACCCTTTGTAGCCTCGGTCCACGCGTTGTCTCTGCTTTTAAGTAGCCTGGGAAGATCCTCACTAGGATGCGAAGTGCGTAGCTCTTCAACTGTTGGCTCACTAATAGTAGATATAGTGTCACTATGCTTTTTAAAGAAATCAGTCCAAAGGTCATGGTGAAAAAATAAACTACCGTCTTTCCCTGTCTTTGCAATATCACGAAATTCTTTACCCTCGTACCGAGCGCGAATGTAATCAAAGCATACTAGTTTTAAATCTGATATGTCGGAATCAGTGTAGTTCCAGTCAATTTGGCTTACCGATCCTACATGTTTCTTGTATGAATCCAGATAGCTATTCAAGTCAACAAAAGGACCTTCAGTCTTTTCCAGACGAGTGTAAATACCAGAATATCCATATTCGTCAAGGTATTCTTCCATTAGTTTTAAAATAGATAGCCATTCCCGAATAGTGCCAGGCTTCTCTCCCATAAAATCCGCGATTGCGTCAACATCAAAGAATCTTTTGAGCTCTTTACATTTCAGATATTTTTGGATTGGATTATAGTCTAGCTTATCGTCTTCGCCCATCTGGTAGATTGTTTCGAGTTGTTGGATATCCTTTTCCTCTGCATTATCTGGCAAGATAATTGCTAAAAAGTATTGACAATGATCAACTTCCGAAAGCGAAAACTGCTTATGTATTTCAGAACCACGATTTCTAAACAAGCGATTGAGTAACATTGCCCTACGGTTACCGTCAATAATAATACCATCCGCGGTTACAATCCCATATCTTTGCTGTCTGTTGCGCTGCAGACTTTCCATTGTAACCCGATTTCGATCTTCTTTAGACTTATATAAAAAATCTTCAATTATAAGACTATCAGTTCGATTTTCGGGGTCCAAGGACCCGTATTGCGTCTCATATGATTTTATCTCGGTTCCAATGCGTCCATTATATTTATTATAAACCAAGTATACAAGCGGAATTCTATAAACTTTGACCGTTAACGTTGAACCTTTATAACGGAGCGGTATACCAGTCATTGCAACGTTATTTTCATTGGCTCGGAGTTCTGTCAGTTTAGCTTTTCGCGTCTCGGCGTCCATTATTTCCCCTCCATACTTTTTATTATCTTTTCAAGTATGTAATAACCAATGGCTATTGCGTACGGTAATGAATGTGGTTCCGACTTGATTCCTACGATGGTTTTCTTTTCAGTATCAGAAAGAATACGATCAAGCAATGCACGGACTTCATTCAGAAGTTGATACGGACCCCAAAATGTCTGTCTATTTCTTTCTATAGTAGTCATACAAAAAACTTTTTGAAACTGTTGAAAGTTTGGAATGAAGTTATTTATATTATCAATCCATTGGTCTATTTCACGTAGGACTTCATCCTCAATAATATTAGCATCTATTGTTGGATAATAAATTTTCGCCTTATCCTTACCTTGGCTATAGTGCAATTCGACATTCCATTTAAACATGCAATGATCGAAATCGGAATAATAATTAGTCAGCTCGACGCGAAACGCGTTGATTATTAAATAAGGAATATGATACTTAAATTTTGCCACTTCTCTTTTGGGCTTTTCAACATTGGGAGGAATCACGACATGGTTTAAATTGATAAATGGAATATCATTATTATATACAATTTTGGGGTATCCAACAGGTATAGGTTCATGCTCAGCTCTAAGTATAGCAATTGCTATCGCATAAGACAGTTTTGGTGGGACAGAGTTTCCAACTAAAGTATATTTTACTCCTTTTGAGGGGCCGTAAAAGCGATAATCAATAGGAAAACTCATCATTGTTGCAACTTCTCGAACTGTTGGCAACCGATATTGATTATTTCCATAACCTAGTATCATTGATTCGCGTGAACTAGCAGACATATTTGCCATTACAGTTCTGGAAGGCCTATCAAGATTTTCTGGGAATGCCATCCTCCCCATATATCCCTTATCTTGTTTTAGTCGTTTAGCTTTTTCCCACTCAAATGGCTGAAGCTCGTAAATATAATGGTGATCAGATATTTCTTCATTAGGCAGTATCAATTCTGGATAATTGAGGTCAGTAATAGGGTCGTGGCATTTTGAAAGAGGTTCTCGTAAAGATGTCAACACTTTTCTCAACGTAATGGCACTCTCATCATCATGCGTTTTTTGCGGACAAGGAAATTCACCACAAAGATATCTCTCTCGGTTTGTTGGAGCTCCAAAATATTTTGCATTATATAAGCCTGAATTTTGCCCATTTGGAAACAACACAAAGTTTCCGGGCAACCCCAAATCTTCCGCGGAATATGACTCCTTAATATAGTTTTTAACGTTAGGAACATTTTCAAGTACCCAATATTTCAAAATTGATCCATATTTAAATCTTTTCCTTGCAATTATTCTTAAATATGCTTCTATCAGTTGTATACCTAAAGATTTATCTCCATTACCAGACTTATTAGAGCTTGAAAAGGCTTGACAAGGTGGTGAACCAATAATTACTTCAGTATCGGGAACCAATTGCTCAAATTCTTCATCATTCAATTGCGAGATGCGAATCACATCATCCTGTATAACATTTACTCCTGGTTTATTACCTGCGTATGTATTTATAGCTGGTTCCCACTTATCGACAGCAAAACAAATTTCAAAACCAGCCTGTCTAAATCCCTCAGAAAATCCCCCTGCACCGCAAAAAAAATCGGATACTCTCATTGATACACACTCCGCTACTTGCTTAAATCTTTTATGAATAATCTCTTGCCCCAGCAAACTCTCAAGTCAATTGGTATGGCGATTTTTGAATATCTTCTATCTGATATCTTCCACCTTCCAAGCTTTTGCCACGCAGTCCCACTCGCCAAAGAATTCGTCCTCGCGGACAATGGAGGACCAAATTGGGCGTAGAAACAGATTGATGCTATCTAAAACATCACTGAAAGGCAACTCTTTATTGCGGATATTCTTTAAGAAATATCGCCATTTAACAAGCATATCTGAATCATCAGTCAACGTAATGATCCGATCAAAGCTTTCTTTATTATAAGGTGTTCCACGGTTTGAAAGAGTTTGCATAATAGCTTCCTGCAAACTGCGACCATCAAAACAAAAAGTGTTAGCTAGATAATAGATGTCAAAGAAATCTTTCATACGTCCGGTCAATTCAAATCGCTGGAGAATGGCATCAAATTTCTCAGCAATTGTACTTTCTAGAGAATAGGTAAGAATCTCAGGCGTTTCATAACCATCTAACTGTGTCCGTACCGTGCGCCTTTGTGCGCCTGGAATAATAATGTCACCCACTCCGATGTCTACATCAAAAGGTACGCGCACGTTCTTAATATGACCAATTATTTGTGTGCTAACGCCAGGATATTTACGCTGCACTGCAATTGGTATTGTTTTCTTAGCCGTAAGCACCACAACATCATTATTGCCGGTGTGTGTTGCCAAAATTTTTGCAATTACCTCATCCATATGATCTAAGCCGCTATTCATATAGCGCAGTAAAAAATCCACATCTACTGTCGCTCGGCTTTCAAAATTTGTAAGCGTATAGACGAACAGTCCACCCTTCAAGATTAAATTTTCAGCATATTCAGATTTGGATAATCTGCGTAAAAATTCTTCTTGAAAGAATAACTGAAGACATTGCTGATAAGCGACTCCAGATAATTTAGCTTTATTTTTCAGCTGGGCAAGAATGGAAGCTCCTTTGTCTGGCATCAGATCCACACTCCAATCAGTGCTTTCACCTTTTGCGTTACACGCATCTTTTTTGCATATTCCATTAGTCGCGGAATATCCTTTGCATTATCCTCAGCATAGCGACGGATGGCGGTGTTAAAGACTTCTTTATCCATTTTTCCCATATAGCGTAGACAATCGCATATTGTTCTCTCTTTGTTATAGATTCGGACAGGATAATCATCCATTTGATCATGGGCCATACCCAATTCCAACAGAGCTGGTTCAATATAGTACGGTTTTACAAAAGGATAATCAATTTTGAACCGGCTTTTACCCCCGTCTTTACTAACAGCCAGATGCCAAACAAGTGGAGTCCGGTCACTGTAACGATAATGGAATAGTGCGGTGTCCATACACAATATCGCATCCGGAAATAGGCGAGTTACAGTGGTCACTTCACTTAAGCTCATATTATCGAGCAATTGGTAGTATCCATATCGCACTTTTCCGATAACGCCGTCCGCAATAAGCTTTTGAATATCAGCATAATAGATATGTTCGGTATAAAGTTCGCAGGTTCTCAGTATTCCTTGATGATTTTGAAAAATGGCTTTAATTTCGTCAAGCGAACGCATTATGACACCTTCTTCAACTTTCAACATATTTATTCTGGCAAGCGGATTAAGTTATAGAATCATATTTTTTATTATACTATTTATTCCCTTATTCGTCAATACAAGTTTTAAACTTAACTTAATGACAAGCGGATATTTTAATAATATTCAATTTATATGAACACGTGGGGAAACATACTGTACTTCTTATGATTCAGCCCCATCTGGACTATGGAAAAATCGGCGCCGAGTATTATGCCAATCATGGCGGCGCGTATATTTCCTGCGGCTATGTTCTCAGAAAGACAACGCGGATCAGGCCCTGATGGATTTTACCTAGCCCCATCCGGCTCAGGAGTTCGGCGGAATGAATATGGGATAGCTATTTCCGCCGCTTCATGGTATCCTGTGTGCTTGACAAAACAAGAAGGAGATGAAAAAGTCATATGAGCGTAAACGCCAGAGAGGAACAGTATGAACATGTGGAGCTTTTCGGGAAGCCCGCCCTCTTTACGGATTCCCGCGTTGACCGCGGTACGATACCCGAAGGCTTCCACTGCTACGACCTGCGCGGCTCCGACTACGATCCCGGCAAGCCGACGACGCTGGAAAACCAGGTCGTCGTCAATCACGCCGGCACGGTGCTGACCGCCGAGCCGATCACCATTCCCAAGGAGGGCTTCCGCCGATTGCGCGGTAAGCTCAATTTTCTCGGTGAATGCCTGACGCTGCCGGAATTCTGTGAGGAACACGGCATCGCGCTTCCGCCCGACAACCGGAAATTCATCCTGCGGCCCGCCTCTCCCAATGAGGCGGGTATTTTTTATGCCCTGCCGAAGGAACAGGACGCGGCGCTGGGCGCCATCGGCCATGTCCGCATCGATTTTGGGCGCGGCGGCGACGAGTTCTGGCACACCTGGCATCCCCGCAGCGGCGAGTCGCTGAACAGCCCCGAATTCAAGGCGGAGCTGACGGAGCTGGTCAACGAGATCCGGAAAACCGGCCCACTGAAAAATCTCAGCGCCATGGCAAATTATTGCGGCAACCGCGGCGGAGAGATCGAGGGCGGCTGGCGGCAGAACTACGGGTACGTGATTGAAACGGAACGGTACCGCTACTGCCTGCGGTGCAATCCCGGCCCCGGAGATTACCACGCCTATCTCACCGCTTTCGACCTGCGGGCGCAGCGGATGAATATGAAGCAGGAAGCTCCCGCACAGGAGCATGGGCTCACGGAGGCCGGAAAGGAAATGCTTCGGAACGCCGCGGACAACACGCTGCCGCACAGCTACAGCTGGTTCATTTTTCAGGATTATAACACGCCCAGTGAAAAGCTCACCGGCGGCCTGACGCTTCCGGATGCGATCCGGTTGTATAACGACATAGGCTGCGGCAGCAAGCGGCTCGGCGTGACCAAGGACGGGATCGCCACCGTGGATCTCGTGATCACGCTGAACGGCGAACAACAGCTGTCGGAGGACTACACTCGACTCGCCAGTTTCTCCGGCGATCCGGTCATAGTGGAGGCGGTGGAAAAGCTACGCGGGGCAATCATAGAACAGACGCCCGAGCAGGGCATCACGATGGGAGGTTTATGAAATGAGACAGAACCCCGAATGGGTGAAATTCATGAAGGAGCAGTATCCGCCCGGCACCCGCATCCGGCTCACGGAAATGCGCGATCCCTACGCCCCGGTGCCATCCGGCACTGAGGGAACCGTTGATTTTGTGGACGACGCGGGCCAGCTTCAGATGCAATGGGACAACGGCCGCACCCTCGCGCTCATCCCCGGCGAGGATCGCTTTTCCGTCATTCCGCAGCCGCTTCAGACGCTGAAGCTGTACATGCCGCTCACCGTCAGAAGCTATGAGCGCAACGAATACGGCGACATGGACGATGATCCCATTGAGCTTGACGGCCGGACGGCCCTTTCCTATGAGGATCACATTCTCGCCGCCCTTCTGAAAGAACGGAGGCCGGAGGAAGCGGAGCGCGGCCTTATGAAATACTACGGCGCGGACGACGGCGTAAACAACAAGGTGCGGTCTTACGTTTTCACGGTTGAGCGTTGCCAGGGCCAATTGATGGGGGTTGCCGAGTGCCGCGTGCAGGGCGATCTGACGGCGGAGGAACTCGACCGGCTAAAGGAAACCATCATCGGTCAGGCAGCAGACGGCTTCGGAGAAGGGTTTGAGCAGCGCCCAATCAAAACCGAGGACGGCGAGCTTTACGTCAGCCTGTGGAGCAGTGATCAAAGCTGGAGCGTCATGACGCGGGACGAGCTGGAGCAGGGCCAGCGGATGGGAGGAATGACGCTTGAATAGCAAAATCATGGAGCTGGAAATCAGCCGTCCCGGTCCGCTCGGTGCAGATGCCTCCGCAACCCTCGCGCTGCCCGCCGCGCCCTATGAAATTCTGGACGCGCTCGACAGGGCGCGCGTGACGGATGAGCGCGTCATCTACTCCAGCGAGATCGTAAGCTGCGAGCTAGACTACCTGCCGCAGTTTCTCAGCCCGAGCTCCAACCTCTACGAGCTGAATCACCTGTGCCAGCGGCTCTCCTCGCTCAGCGATTGGGAGCTGGACTGCTTCGAGGGCATGGTGATGATGGACGCCGTGCAGAAAAGCTATGAACCGATCCCCGTGGACCGGCTCATCAACATGACCGCCAGCATGGAGCACTGCCAGATCGCCTATGAAGCGCACGATGACGAATCCCTCGGCAAATTCTACGCGGAAAACGGATTCGTCCCGCAACTCGACAGCGTGCCGGACAACGTCTACGCCTGGCTGGACTTCGGCAAGATCGGCAAGGAGATGCGCGAGGGCGAGGGCGGCGTCTTCACGCCCCACGGGTATGTGGTGCAGAACGGCATCATCGCGCGGCTGTACCAGCGCGGAGAGGCCGTCACCATCGAAAGGCCGGATTATACCGTGTTCCTCCGCGTGACCAAGGGACGCTTCAACGATCCCGAATCTGAAAACGACCTCTCCGCGCTCCTGAAGCTGCCCGCCGGCGATCAGGAGCTTTTTCACGCGGTGAAGGAAGTGGGCGCAGCCTCCCCGGAGGAATGCGCGTTCACCGCCGTGGACTGTGCCGTCCCCCGGCTGAAGGAGAAAATCACCGACGAGTTGGAAGCCGCGAACGGCGACTGCTACGGACTGGTCAATGAGCTGGCGGGGCAGCTCCGCCACCTCGACCGGGAGGGCGGCATCCCGGTCTGCAAGGCCATGATCGCAGTGGCTCCCGACGATATCTCGCTGGACGAGGCGCTCGACCTCGCGTATCAGGCCGACGAGTTTTCTCTTCTGCGGGAAGCCGCGACTCCCTCGGACTACGCGAAAGCGGAGCTCGCGAAATGCTCCATCCCGCTGAAAGAGGAATTGCTTTCCGATGACGCAGCTCTCCATCATTACGGCGAAAAGCTCATGGAGCACAATCTCGCCTCCGCCACCGATTACGGCATCCTCGTCTCCCGAAACGGCCGGACGGTGGAGCAGTGCCTGAACCGGCCCGGGCCGCAACTGGAAATGAGGTGAGCAACATGAAGAATTACCCGTATCCCTATCCGTGGAAAGGTCTTCCCGGAACGGCGGAGGAAACACAATACCTTGGCTGGCGTCTTTCTGAAATGTCCGTCCGGGAACGGTATCTGCTGGAGGGTGCCTCTCAGCTTCAATCCGTCGACACTGCCGCGGATCTGATCAATCTGACGGAGCAGCTCGACAGCTTTTCCCTCTGTCTTGGCGCGACGGACAATGCCGCGCTCGGCGCTTACGCCGCCCGCTATCGGGAAAAGATTCCCGAAAAGCGGATATCCCTTCTCGATACGGCGCGCTGGGGACGCGACCTGCGGGAGCGGCATGGCGGCGTTTTTACATCGGGCGGCTTCGTGGAACAGACCTCTCCCCTCCAACAGAGATACGCTGCCGGAGACTCTCTCAGCAGACTAACGGCCGGTGACGCGGCCATGCGGCTGAAGTTGGCGTCCGCTCACTGTCCGGACGGCGTGTGGCTCATGCTCCCCGACCACGAACCCGTCACCGGCGAGCCGGACGAGCTGGCCGCCGCGCGGGAAGCGCTCGGCGTGACGGGCTGGAACGGCGCGGTTTTGCTGGAGGCCAAATGCTGCCTCTGGAATATCACGAATCCCGCGCGTCAGTACGCGACCCTCGAACAGCTCATCGACGCCGGTAATAACCTCGGTTACGTGTTGGAGGAACAGGGACAGGGAATGCCCTGCTTCGACGAATATTTCCGGGCGGCGATGGAACTGGAAGGCTGCACCCGGCTCGACGAGGCGCTGGACATCACCCAAAACCTGCACTGCTATGATTTAATTCCTTCCGAGGAATATTGGGGAAAGTTCGACCGCCGGATTGCCGAGCGGTCGGGGATTGTCGATCCCAACAGCGCCGCGGCCCCGTACTTCGATTATGCCGCCTACTGCAAGTCCGAAATCGAACGACTGGGGCTCAAGCGCTGCGCGGACGGATATATTGCCCGGAACGATCAGGCGTTTCTCCATGAATTCAGCGAGTCCGCCCCGCGGGAACAGAGTTTGAGTCTGATGTGAAGGAGGCTGACGGAATGAGCAAAATATTTTCTATCGTCGGTCTGGAAACCAACACCGGCATCCGGGATATCGGGATCATGGGCGGCATACCGGAACTGGAGGACATCCAAAGCTCCAAAGTATACCGGGAGCTGGTGGAGGACTGCGGCGAATCGGAGTACATCGCCGTTATCGTCAAATCGTTCCGCTACGGGCAGGGTCCTCCCGAACCAGCCTCCGCGGAAGACTTGGGCTGGATCGGAATGCAACCCGAGATATTGAAAAACGGCGACGCGGCGGAGCTTCAAACCTCCCGTTTCGCCATCCTGTATCCCGACCAGGGGATGCAGTTTCACATGTAGCGCCTTCTGATTTCAAAAAAATCGGAAGGCGCTTTTTGCGTTTCAGGGAAAAAAGCGGCCCATTATCAAATCCATACACAATCGCATACGGAAAACGAGAGGCGCTGTCTTTGAAAAAAGGCGGCGCCTTTTTTGTTTTCCGGGAAAGAAGCGCACCATGCGCCAGGAAAACAAAGCGGAAGAAAAAACAGGGGCCGGAGCGACCGGTCCTCCGAAGAAATACACCGTACCATCTCCGCGGGATCTCTCACGCTGCGAGGGCTGCCCGTATCCCCGCGTCGGCTTTATCTGCTGGAGTCCGGACGGCTCCTGTATGAAAACCGACATGGACAGATTCTGCCGGGCCGGGAAAGGCAGGTGACGCGATGAACAGCATCATCAGCTGGGTGGGCGGCAAAAAAGCGCTGCGGGACCTGATCTATCAGAAAATGCCGAAGGAGTTCGGGCGATACATCGAGGTCTTCGGCGGAGGCGGCTGGGTGCTGTTCGGGCGCCGTCCCGACGCCGCCATGGAGGTCTACAACGACTTTAATTCCGACCTTGCCAACCTGTTCCACTGCGTCCGCGACCAGCCGATGGCGTTTCTGAAGGAGCTGGGCTTCCTGCCCTTAAACGGCCGGGATGAATTCTTTGTACTGAAAAAATTTCTGGGACAGGAAGAATTCACCGACGCGTTTATGCGTCAGGAGCTGGAGCTCGCCCAGCGGGAGCTGACGCCCGTCCAGTTCGACGAGATTAGGGCAATCCTTTTGGAAAGAGCCGGGATGAACGACATCCGGCGCGCCGCCGCGTTTTTTAAGGTGATCCGCTACAGCTACGGAAGCGGCTGCGCTAGCTATGGCTGCCAGCCCTTCGATATCCGAAAGACCTTCGGCCTCATCTGGCAGGGCAGCCGGAGGCTCCGGGACACCGTCATTGAGAACAAGGACTTCGAGGAGCTCATCAAACAGTACGACCGGGAAAATGCGTTCATCTACTGCGACCCGCCGTACTATCTGACGGAAGGCCACTACGCCGTGGAATTCCGCAGAGAGGATCACTTCCGTCTGCGGGATACCCTGAAGGGCTGCCAGGGCAAATTTCTGGTCAGCTACAACGACTGCGAATTCATCCGGGAGCTGTATCAGGACTTCCGGATCGAAGCGGTCAGCCGCCTCAACAATCTGGCGCAGCGGTATGACAACGGCTGCGAGTACGCCGAAGTCCTGATCTCCAACTACGACACCGGCGAACGCCTGCGGGACATGCCGGTCCAGCTGGGGCTTTTCGACACCGCCGGGCTTACCGCGTGAAATCCGATCCAATAAATTTTAGGAGGAAACCAATATGAAGCTTTTGAAAGTGTCCGCAAATGTTGACAAGGAGTGCCGCCTGATTCTGCCCATGGAGTCCGTGAGCCTCGAAGGATTCCAACCCGGCGACGAGGTGTCCGCGCTCTTGGCCGTCCCGGAGAACGGAGAATTCCCCGGCCTGATGATGCTGGCCGCGCCGAAGGATTCGGCTCTGTCTTTCTTTACACAGGATCGCGGCGGCGATGAGGACGAGGAGGACGCTGAGGAAGCGGATGATTTCGCTCTGCCGCACGATCTCCTGCGGGCCGCGGGCATCCCAGTAGACGGGGATCTGGACGTTACCTGCGTCCCCGGCGCCATCATCATCCGGGAATCGGACGTCCTCGACCGCCTGCCGGACGGTCTCAGGGATATGTTTCGGTCCTTCGGCATCCATCCCGACACCGTGCGGGAGGTCATGAAAAAGGAGGGTTATTTTGCATGAAAGCAAAGCAGATGTATAAGGTCGTGGACGGCAAGGGCCGCGTCCTCATTCCAAGAGAGCTCCGCGCCGCGTCCGGCATGGATTACGGCGACATCGTCCGGCTGGGCGTAAGCCAGGGGGCCGTCAGCGTGAAAAAGGTGGAGCTTATCGAGGTGGGCGACCAGTCTCCGGAGGCGGTGGAAGCCTTTGTTTACGCCGCGATCCGGGACATGCCGGAGGAAAAAAAGATTGCCATCGCCGCAAAGCTGCTGGAGCAGCTTCACGACGGGAAGGAGCCGCCGCATGCCGACTGAAAAATTACAATACGGGGCCGAGGACTGCGTCCAGACCGGAACCGGCATGTTCATCGCCGGTTTTGTGGTCGTCATCGACCCGGAAGCACTGCCGGAAGACCGGCGCGGCGTCCGCCAGCTCCTACTCTGCGAAGGCGTTGTGGGCAGCTTCCCGAACGCGGCCGACGACGCCGTGTGCGCCGTGTCCCTCGCAAACGGGGAATGCGTCGGCAGAAAGCGCGGGGACCTTCTCGGCCTGTTAAAGCCCGAACTGCTCCCAGACCGCGCGCGGCTCCAGCTCTCGCAGATCCGTCCGCTGGATTCGGAGATTCCGAAAGAGCCGGAGTTCTTCGGTTACTGCTTTCTGCCGGACGGCCGGTATGCCTCCGGCGTCCCGCTTGCGAACGATCTGGAGGTCCGGGAGTATATCGACATCCAGAGCCGCTACCAGCACCGCCTCATGATCTGTGACCGTGAGGACTGCTGCGTTATTGAAATGCGGGACGGCAAGCTCATCTTCCCGACGCGGGAGGCTCCGGACGCGCAGCGGCAGGAGCCGGATAACGGCATGGAACTGAAGCTGTGAACCATGCCTGGACGGAAAGCCGGGAAAGGAGGAACCCCCATGGACGGTATTCAAATGAAAAGTAACCGTATCCTGTACTATGGCAACACCGCGGGATATCTTGACGCAAAGCGGAACATGGCGGTCATCGACCCCATGTTCCGAACCGATGAAATGGAGTCTTATCTTTCAGAACAGAAAGGGCTCTCAGTGGAATGGGCGGCCGGCACCTATGACAGCCTCGCGTCCGGTGCCCCCGACACGGAGGGAACCCCGCGGGCGCTCAAAAAATGCCGGGTTCATCAGCTGAAGCCCGATACCGACGTCATGATGAAATTCATCGGCTACGACGAGCTGACGGAACGCTTCGGGGAGCCGGACCCGGAAAATTATGAGGTGGCCTACGACGGCGAGGTGGAAACCAACGACCTTGAAGCGCTCTATGAAAAATTCAATGTTGACCACCCACCCGGCTACAAGGGACACAGCCTCTCCATATCGGACGTGGTGGAGCTGTACGACGCATCCGGCAGTACCTTTCACTATGTCGACCGCTTCGGCTTTAAGGAGATTGCGTTTCAGGCGCCGGAGCAGGAACAACAGGGCCCGCAAATGAGCCTGTGACCCCCGGCAGCCGGACGGCTGCTTTTCTATTTCACAGCAAAAAAGCGTGTACATTCCGTCCGACAAGAACAGTCTCAACGATCACAATCTGGAGTATGTGGTGGAAAGCCACCCCGCCGTGCTGGATGGCTTTATCAACCAGTACCGCCGCGCGTATCAGGAGCTGGGGCTGTTCGGCCCCGGCCAATGCGAGCCGGACTCCGATAAGCTGAGCTACGAAGGCCGCGTTCTGGTGCTGTCGCCGGACATTTTGAAGGAGAGCTGCTGGAGCCAGCAGGATCAGCTCTGGCTGGCAACCGGCGGCTTCGGCTGCGCCCCCAATTCCTCCGGCCGAGCGGTGTCCGCAACCTGCCTGAACGACGGAGAAAAAACGCGCTGGAACCGCGCTGACTTTACCGGCGTTCTGTGGGAGTAGCTTCTGCCCGATTGGGCGAGGGAAAAGCTCTCGGAGCTTCAGGAGCAGCAGCCCTCCGAGAACATGGGTGGCATGATGTTGGAATGATCCCAGGCACAAAAATCTGAAGGAGGAAACGATCATGAGTAAAAACCCGACAGACGCAAAAGCTCCGCAGGCGGCGCAGGCTGCCGCGGAACAGCCCATGCCGATGAAGGTGGACGTGAAAATCGGCTCCATCCGGCCGGAGGGCAGCGTCCGGGCCTTCGCGTCCATTAACCTGAACGACTGCTTTGCCATCCGGAACGTCAAGGTCGTGGACAGCACCAAGGGCCTGTTCGTCGCCATGCCCAGCTACAAAGCGGGCAACGGCGAGTACAAGGACATCTGCTTCCCGGTGACCAAGGAATTCCGGGAGCAGCTCAATCAGGCGGTGATCGACGCCTATCACCAGGCTCTCACGCAGAGCCAGAACCAGGGGCAGGCCCAGCAGATGGCGGCAACGCCCCCTTTTGAACGGGCGCCGGAGCATGGCTCCGGCATGAAGATGGCGGGGCTGTGAGGCCCCGCCTTTGCTATGAAAAAACATATTGGAGGTAAAGCAAAATGAAGAAATTTCTGAGCAACGCAAAAAACAGCCTGATTTCTATGGTGCGGCGCGCAACACACAGCCTGAAACGGATGGCGGACAAGGCCAGATATGAACTGACTATGTTCTACCTGAATTCCCGCGGCCTGCTCCGCTCCCAGAGCGGCGAAGGCTTCGTGGATACGGCCATCAAAATTCTCATCGCGGTCGTCATCGGTGCGCTGCTGCTGGCAGGACTCTACGCCCTGTTCGGGGAAACGGTCCTGCCGACCCTGAAAAAACGCATTCAGGACATGTTCAACTATGGCGGCTAATGTGCCGCTCCTTCTGCAGGCAGTCAGTTTCACCATTCTGCTGACCGCCGCGGCGGTATGCGATATCCGCAGGCGGATCATTCCGGATCTACTCTGCGCGGGGATCGCCCTGACGAGCCTCCTCGCCTTTGAGCCGGAAAATCTTGCCGGAGCGCTCATCGCGGTGATCCCGCTGGTGATCGCCCGGTTTTTCGGCGGCATCGAGGGCGGGGACATCAAGTTCATGGCGGCGACCGGGCTGGTGCTGGGCTTCCGGCAGAGCCTTGCCGCCGCCATTCTCGGTTGCACCGCGTTTGCGGTGTTGTCCGGCATTTACATTTTAATTAGAAAAGCGCGCGGAGGGGATACGGGACGAAAGCCGTATCCCCTCGCGCCCTTTCTCTCTCTCGGCTGCCTTGCAGCCTATTTTCTTTTCTGATGGGAGGAAATATCCATGAAGCTTTTGAAAAACCGCACGGCGCTGGGCGCCGTCTGCATTGTGCTTTCTCTTCTGATCTGCTTTGCGCTCACGCCGCTCTTTAACCAGAGCGTGTCGCAGAAGACCACCGTGGTGAGGGTGGTCAAGGATATTCAAAGCGGAGAGCAGATCACAAAAGACATGGTTCAAACGGTTGAGGTGGGCGGCTACAACCTGCCCGAGAATGTCCTGAAGCAGACCGATTCCATGGTCGGCAAGTACGCTAAAGCCGACCTTGCCCCCGGCGATTATGTCCTTTCCGCCAAGCTGTCGGACACTCCGGTGGCGGAAAACGCCTATCTGTCCAGTCTGGACGGGACGAAGGAAGCCATTTCCGTCAGCATCAAGAACCTTGCGGAGGGGCTGTCCGGGAAGCTGGCGGCGGGCGACATCGTCAGCGTCATTGCCCCGGACTACAAAAAGCAGGGCTCCACGGTCATCCCGCCCGAGCTGACCTATGTGGAGGTCATCGGCGTGACAGCCAGTTCCGGCAATGATACCGATCAGACCAAAACCGAGTCCGGCAAATCCGACAGCGGGGACGAGGAAAAGCAGCTTCCCGCCACCGTGACCCTGCTGGCAACCTCGAATCAGGCGATGATTCTGGCAGAGCTGGAATCGGAGGGCAGCATCCATCTGTCCCTTGTCTACCGAGGTGGCAAAGACAAGGCCGATGAATTTCTGGCGACGCAGGATAAGCTGCTGGACGCCCTGTATCCGAAAAACGCAGGCAGTTCCAACGGAACAGGCGCCAGTTCGAACAGCGCGTCCTCCGGTACGAATGCCCCCGCCGCGAGCTCCGCGGCGCCGGAAAGCGAGGGGAAATAAATGCTCAATTTCATGAAGGGGAGCATTTTCTCCCGAAATAGACCGGCCCCTCCCCAGGAGGAAGCGGAGCCGGACGTCCGGATGCTGGCGGTCTGGGGCAGTCCAGGCAGCGGCAAAACCACCGTCAGTGTGCGCCTCGCCAAATATCTGGCCGACCACAAGCGCGACGTGGCGCTTCTGCTGTGCGACATGACGGCTCCCATGCTGCCCTGCGTCTGCCCGCCCTCCGAGCTGGAGTGCGAGCGCTCCCTCGGAAGTATTCTCGCGGCGGCCCATATCACCGACACCCTCGTCAAGCAGAACTGCGTCACCCTGAAAAAGATGAGCCACCTAACCCTCATCGGCATGCTCAAGAGCGAAAATGTGTTCACCTACCCGCCCTATACCCAGGAGCTGGCTGCCGAGCTCATCGACCATCTGCGCGACGTCGCCCCGACCATCATCGTCGACTGCGGCAGCTATATCGCTCACGATGTTCTCTCGGCGGTGGCTTTATTGTCAGCAGATTCCGTCCTCCGTCTGGTGAACTGTGACCTAAAATCCGTCAGCTATCTTTCCAGCCAGCTTCCGCTTCTGAAAGAGCAGAAATGGGACGCCGACAAGCAGTATAAGGCGGCCTCCGACGTCAAATCCAATCAGGCCGGGGAGCATATCGAACAGGTGCTGGGCAGCGTGGCCTTTCAGATCCCGCATTCCTCCGAGCTGGAGAATCTGGCGCTGGAGGGAAACCTGCTGGGTGAGCTTGCTCTCAAGGACAGCCGGGGATTTCGCAAAGAGATTGAGAAAATATCCAAGGAGGTGTTTGGCGTATGAGCAGGCGGCCCGATCTTTTAGCTTCCCAAAACATGACGGACAGCCAGGATCTGTTCTTCTCCTCCGGAGAAACCGTCCGGGACTTCCGCTCGGTACTGCGCGACGTGCAGGAATACATTTCGAGCAAGTACGCGACGCTGATCACGGACGGCGGGACCGAGGAAGTCAAGGCGCAGGTCAAGCGGTATATCGCAAAATATGTGCAGGATTACCGCCTGACGGTGCAGGGCATGACGCAGGAGCAGCTTGTGGACGCCCTCTACACCGAGATGGCGGAGTTTTCATTCCTGACCAAATACATCTTCGGAACGGGCATCGAGGAAATTGATGTGAACGCATGGAACGACGTGGAGGTGCAGTACAGCAGCGGCGTCACGAAAAAGCTGGACGAGCGATTCGACAGTCCGGAGCACGCCGTCAACGTCGTTCGCCGGATGCTCCATGTGTCCGGCATGGTGCTGGACAACGCCAGTCCCGCCGTGCTGGGGCATCTGTCGAAGAACATCCGCATCGCGGCGCTCAAGACCCCGCTTGTGGACGAGGACGTGGGCGTGTCGGCGTCCATCCGTATCGTCAACCCTCAGTCCATGAAAAAGCGGGATTTCATAAACGGTGGCACCGCCACGGGGCCGATGCTGGATTTTCTTTCCGAATGCCTGCGCTATGGCGTTTCCACCTGCGTCGCCGGGGCTACCAGCTCCGGCAAGACCACGCTGGCGGGCTGGCTTCTGACCACCGTGCCGGACAACAAACGAATCTTTACCATTGAAAACGGCTCCCGCGAGCTGTCACTGGTACGGCAGGAAAACGGGAAGGTGGTCAACAGCGTCATCCACACCCTGACCCGCGACAGCGAGAACGAGCGCCAGCGGATCACGCAGACCAGCTTGCTGGATATGTCCCTCCGCTTCAACCCGGACCTCATCGTGGTTGGTGAGATGCGCGGCTCCGAGGCATACGCGGCGCTGGAAGCCGCCCTGACCGGCATCGGCGTGCTGACCACCATCCACGCCACCTCCTGCGACGCGGCCTACCGCA
This sequence comes from Caproicibacter sp., assembly GCF_046707225.1. Lineage (NCBI taxonomy): Bacteria > Bacillati > Bacillota > Clostridia > Eubacteriales > Acutalibacteraceae > Caproicibacter > Caproicibacter sp. Next base: position 15,480 of record NZ_JBJKOP010000034.1, on the reverse strand, counting down.
GAATGGTCGCGCTGTGCAAACGCGCCGTGGACATGTCGGATGAAACGCTCATGGCCTATGTTACGGAAGCATATCCGCTGGTGGCCTTCTGCAAGCAGCTGGAGAACAAGCAGCGCCGCATCATGGAGATCATGGAGTGCGAGATTCTGCCGGATGGCACAAGAAACTTCCATCCGCTGTTCCGGTACCACGTTTCCGAGAACCGCCTGGAGCAGGGCAGATTCATCATCACCGGCGAGCACGGCAGCGTGCAACCGATCTCGGAGAGCCTGCAGAGGCGGCTCCTCGAAAACGGGATGCCGCAGGCCGTCCTGAGCCGCATCCTTTCCATGGGAGGTGAGGCGGCGTGAACGCCATTCTTCTGATTGCCTGCGTCGGCATGATCGCCGGCGCTTTTTTATTGCTCGGAATCTCTCCGCTGGGGTTTGCCGATGGGCTGTTCGGGTTTTTGGCCCGGAGTAACAAAAGCCTCCGCTCGGAGATCGACGAGGCCGCGCGGCGCAAAAAGGCGTCCTTTCTCCGCAGGAAAATCTCGGAGGTGCAGGAAATCCTCAAGATCACCGGCCGGAGCGGACGGTTTTCCCTTGTCTGCGCGGCGTCCCTGCTGTGCTTCGCCGTGGGCGCGGCCTTCGCCATCCTGCTCGGAAACGTGTTCCTCGTGCCGGTAATGGCCATAGGGATGATGTTCATTCCGCTTTGGTATGTCCGCCTGACCGCCAGCCATTACAAAAAGGCCGTTGCGTCCGAGCTGGAAACGGCTCTGTCGATCATTACCACAGCCTACCTGCGCAATGAGGATATCGTGTCGGCGGTCGAGGAAAGCATCGCGTATCTGAACCCGCCCGTGAAAAGCGTGTTTGCCGGTTTTCTCACGCGGGTGAAGCTCGTCAGCCCGGATGTGGAGGCGGCGCTCCATGACATGAAGCCGAAGATCGAAAACGACGTCTTTCACGAATGGTGCGACGCGCTTGCCGCCTGCCAGTATGACCGAAGCCTGAAGACCACCCTGACGCCCATCGTCGGCAAGCTGTCCGACATGCGGATCGTCAACGCCGAGCTGGAATACCTGGTGTTTGAGCCGCGGAAGGAATTTATTGTTATGGCGATGCTGGTGGCCGGAAATGTCCCCATCATGCGCTTGCTGAACAAGGACTGGTACCATACCCTGATGCACACGCCGGCGGGACAGATCACGCTCGCGGTGTGCGCGGCCGCCATTTTCATCTCCACGGCTTTTGTCATCAAGCTGACGAAGCCCATCGAGTACAGGAGGTGACGCTGATGATGAAGCAGCTGTTTTTCGCGGGGCTTCTGCTGGCCGCCGGGCTGTTCTTCCTTCTGGCGGATGTGCTGAAGCTGCCCACTTTGAAAGCGGCAAAAGCCATGCTGGGTGCGGGCAAGGAAAATAAAAAAGCCTCCAAAACCGTGGAGGCGTGGCTGATGTCCGGCGCCGTGAAGCTGGCAAGGCACATCCGCATGGACGAGTACAAAAGAGCGAGGATGGCGAATGTGCTGAAGGCGGCCGGTTACTCCATAACTCCGGAGGTGTACACGGCCTACGCCCTGACCAAATCCGGCGCCATCCTGCTGGGCGTGATCCCCTGCCTGCTTCTGCTGCCTCTGCTGACCCCGCTGGTGGTGATCCTCGCCGTCCTGTCGTATTTTAAGGAAAGCCGCAAGGCGGACGAGCAGCTCAAAGCGAGGCGGGATCAGATCGAAGGCGAGCTGCCCCGGTTCGTGGCGACCGTGGAGCAAAGCCTGAAGGCCAGCCGCGACGTGCTGGCAATGCTGGAAGCCTATAAGAAAAACGCGGGCCCCGCCTTCGCCCATGAGCTGGACGTGCTGACGGCCGACATGCGCTCCTCCTCCTATGAGGCGGCGCTCACTCGGTTCGAGGCAAGGTTCAATTCCCCCATGCTTTCCGACGTGGTGCGCGGGCTGATCGGCGTCCTGCGCGGCGACGACAGCGTCGTGTATTTCCAGATGCTGTCCCACGATTTCAAGGCGCTGGAGCTTCAGCGCTTAAAAGGCCAAGCGCAGAAGATTCCGCCGAAAATCCGCGTGTTTTCCTTCGTGATGCTGATGTGCTTTCTTTTGACCTATATGGTCATCATCGCGGTGCAGATCATGGATTCTCTCGGCACCATGTTTTAGTTAAGGAGGATTTTGTATGGATCAAAATGAAAAACAATTGGAGAAAAAGCTGCGTGACCGGATCGAGGCCAACTACCGCTCCTATATCCAGCAGCTCCAGAGCAGGCCCGCTTCCGACCTGATCGAGCAGGCGTCGGAGATTGCGGCGGTAAAGCTGGTGTATGACGAGCTCATGGATTGCTGCAGTGCCGGTGACGCGGAATACTTGCTCCGGTTTGAAGACCCGCTGCGGCTGGTGAGTGACCAGTGGCTGGCTGAGCAGAACGTGTCTCACAGCGACGAGCTGGGGCATGCGCTCTGGAACATCACCGACAAGGGGCTTGGCGAGGGAGAATACGCCATGCTGGAACCGTCGCGGGACGGTCCGGAAGAAGCCGGGCCGGTCACCGTGCGGGAATTTCTCGAGCAGCATCCCGGCTCCTGCTTCGACATGATGACGCCGGGCGGCTTTGTCTGCCTGACGCCTGAAAAAGCCGCGCTTCTGCTGTCCGGCCAGAGCGTGAATGGGCATCCCGGCGATGTCGAATACGCGATGGAAATCCCCGCGGAGGAACTGCTGAATCAGGAGGTACTAAATGCGGGCTTCTGCGACGGATCGTGGCATATCCTGAGCGACGATGTCCATGACATGGAGCAGCAGGCCGCCGACTCGCCGGATCAGGGGGTACAGCTATGCTGAAGCTCCTCTGTTCCCGGCGCGGCGAGGGATATATCGACACAGCGGTGATGATTCTCTGCGTCATGCTGGTGATCGCGGTGGCGATGAGCGTCCTGCCGGTATTCGTCACCAAAAACAGGCTGGACACCTATGCCTCCGAGCTGTGCCGGGAAGCGGAAATCCAAGGATGCGTCGGAACGGAAACGGCACGCCGGGCGCAGGTGCTGACCGAGCAGACCGGCCTTGAGCCGGACATCTCATGGTCGAAAACCGGAAAGATTCAGCTCAACGGGGAATTCACAGTCACCGTTTCCGTGCGGGCCGATATCGGGCTGCTCGGCGGGTTCGGGAGCTTTCCCGTCACTCTGACGTCGAAAGCGTCGGGCAAAAGCGAGGTGTACTGGAAGTGACATCCAAAAAATTCCGTGCTATACTCAAAAGCAATAAAGGATCGGCCTTTCCGCTCACCATCGCGGTGACGCTGGCGCTTTTGCTGCTTCTCTGCGTTGCTTCCGAGGGCATCCTGCTGATGATCATCGCCCAGGGTGTACGGGACGCGGTGCAGTCCGCCGTGATCTCAACCGTGAACGACAGCTACGACAATGTTTACCACGGCGTGCGGGAGGGCTATTCCGGCGCTTACCAGCCTTCGGCGGACGATTTCGAGGAAAGCCTTGATTACGGCGATATTTACGGCCGGCTGGATAAGCTGCTGGAGCTCCGGCAGGAGAATGGATATCATGTGAAATACGCCGGGGACGAAGCTGAATTCCGGCTGTCGAACCTGTCCGTCCATCTCAGGAACATGCCGCTGGCGCCATCCGATCCGGATAACGCTGACGGTTATCTGGCCGACGCGGTGATTCGTCTGGAGGTCCCCGTGCGGTTTGGTGGAAATATCCTGCCGCCCATGACGGTCAATCTCAGGGTGCAGGCAAAATATATGCCTTTATTCTGACTATTTCACGCGTGCCCATAGACTTGCGAAACCGTCTGTGGTACTGTGTGATACTGAAAAAAGCCGATAAATCAACTATTATGAAAAAGGAGGGTACCTCATATGAAACTGAAAGATAGAACAAAAAAGCGGCTCATGCTTGCCGGGCTCGGCGTCTTGAGCGTTGTGCTTGTCGTCGCTATCGCCGCGCAGTTCAGGACGGGGACGCCCACGGACGGGAAAGCGGATGCCTCCTCAACCGCGTCGGACGCCTCGGTTCCTTCCATCTCCGCACCGGGAGCTGCGGGTTCTTCGCCGGACGTCAGCGTCCCCGCCGTTTCCGCACCGGACACGGCTTCTCAGAACGGCAGCGCTAAAGATACCGGAGATTCCAGCGGCACGGACCAGAGCATTCAGGCAGAGGTCACAAAACCGTCCGAGCCCTCGGCGGAAGCGAAAACGAACCCCGATCAGACGCCGGACGGCAAAAAGGCTTCCAAAACGGATAACAGCACGCCGACTGCGGATTCCTCCTCCGAACCGTCGACACCGAAATCCGGAGATAAGAACAGTAAAGGGCAAGTTTGGGTGCCTGGATTCGGATGGGTAGATAACAGCGGTGATAACGTTGGAACCAAGGCTGGCGATATGTATGAAAATGGCAACAAGATCGGCAACATGAATTAGCTCAATATCACGAAATTACGGAAAGCACAGCTTCGGCTGTGCTTTTTCGTTTGAAAGGAGGATTCCATGAAACGAATCATCAGCATTCTTTTAATGTTGGTACTGATGATTTCCGTGTTCCTGCCGATGAACGCCTACGCCATCGGGGACGGGAATGTGGACGGCGGCGGAGGCGGGATGGGAACCGGCACCGGCACGGATTTCTGGAACACCGGCGACGAGGGAGTACGGGTGACGGTCATCCGGGCCAGCGACCACGCTGTGGTTACGACCCCAATTGACCTGACTAACAAAACTCCCGCCAATTCCATTATTCATTTTGGAAAAGTAAGTAAAATGCAGTACACGAATGGGAGAACGCTTTCTCCTGTTCAGGGAGCTTATTATTATACCAACCCGTCTCAGGCTTTGCCCAAGATCATCAGCACATCCGGAGGAAACGGCAACATCGCCGCGATTAAGAGCTATTTCACCGATGAGCAGGTAATCCGGAGCATCGCAAATCTGACCGGAATGAACTTTAATGTTCTGATCAACGGGCAGTACAAGCTGCTTCTGGAACCCATCGCCTATATGACCTTCGGTGGCGTCAAATATGCCATGACCGCCACGGAGGCCGCGCTGTTCGACCGGCAGTTCGGGGGCGGACTGCGGAGCAAGATGGTCTCGCTCAGCCACAAAAACCTGCCGCTGGCGATGTTTCTGGAAACCCCGGATCTCGGTTACCCAGCATGGGGCGGCTCCACGACCAAAGCCGCGTCGGATACGGATATCATCTCATCCCTCGGCCTTGGCATCGTGAGGTTCAGCGAAGCGGAACCTCCTACCGTCGGCACGACAAACTATGAGTACCGCGTCAATACGGAGGTCATCACATCCGTGGCGGTGCGGGGCGGGCAGTCCAATCCGGACAATCCCGTCACAGTCAGGTTTACGATTGGGGGCCAGACTTACACGGTCGGCGGCGTTTACTACCCGGACGGCGACAGCCAGCTGGCGTGGGTGCGCTGGACAACCCCATCCATGCCGCAGACCATGACCATCCGCGTGTCGGTAAGCGGCAGAGGCATGGCAAACGAGGGAACCATCACCGCAAAGATTGTGGACCTCTCCGGGCACGATCCCCCCGATCCGGAGGCGAATGACCGGAACGACTCCTACGCCGCGTCGCCAGTTCCCAACAATGTGCAGAAAACCTCCGCGTCCTGGGGAGTCTGGTGTACGTCATGGCACGCGAATTGGGTCTGGATTTCCACGGAAGAGAACTCCGGCTATTGGGAAGACACCGGATGGTGGGAGTTTAACTGGACTTCCTATTCCGCAAGCCTGACCGCTTCCATGAGCGTCACGCCAGACGCGAAAGATCCCACCGCGTCGGGCAAAATCCTGAAAAGCGGCTATGGGATCGACCAGGAAACGACCGCCAGAGTGAGCACCAACCAATCTTCGGCGGTGACCGACGCGCAAACCGCCGTCACGTATTTTCCGGAATTCGGATACCAATCCTTCTGGCGGCTGCTGGAACAGACACGCTCCGGATATACCGCGGAGTTTGAGTTTGCGCCCAATAAATATTCGACCTACAAGCGTCGCACGCACTTCACGCCGATCTGGATGCCGGACGGCAGCTATACGCCCTATACCTATCTGGAGGATTGCTGGACGCCCGTGGGGATGCTCAGCATGAACCTCACCGACTCGGTAACGATACGAGGCAGCCTTTGGAGCGACTGGCACATCGCCCCTGTAAAGCCATAACAACAGACAAGAAAAAAGGATCGCGGAGCAGAAGCTTCAGCGGTCCTTTTCTCTGCAAAAAAATTATTTGAAAGGGTGTAAAATCCATGAAAAAGAAGCGTATTTTCGCGGTTCTGTGTGTGGTTCTCGTCCTGACCTGCCTCTTTGGAACAACCGCATATGCGGCGGGAAGCGGCGATGTGGCGGGAGCCGTGGAGGGTACCTGGAAAACAGCTTCACAGCAGATCAAGACCGTTGTCAACAGCGTCGTTTTTCCGGCTATCGACCTGATTCTGGCCGTGTTTTTCTTCGCTAAATTGGGCACGGCTTATTTCGACTATAGAAAACATGGGCAGTTCGAGTGGGCGGCGCCGGCAATCCTGTTCGCCTGTCTGGTGTTCACATTAACGGCGCCGCTGTACATTTGGAGCGTAGTTGGAATGTAAAGAAAGAGCGGGCCGGATCGATTCTCAACAACGGTCCGGTCTGCTTATATAAAAACATTATTCCGGAAGCTGTTCCAGCGCTGTTAGAATATTTTGAAACTCCTGATTGCCGCTCAAAAAATCGAATTCCGGGTTCCCGTTGATCATCTCACGGACGCAGCGATTCAAATAGCTTTTTGATTGGAGTGTTTCGCTCATCTCGATGCTGTCGAAGAACGGGCTTGCCTTTACCATATCATGATCCGCGGGCATCTGCGCACACTTCAAAAACGCTCCAAGCGCATCCAGCGTTTCCTGTTCCTGCTTCTGCTCCGCGTGGCACTGCGCAATCATCAGGTAGTGGTTCAAGTCCTGACCGTAGAGCTTATCTTTGTCAAACATTTGCGAAAGCTGCAGGCTTAAGTTTTCCATCCGCAGCGCAAGCGGATAATCTTTCTTCTTTTTCGCAATCTTAGAGAGCGTGCCAAGGGCGATATTGCAGCCGAACGCGTGTGTGGCAAGCAGATACTGCGCCACCTGTTTCGACTTTTCATAATCTCCCATGGCGTAGTAGATGGAGACTTTCATTTGATTCGGCTCGATTTCTGAACTGTGAATGCCATCAAGCGCCTTCAACGCTTCCTCGTACCGTTTCTGCTGCATTAAAAGGGCGCTCAGACTGTGCCACGCGGCTTCGCGGATTGTGATATCTTCGCTTTCGGCGGCCTCCCGCATCAGGGATTCCGTGCAGCTTAATAAATGGGTGGCTTCGTCCTCCGTTCGCGCGCATGGAGTGTGCATCATGAAAACATTGCCCATTCGCAATTTCAAAAGCTGGCTGTTCGGATATTCCCGGATGTTCTTTTCTCCGAAGGACACCGCGTTTTCATAGTCGGAGGATTCGAACAATTTTGCACATTGATCGCAAATCTCCATGACCTGATCCTCCGATAACTGTGGTTCGAAGCCCAGCAGATCGTCTACCGTGACGCCGAGCAGCCGGGCAATCGGGGCGAGCAGGGTAATATCCGGATACGCGCCGCCCGTTTCCCATTTTGACACCGCCGCGATGGAAACACCCAGCGCTGTGGAAAGCTGGTCCTGCGTCAGCCCCATGGTTTTTCTTTTATTCTGAATGTTTTTCCCAATCGATAAATCCATTCTGATTCCTCTCTTTCTTGAGGAAGGCCCTTCCTGAGTATCAGTATACCCGATACCCGGAAGGGCCGCAATGGAAGCGTGTTTGACTTTTCACGTCCATGATTTAACCTGCGGTTGAATTCTTCAACCAAGGTCCGCTTTTTCTTTTGGCTTTGAGCAACTTTGAATGATAAACACACACGCCTTGACTATATCAGAATTCCCTCGCAGTGATCCATTTCGTGCTGAATGATTTGCGCCGCGAATCCGGTGAAGGTTTTCAGACGGGTCTGGAGCTTCTCATTCTGGTATTGCACCTTGACGGACCTCCAGCGCTTTGCTTTCCGGGTGCCGGCAAGGGACAGGCAGCCCTCTTCCGCCTCGTAGGGTTCGGATTTCTTGAGGATCTCCGGGTTAAACAGTACCATGAATTTGCCCCCGTTATCAAAGGCGATGATGCGCTTGTTGACTCCGATCATGTTGGCCGCCATGCCTACACAGCCATCCTTATGAGCAATCAGTGTTTCCAGTAAATCTTCCGCCGCACCGAGATCGTCCATCATGGCCGGTTCAGCCTTTTTGGCGAGAAAACCCTCGTCCCTGCAAATTTCCCGAATCATGTGTTGGCTTCCTCCCAACTTTTCAGTATATTGATCTGTTCCGGCGTATGGAACCAATGCTCGCCGGTTTCCATAACAGTCAATTTGCAGTCAAAGCGGCTGACAAAAGCGTCCACCGTTTCCCGACCGGTCAGGTTGTCCCGACCGGCATACAAAATCGCCGTCGGGGCCGTCCATGTCACGATGGGGTGCGCTTTCGCGTATTGCAGATAATCCCAGGAAAGCGTTTCGCCAAAGTCGGTGGAGATTTCACGCTCCCGCTCCAACCGGGTTCCCTCCACAGACGCCCAGAGCATCATGTTTCGAATCAACTGCCGCATATCCAGCACCGGCGAAACAAACAGCGCCTGTTCCGGCGGCGCGTCCAGAAAAGCCAGCATTGAAAACCACGCCCCGATGCTGTTGGCGCGAAGGGAAACGTGCTCCCACCGCTGCCGAAGATCCGCCGTGACCTCCCGCAGCTCCGGAACCACATGCCACGGATCAAAGCCGGTTTCGGCTTTTCGTTCCCCATGTTCGGGCAGGTCGACGGCCAGCACCTGAGCGCCCTTGGGGCAGGCGATTCCCGCGAAGGCTTCCGCCTCCTCTTTGTACCCGCACTTGCCGTGGACGAACAACCAGACACGGTCGGAATTTTCACCGTACAGGATGGCGGGAACATCACAAATTTTAGATTTTATCGCAGTTATCATGGTTATCCTCCAATTGGTCTTATAGAGCTTTGAATGATAAGATCAGCCGCTTCCTCCGGCCCGATTTCCGACACGTCAATTTTATCCGTGTCAAGCACTCTGTAGAGAGGCAGACGCGCGACACTCCTCTGAATGACCTCTTCCTCCCGAACTCCGGCGCTGACATCTTTTTGTAAACGATCTTGTAATGCATGTTCGCCGCACACAAGGGAAATTGCGTGAATCTTACAGTTCTCCGTTTCAAGCCGCGAAAGGATGTCGTCAAGAATCGCCTGCTGGTGCATCACCCAGCAGAACACGATATTTTCATAGGCGGAACATCTGATGAAATTGTTCAAAAGAAAGCAGATATTTTCCACGACCATGCGCTTGGTCTCCTCTGTGACTTGAAAAGGGTGCATGTCCCAGCACCAGTCCCCGTCGAGAAACACGCTGTTATTCAGCTTTTGCTCCAATATCCGGCAGGTGGTCGTTTTCCCCACACCCATAGTCCCGCCGATTAAAAACAGATTTTTCATGTTCAACCTCAGCAATTCATATTACCAGCATTATACCATAGAAAGCAAAATTCCGTTTGCCTGTTTACGGCGGCAACCGTGCATCCATCATATCGTTTGCTTCAGCCATGATATCGCTATTTAAACATCAGCATTCCGCCCATGACAACGATCATGATGAAAAGCACAGGCTGGAGAACTTTCTCCAGGTTTTTCTTGTCCGCCTGTTTCAGGAGGAACGGCCCGGCGAGCGCGCCGCACATGGTGCCGATGGCCAGAAGCCCGACAAGCTGCCAATCAATATTCCCAACGCTGAGATGCGCGAGGAAACCTGTCACCGCGATTCCGAATAGCACCAGAACAGAGGTTCCCACAGTCTCCAACGCCGGACAGCCCAGAATCATTAGCCCCGCGACAATCGGCCCGCCGCCGCTTAAGCCAACCAGTCCGGACATGATTCCACCCAGCAGCCCGAAGCAGACAGCCTTGATCGTATTCGCCATTTTTGTTTGAGCAGGGTCCTGCTCCGCTGTCTTGCCGTGTTTTTTTCGCAGAAAGGAGATCAGCATCTGCAGGGCAAGCAGGAGCAGAATGATTCCGGTCAATTTGTTATAAAGGCCCTGCGGCAGAAAACCGGAACACAGCGAACCGATGACGGAGCCGACCGCGCCGCTTACGAGCATTGTAATGCCGAACCGCAGATTCACGTTTCCGGCCTTCCAATGGGAAAACGCCCCCACCGCCGTGGTAGGGATCGTGGTAGCCAGCGAGGTCGACGCTGCAATCGCGGGAGAAATGTGAAAGAACACCGTCAGAATCCCAACATAGACGGCTCCGCCGCCTCCGCCGAGAGAAACAATCAGCAAGCCTACGACAAACCCAACAATGGGTAAGGCAATATAAGTACCCATATCAATCACTCTTTTCCATACTTAAAGATGAAATCAACCGAAAAGCAAGCTGTCGATAACTTTCGTCGACGTCCGCGCCATTTCCACGGAAAAATCCCGCCGCTTCCAGAGAAACAAACCCATGGAGCGCACTGCGGAAACCACGGACAAAATGGATCGTTTCCTCTTCCCCTAAGTGATACGGCTCCATCACCTGATACAGAATCCAGACAACAGTGTGCCCCTTCTCCTGAACATCGCTGTCACCGCAGTCCGGGAAGCGCAGGATTGCCTTGTAAAGCTCCGGATTTTCTTTCGCGTAGCTCCGATATGCAAGGGCGATTGCCAGCAACGCGTCGCCCTCGGACCGGCCGACCGCCGCGCCGCGGATTGCTTCTTCCAGCCTGCCGAGGGCAAGCTTCGCAATTCCTGCGGAGAGCTCTTGAACTCCGCTCAGATGGTTATAAAGGGACGGCGATTTTACGCCCAGCTTTTCCGCTACCTGAAGCAGCGAGACATTTTCAAGCCCTTTTTCTTCCGCAAGCTCCGCCGCGGCATTCAGGATTGTCTGTGCGTCCAGATTTCTTCTTGTGCCCATTGTTACCACTTCCACAAACTATAATATATGCATTATAAACTAACGCAATTAGTTTATCAATACCCAATAATAAAAAAGGAGGCAATGTCCGATTGTTCTATCTCTAAGCGCCCGCAATCGTTTTGCATTGGAGCCTGCGAAAGCGGGCTCCATATTTTTTGAAGGAGGTGACTTCCCATGTTCATATGGGACTTTGTGGCCGACACCGTGCTGGGACAGATTCTGGACTGGATCTACAGCCAGATGATCGGATTCCTCGGCAACTTTTTCGCGGCCATGGGCAACATGGGCGCGGACCTGTTCGACATGACATGGGTAAAATCCATCGTCCTGTTTTTTACTTACCTTGGTTGGGCGCTCTACGGGACCGGGCTGGTGGTTTCGGTCTTTGAGTGCGGTATTGAGTACCAGTCCGGCCGGGGAAGCATCAAGGACACCGCGCTCAACAACATCAAGGGTTTTCTCGCGGTCGGCCTTTTCTCCACGGTGCCGGTGGAGCTGTATAAGCTCTCGGTCTCCCTGCAGAGCAGCTTCACGGCGGGCATCACCGGGCTTGGAACGGGCATCGACACCGTGGCCGGAAACATAATCAGCCAGCTGTCCTCCGCGGGAGCGCTGGAAAAAGCGGCGAACGCCGGAGTGTTCGGCGGGATCGGAAGCACGCTCAATCCCATCATGCTGATTTTTATCCTCATCATGATGGGCTACGCCGTGATCAAGGTGTTCTTCGCCAACCTGAAGCGCGGCGGCATCCTGCTCATCCAGATTGCGGTGGGCAGCCTGTACATGTTCAGCGTTCCGAGAGGATATCTGGACGGGTTCGTGGGCTGGTGCAAGCAGATCATCGGCCTGTGCCTGACCGCATTTTTACAGTCCACTATCCTCATCGCTGGGCTTATGGTGCTGAAGGATCACGTCCTGCTGGGGCTTGGCCTGATGCTGGCGGCCGGGGAAATTCCGCGCATCGCCGGAGCGTTCGGGCTGGACACCAGCACCAGGGCCAACTTCATGAGCGCCGTCTACGCCGGTCAGACCGCGATGAACATCACACGAACCATTGTAAAGGCGGTGGCGAAATGAAGCTGGTATATATCTGCTCTCCCTACGCGGGGGATGTTGAAAACAACGTCCGGTTTGCCAAGGCCACCTGTCGATATGCGATGAAACAGGGCTGCGCGCCTGTCGCTGTTCATCTGCTGTATCCGCAGGTCCTGAACGATGCCATTCCCTCCGAGAGAAAAGCCGGTATTCGGATGGGACTACGGGTGCTGGCTTCCTGTGAAGAACTGTGGGCCTGCGGCGATACCATCAGCCATGGAATGAGCTGTGAGATCGCAAAGGCCGGGCGATTGGGCATCCCCGTTCGGTATCTGTCCGCGGAGCAGATTCAAAGCGAAGCGTCCGTAAGGCAATACGGCGTTCTGGCGCGCCGGAGCGCTGCGTCTGTCTGCGGTGCGGCGGAAAGCTGGGTGAAGCAGGACGGAAGGCCCTTGGTATTCGGAACCTATGAAGAAGCTGTGGTAGAAGCCGAACGGCTGAACGGCCGGATGGGACCTGTCAACCGGACCGTCGAGTATTTTCCGAAAGAAATGGAGGCTATGCCGCAGGAAGCGCCTTCCCTCGGCATGGAACTGCACTTGTGACCGCCCCGCTGACCCTCGGCAGCCTGTTTGACGGGATCGGCGGATTTCCGCTGGCAGGCGTCCGGCAGGGGTTTACTCCTGTGTGGGCCAGCGAAATCGAGCCGTTTCCGATGGAAGTCACAAAAATACGGTTTCCGGATATGCTCCCTATCGGCGACATCATGAAGCTGAAGGGTTCGGAGCTGACCCCCGTGGATGTGGTCTGCGGCGGCAGCCCGTGTCAGGACCTCAGCGTGGCAAACGGCAGGCGCCTCGGGCTGCAGGGCGAACGCTCCGGTCTGTTCATGGAGCAAATTCGGATCATTAAAGAGATGAGAGCGAATGACAAAGCAAGCGGAAGGCCAGCTGACGCTGTTCGACCTCGGTATATGGTCTGGGAAAACGTGCCCGGAGCCTTCTCCTGCTCAGGAGGCGAGGATTTCCGGGCGGTCCTCGAAGAAACCTGCCGAGTTGCTGACAACTCCGTATCTGTACCTCGACCTCCGGGAGGGGTATGGCAATCTGCTGGGGCCATATTGGGAGATCAATTCTCCGTTGCTTGGAGAGTATACGACGCTCAATACTGGAATGTCCCGCAGCGGCGCAAGCGCATCTTCCTTGTCGCGGATTTTGGAGGCCGCACCGCCCCAAAAATACTATTTGAGCAGGACCGCCTGCCTGGGAATTCTGCGGCGGGCGAAGAAGCGCGGCAAGGAACTGCCCCCGGTGCTGAAGCAGGCGCTGGAGCTTCAGGCGGGAATCCGACCGGAGGATGCCTGACATCCTGGGATGTACAAAGCCACCGGATTTATGGAAGCGAGGGCGTCTGGCCCTCCCTGTACAGCGGCGGCGGTGGCGGGCACGGTTATGTATCCACAGAAACAGAAAAAACGGAAGCTCCGGAGGGCAGGCACGTGGCTTTTGCGTGCAATCAGCGCGATGAGGTTCGGAACCTGCACGATGTGTCCGGGGCGATACAGGCCCAGCCTGGTATGAAGCAGCAGACCTTTGTTGCCGAGATGCCGCAGCAGGAGGATGCGAATTGCCTGACGCCATGGGATACCCAGCAGGGCCGGTTTTTTACAGAAGAAAGCGTTGCCCCCACGCTGGCCGGCGCAGACGGAGGCGGCGGCAGAAATCCGGGTGGGCTTTTGTTTACGGCGGCGTTCAGCGCCGGGGCCGGTTCGTCCGCGGGAGGGATCGGCTATCAGGAGGAATGTGCACCGACCCTGAAGGCGACGGCAAGTGGAAGCATGATGCCCTCCGTGCTGTGCCTGAACGACCAGGGCGGCAGCCGCATGGACGTTTCCGAAGACGTCGCCGCCACACTCCGCTCCCAGGAGCACGGCCATTCGCCCCTTGTCGTGGGAAGCCAGCCGGAGCTGTTCGAGAATTACGGGATCGACTCGCGTTATACGGGGCCGCACAAGGTGGCGCCCACCATGTCCGCGAGATACGGGACCGGCGGGAACAATGTTCCCTTAATCTCCCAGCCATCTGTGTTTCTGGCGGACTCCGGCGAAGACTCCGCGCCAACCGAAACCTACTGCATTGCCGGAAATATCATCGACCGCCAGGATAAGAACGGAGGGAACGGGATCGGCGTTCAGCCGGATATCAGCTATACCGTCACGGCCACCGACCGGCACTGCGTGTTTTCCCAGCAGCGCAGCGACGAATACGCCCCGAACGAGGTGGTCAGCACCGAGAGCGCCCGGCAGTACAAGGACGCTACCGACCTTGTGTGTGAAAGAAGCGAAGCCGGTGTGCCGGAAACCCATGCGCATCCCCACCGTATCCGCAAGCTGATCCGAAGGCTGACTCCGCTGGAATGCGAACGGCTCCAGGGCTTTCCGGATCACTGGACGGATATCCCCGGCGCTTCAGACAGCGCCAGATATAAGGCGTTGGGCAACAGCGTGGCGATTCCCTGCGTGGAGCATGTGCTCCGGGGAGTCGCTTATTTTTTATGTAAATTCAAGGAGGAATCATCATGTACATCTATCCGGACAACCTGAAATCCAAGGCGACGCTGTGGCTGTGGCAGCTCCGGGACATTGGGATCATCGGCGTCGGCCTGCTGCTCTCCGTGTTTGCGCTGGCGCAGCTCCGGTTTCTGCCGCCCATCGTCATCACGGCCCTCTATGCGTTTCTGACGATCCGTTTTGACGATACCAGCATCCTCGACTTTATAAAAAACGCCTGCGCTTTCTTTTTTACAAGGCAGCAGGTCTACGAATGGGGGTATGGAAAGTTTGAATAAGGCAGAAAAGAAAAGCGCAAGGCAAAAACAGGTTACCCGCCAGCTCATCAACACAAAGGCCGTCACCGATTATAGCCTTACGACCAACCGCAGCGACGAGCTGGTGTATTTTATCCTCAAGCCCACGAACATCTCTGTGCTTTCCGAGGAAAGCGTCTCGGCTCGAATCTACGCCCTGATGACCGTTCTCAAGGGCATCGCGGAACTGGAATTTCTGTGCCTGAACAGCCGGGAAAACTTTGAGGATAACAAGCAGTTTCTCCGGACACGGCTGGAGCAGGAGAACCACCCCGCTGTGCGGCGGCTTCTTGAGCAGGATCTCTCCCAGCTTGACCGGATGCAGGTACAGATGGCGACGTCCAGAGAGTTTCTGGTGGTGATCCGGCTCCGGAACGAAAAGCAGAGCGAGGTGTTCTCCTACCTGAACCGCATAGAAAGGGGCTGTTGCAAAACGAAAGTTTTGGGGCAGCTCCTTTTTCTGTTGAAAAGTCAGCGATTTCGATATTTTTGTTGAAAATTCTGCGAGATAAACGGTCAAACAGACACGGCAGTGCTAAGCT